>NZ_CP107929.1:2100000-2385000 GCF_036017915.1 Micromonospora sp. NBC_00421
ATCCCACCGTCTCCCGCTCCGCCGCCACGGTGGCCCGCCACCGGTCCCACCGGCCGCTGGTCAGCGCGTGCACCTGCTCGGCATAGGTGTCCCGGCCGTCGGCCAGCACCCCGGGTAGCAGGTCGCCGAACGCGTTGACCTCGGCGACCGCGTGCCGCCGCCAACCCAGCAGGAACATCAGGTCCACCCCGACGTGCAGCGACCGGGGGAAGCAGGCCGCCGCCCGTTCGCAGGTCCGCATCGCCGCCGCCCAGGCCGTCGGCCCGGCCGCCGCCCGCAGCGCGTCCAGGTCGCCCCGCGCGTTGCCCAGGTGCAGGTTGGTCAGTGGTCCCCGGGCGGCCCGGACCACGGCGTGGGTGGCCCGACCGGCGACCACCACCACCCGCAGGTCGACCACCCGGTCGGCCAGCCCGGCCTTGGGTAGCCACCGCTCCACGTGCAGCCCCTGCGGGGCGAGCCGGTCGACGAGCGCCGCCACGGTCGTCTCGTCGTCGTAACGGCGCAGCCGCAACGAGTTGAACAACCCGTCCGGGGTGGTCTCGATCGTGGTGACCGCCTGCACCCGGCGCGGCCCGACCGCGAGGGCGATCACCCCGGCCGCCGACGAGCCGTGCGCCGGCTTGACGAACACCCGGCTCCAGCCGGCCGCCGCCATCGCCGCCCGCATCTGCGGATAGCCCTCCACCGGGGGCAGCGCCGCCGGCACCGGCACCCCGGCCGCCGACAGCAGCGCGTGACAACGCCGCTTGTCGCACAGCACCGCCACGTCGTCCGGGTGGTTGAGCAGCGTCGCGCCGCCGGCGGCCACCCGGCCCATCCCGGCCACCAGCCCGGCGTACGTGTCGGCGAGGCCGACCAGCTCACCGTGCCTTGCCTGGGTGGCCGCCCCGCGCAGCAGCCGGTCCACCTCCGCGTCCTCGCCGGGGGAGTCGACCCGGACCAGGGTGTCGACGTCCGGCGGGGCTGCCCCGGTGAGCACCCGCGCCCAGGGCAGCACCGCCGGATCGGGCAACCCCGCGTCGCGCACGGCCCGCCGGAACAGCGCGACCCGCCGGTTGTCGGGGTTGCCCACCACGGTCAGTCGCATGTCACTCCGACACCGCCGTGTAGCGCAGGAGTTCGCCGTCGTCCTCGTCCGGCTCCTGCGGCTCGGAGACGTCGACCTCGACGCCGGGCAACGCGGCGACCACCCGGTTGGCGGCCTCCTCCGACAGGTAGTGGTGGTGCAGGTCGAGGGCGGTCAGGTGGGTCAGGGACTGCCCGGCCAGCAGCGCGGCGAGCCCGTCGTCGCCGAGGGTGCCCAACGACAGGTCGAGCCGTTCCAGCCGGGGCACCACGGCGGCGGTGGCGAGCGCGGCGGCGAGATCGTCGGTGATGTCGGCGTTACGCAGCCCGAGCCGGCGCAGCGCCGGGAAGACCTTGCCGGCCAGCAGTGGTTCCAGATCGGCCACGGTGGTGTTCCCGCCGTAGTCGTCGGTGCCGAGCCACAGGTCCAGGTCGGTCAGCGCGGGCAGCTCCGAGCTGAGCACCGCGCCGACGAACTCCCGGGACAGCCCACCGGTCTGCACGGACAGCCTGCGCAGCCGGTCGTGGCGCACCGGGGAGAAGGTGAAGTCCTCCCCGCCGCGTACCCGCAGCACCTCCAACTGCGGGTACGCGGTCAGCAACGGGCTGACGTCGCCGACCCGCATCCAGGAGACCTCGCACTCCTCGGAGGTCATGTCGCCGAGGAACAGGGCCCGCAGCCGGGGCAACCGGGGGGCCGCCGCGCAGAGCTGGGCGATCGGGGCGTGGTGGAACGCCGCGTATCCCCAGGCCCCGACGACCAGCGCCTCGACACGGTCACCGACCTGCTCGACGAACCGGTCGAACCGGTCCCGGAACTGCGCCGACAGGGTGTCCTGCCGGGTGTTCCCGTCGAAGTGCCAGTCGGCGATCCGCCAGCAGACCTCGCCGTTGACGACGGGCAGCGGCCCGTCGGCGGGGAACTCGACCACCGGCCGGCCGGCGAACGTCTCTGCGTGGGAACCGAAGCTCATCGGCGCTCACTCCCCGACCGCGGTGAACCGGTAGATCGTGCCGTGGTACTCGTCGGGCGTCTGCGGGTCGTCCAGGTCGACCTGGACGCCGGGCAGCGCGTCCACCAGCCGCTGTGCGACCTCGGGCGAGAGGAAGTGGTGGTGCAGGTCGAGGCGGCGCAGGTGGGTCAGCGGCTGCCCGGCCAGCAGCGCCTCGGCGCCGGGGTCGGTCAGCACCCCCATCGACAGGTCGAGCACCTCCAGCCGGGCCACCACCGGGGCGGCGGACACCGCCTGCGCGACGAGGTCGGCGAACTCGGCGTTGCAGACCGCCAGGTGCCGCAGCGCCGGCAACCGGTCACCGGCCAGGATGGCGGCCAGATCATCGGTGCCGGTGTCGCCGCCGTAGTCCTGCCGGCCCAGCCACAGGTCGAGCCGGCGCAGCGCGGGCAGGTCGCAGTCGCCCACCGCGCGGGTCACCCCGGCCGGCAGGCCGCCGGTCTGGAAGCCCAGCTCCCGCAACCGGGTGTGCCGGACCGGTTGCAGGCTCAGCTCGTTGCCCCCGCGTACCCACAGCACCTCCAGCTCGGGGTAGGCGGTCAGCAGCGGGGTGAGGTCGCCGTGGGTGAGCCAGGAGATCTCGCACTGCTCGCTGACCAGGTCGGCCAGGAACACCGCGCGCAGGGCGGTCCAGTCCTTCGCCGCGTCGGCCAGCAGGTCGACAGGCAGTGCCCGCTCGTACGCCGAGCCCCACTCGCCGACGACCAGCGCGCGGACCGCCTCGCCGGGAACCTCCGCCCGCAGCGCCGCGACCAGGCCGGCGAACTCCTCCGGGTCGGCCTCGAAGTCCTCGACCTCCAGCCGCCAGGCGACGGCCGACGGGTCGTCGGGCAGCGTCATCCCCGGTGTGAAGGGGACCACCGGCATTCCGGCGAACGACGACATGTGCGAACGGATCACGCCTACCTCCGGCTCGACTGGTGCGACAGCGGCGCGACCGTAACAGGGCCGCCCGACAAGATGATCAGCGCCGGTGGAGCCGGATCGTCCGCGGGCCACCGGGTGTGCCCGGCCGGTGACGCTTTACAGACAGGGCCGGGTGTGCAACTGTCGTGTCAGCGCTCCCACGGCTGTCCATGCTCGGATACCCGGGGAGTCCTCTCGTGAGAAATCGCACCCGGCGGGCGGCGTCCATCGTCGCCACCGCCGTCACCACCACCTTCGTCGCCGGTGTCGTCACCGCCGTCTCGGCCCAGGCCGCCGCCGGCTGTCAGGTCACCTACCAGGTCGGCGCGCAGTGGGCCGGCGGCTTCACCGCCGCCATCACCATCAAGAATCTGGGCGACCCCGTCGACGGCTGGCGTCTCGGCTGGACCTTCCCGGCCGGGCAGACCGTCACCAGCGCCTGGGGCTTCACCGCGAGCCCGGCCAGCGGCAACGTGGTCGCCACCAACCTCGACTACAACGCCGCCATCGCCACCAACGGCAGCATCGACGTCGGGTTCAACGGCACCTGGACCGGCAGCAACCCCAGCCCCACCGCCTTCACGCTCAACGGCACCGCCTGCACCGGATCGACCACCCCCACCACGGCTGCGCCGCCCACCACCCCGCCGGTGACCACTGCGCCCCCGACCACGCCACCCCCGACGACGCCGCCGGTGACCACCCCGCCGCCGACCACGCCCCCGGCGACGGAGACGCCGACGGTGGCGGCGGACGGCAGCGGCAGGTACCGCACGGTCCAGGCCGCCATCGACGCCGTGCCGGCGAACAGTTCGAGCCGGGTCACCATCACCATCAAGGCCGGCACCTACCGCGAGGTCGTCCGGGTGGCCTCGAACAAGCCCAACATCACCCTGCGCGGGCTCGGCTCGTCGCCGTCGAACGTGGTGCTCGTCTACCACAACTCCGCCGGCACCCGGAAGCCGGACGGGACGACCTACGGCACCTTCAACAGCGCCAGCATGTTCGTCGACGGCGCGAACTTCGTCGCCGAGAACCTCACCATCTCCAACGACTTCGTGGAGAACTCCTCCGGGGTCGACCAGCAGGCGGTCGCGCTGCACCTCAACGCCGACCGGGCGGTGCTGCGCAACGTCCGGTTGCTCGGTGACCAGGACACCTTCCTGGTCAACGACAAGACCCGGGCGTACGTGGTCAACTCCTACGTGGAGGGCACCGTCGACTTCATCTTCGGCGGTGGCACGATCGTCATCGACAGCACCTCGATCTACGAGAAGCGGTCGACGGGCGGGCCGATCACCGCCGCCCGGACACCGGCCAGCAAGACGTACGGGATGCTGATCTACCGCTCGACGATCACCGGAGCGACGAACAACACCACCCAGCTCGGTCGTCCGTGGGGGCCCGACGCCCAGGTCCTCTACCGGGAGTCGTCGCTCAGCGCGACCATGAAGACCGCCCAGCCCTGGATCGACATGTCCGGCAACGTCTGGCAGAACGCCCGCTTCCGCGAGTACCGCAACACCGGCCCCGGCGCCGGCACGAACGGCAACCGCCCCCAGCTCACCGACGCCCAGGCCACCACCTACACCCCGCAGCGCTACCTGGCCGGCACCGACGGCTGGAACCCCCTCTAACAGAGCCGTTGATCAAGAGGTTTACGTCAAGTTGATCACGGTGGATGACGTGAACCTCTTGATCAACGCGTCGAGCCGGGGTTGGCAGTGGGTGGGTGTGGATGGTTCCGAGGGATTGCAGAAACCTTGCTGCAAGGTATTGCAGGATCTTGCAGGCGTCCTGCATCGTCTTCTCCACCGGACAGTCGTCCACACCCACCAGTGCCTCTTCGACCCCCGGAAGCAGGTCCACTCCTGATGTCCACACCCCGCGTCCCCCGGGGAACCCGTCTGCGACGGGGTCTCCTCGCCCTCGCTGTCACCGCCTCCTCCCTCGCCGCGCTGAGCGCGCTGCCGGCCGCCGCCCCCGCGACCGCCGCCGTCGCCCTCAACGACAGCGAGGTCACCGCCAACCTCTGGGAATGGAACTGGCGTTCCGTCGCCTCGGCCTGCACCGACCACCTCGGCCCGGCCGGCTACGGCGCGGTCCAGGTCGCCCCGCCGCAGGAGTCGGTCAGCCTGCCCACCAGCCCCGACGGCGTACACCCGTGGTACGAGGTGTACCAGCCGGTCTCCTACCGGCTGGAGAGCCGGTTCGGCACCCGCCAGCAGTTCGCCGACATGGTCACCACCTGCCACGACGCCGGCGTGCGGGTGTACGTCGACGCGGTGGTCAACCACATGGCCGGCGCCAACAACCCCGAGTCGGTAGTCGGCTACGCCGGCACCGACTTCTCCGGACCCGGCTACAGCTTCCCCGCCGTGCCCTACGGCACCGGCGACTTCCACCGCCCGGGTGACAACTGCCCGACCTCCGGCGCGATCAACGACTGGAACAACGAGGCCCAGGTGACCAGCTGCGAGCTGCTGTCCCTGACCGACCTCTACACCGAGAAGGACAGCGTCCGCACCAAGATCGCCGGCTTCCTCAACGACCTGATCGGCCTCGGCGTCGACGGCTTCCGGGTGGACGCGGTCAAGCACGTCAAGAAGGACGACTTCGCCGCGATCCTCGGCAAGCTGCGCAACACCACCGCCGAGAACAAGCGTCCGTACGTCGCCCAGGAGATCTTCGACGGCGCCGGTAACGACGCTCTCAAGGCCCGCGCCTTCATCGGCAACGGCGACGTGCTCGACTTCGGGTACGCCAAGGGCCTGAAGTCGGCCTTCCAGGGCTCGATCGCCAACCTGGCCAACGTCGGGAGCTGGAATCTCGACGCGCCGAGCGCGAACGTGTTCGCCATGGTCACCAACCACGACCTGGAGCGCGACGGGGTGGTGCTGTCCTACCGCGACGGCAGCGACTACGTCCTGGCCAACTACTTCGCGCTTGCCTACCCGCACGGCAAGCCGTCGGTCTACGACAGCTTCTCCTGGTCCAACCGCAACCAGTCGCCGCCTGCCGACGGCAACGGCTTCGTCGCCGACGCCGTCTGCGGCAGCAGTTGGAACTGCCTGACCCGGTCCACCGGGATCAAGGGCATGGTCGGCTGGGCGAACGCCGCGAGGTCGGTCCGGACCGTCTCCGACTTCACCGTGGTGAACAGCAACGTCATCGGCTTCCACCGGGGCGACCGGGCCTGGATCGGGATCAACGACTCCGGTTCGGCCAGCACCGCCACCTTCACCACCGGCCTGGCCGACGGGTCGTACTGCGACGTGATCTCGGGGGCGCGCGGCGCGGCCGGCTGCACCGCAACGACGGTGACCGTCACCGGCGGCCGGGCCACCGTGCAGATCCCCGCCAACGGCGCGGTGGCGCTGCACGTCAACGCGAAGGGCGGCAGCACGCCGACGCCCACCGCGACCGCGACACCCACGCCCACCGCCACGCCGACCCCGACCGCCCCCGCCGGTACGGTCGCCACCACCTTCACCGTCACCGCGTCCCTCGCCGGTGACCAGGACGCCTACGTGGTGGGCAGCGTCCCGGCGCTGGGTTCGTGGACCCCGGCCGGCGCGGTCAGGCTGACCGCCCAGGGCGGTGGGGTCTACCGGGCGGTGGTCGACCTGCCGGCGGCCACCACTGTGGAGTTCAAGTTCGTCAAGAAGACCACGGCCGGCGCGGTGACCTGGGAGTCGGGGAGCAACCGGACGCTGACCACGCCGACCGGCGGCACCGCGACGGTCACCGACACCTTCCGGGGTGACCCGGCCGGCACCGCGGCGGGCGCGTCGTTCACCGTCAACGCCACCACCTCGTACGGGCAGAACGTCTACCTGGTGGGCAGCATCGCGGCGCTGGGCTCGTGGAACCCGGCCAACGCCGTGGCGCTCTCCTCGGCCGCCTACCCGCTGTGGCGGGCCACGGTCACCCTGCCGCCGAACACCACTGTCGAGTACAAGTACCTGAAGAAGAACCCCGACGGGACGGTGACCTGGGAGTCCGGTGGCAACCGCAGCGCCACCACCGGGTCCACCGGCGCCTGGAGCGCCAACGACACCTGGCGGTGACGTCGGGCGGGTGCGGCGGCCGGTCCCCTTCCCGGGGGTCGGCCGTCGCGCCGTCGGTGCCGGGGGCGCCGGTCCGGCGCCGACGGCGGTGGGGTACGGCCGGATCGGCGGGGATACGAGGTTGACGGACGTCGATGCATGCTCGTATCGTCCAGGAAAGCGCTTTCTCTCCGCCGCCACCCCCACCGCCCACCGTCGGAGGTACAGCCTCATGCGACCGTCCCGCCAGCGTCGGCTGGCCCTGCTGTTCGCCGCGGTGCTCGTTCCCGTGACCGCCCTCCTGGTCGGACCGGTCGCCACCGCCTCCGCCGCCACCCTGTTCAGCGACGACTTCACCGACGGGGACACCGCCGGCTGGTCGAAGTCGGGCGGCACCTGGGGAGTCGTCACCGACGGGTCCCCGGCCGTCCGGCAGTCGAACGTCGGCAGCGAGAACGCCCGGCTCTTCACCGGCAGCACCGGCTGGACCGACTACCTCGTCCAGGCCAGGGTGAAACCGCTCAGCCTCGGCCCCGGCGGCCAGGTCGGCCTGCTGGCCCGCGCGGCCGGGTCGACGCGCTACTACCGGTTGGCGCTGCTGCCCGGCGACCAGGTGCAGTTGCAGGCGGTGAACGGCGGCGCGGTCACCGTGCTGGCCGGCATCTCCCACCCCGTGGCCACCGGCACCTGGCACACCCTCGCCGTCGAGGTCACCGGCGGCACCGTGCGGGGCCGCGTCGACGGGGTCTTCGTCGGCGAGGTCGCCAGCTCGCTGATCGGGGCCGGCCGGATCGGGTTGCAGACCGCGTACTCGTCGGCCTCCTTCGACGACGTCCTGGTCAGGAACGCCGACATCCCGCCGGCCCCCACCCACACCCCGCCACCGAGCCCCACCCCGCCGGCCACCACCCCGCCCGTGACCCCGCCGGCCACCACGCCGCCGGCCGGGGCCGTCGTACTGGTGGTCGCCACCGACGGCGACGACGCCAACCCCGGCACGCCGGCCCGGCCGCTACGCACCATCCAGCGCGCGCACGACCTGGCCGAGCCCGGCACCACCATCGCGGTACGCGGCGGCACCTACGCGCCGACCAGCACCATCAAGATCCTCAAGGACGGCACCCCGGGCCAACCGATCACCCTCACCGGCTACCAGGGGGAGAAGGTGGTGATCGACGGCGAGAACATGCCGTACACCCCGGGCGCGGTGGGTTCCAGCATCCCCCGGGCCGACCGGGGTGCGCTGCACGTCGAGGGCGACTGGTGGCGGTTCGTCGGCCTGGAGATCGTCCACGGTCCGTACGGGATCTTCGGCGTCGACACCAACCACGGCAGCTACGAGCGCCTGATCACCAGGGACAACTACGAGTCCGGGCTGCACCTGCAGGGCGCGTCCAGCGACAACCAGATCATCGACCTGGACAGCTACGGCAACCGCGACCCCCGCAAGAACGGCGAGAGCGCCGACGGGCTGGCCATCAAGGAGGGCTCCGGCACCGGCAACGTGGTGCGCGGCGCGCGGCTCTGGCGCAACTCCGACGACGGGTTCGACGCCTGGCTTTTCCTGTCGCCGATCCTGATCGAGGACAGTGCCGCCTACGACAACGGCTACAACTACTGGAACCTGCCCGACTACGCCGGGGACGGCAACGGCTTCAAGCACGGTGGCGGCAACGACCCGCGTCCGGCCGTCGACCATGTCACCCGCAACAGCATGGCCTGGGGCAACTCGGCCGGCGGATTCATCGACAACGGCAACCCCGGCACGCTGGTCTTCGAGCGCAACACCGCGTGGCGCAACGGCAAAGCCGGCTTCGACGTGTCCCGTTCGACCTCCCAGCTCCGCCGCAACCTGGCGGTCGGCAACACCCCTGACGTGTCGCTCGGCTCCTCGACCGGGGCCGACAACTCCTGGAACCTCGGCGGCAGCTGGCCGCTGGCCGGCACCGACCCGTCGACCATCACCGGTCCCCGGGCGGCCGACGGGTCCATCCCGCCGTCTAACTTCCTGCGCCCGGCCAACGGTGCCGACGTGGGCGCCCGACTCTGAGTCACCTGTCGGCCGTGCCCCCGCCCGCACCGTCGGGAGCCCGGCCGCCCCGCCCGCCGACCGGGACCGGTCCACCGGTTCCGGTCGGCGTGGTCGGGGCCACCTGGTAGGGGCGGCGCGGTCGGCCGGTGTCCCTGAGGCGGGGCTCAGCGTCCCTGGAGGGTGCGGACGTTGTCGCCGAACGTCCAGCCCTTGGACCCGTCCCAGTTCACCGACCAGGTCATCAGCCCCTTCAGGCCACCCCGGTAGGTGTTCCACGCCTGGGCCACCGAGGCCGGTGCCAGGTAGCCGCCGCCGGCACCGGGCTGCGCGGGCAGGCCGGGCACCTGCTTGTCGTACGGGACCCGGATGGTGACGCCCTGGACGACCAGGCCGGCGTTGAGGCAGTCGGTCTGCGCGGTGAAGCCGGCCACCGTCCCGGCGGGGTACGAGTCACCGGCGCAGCCGTACATGCTGCCGTTGTAGTACTGCATGTTGAGCCACCAGAGCCGTCCGTTGTCGACGTACCGCTTGATGACCGGCAGGTACACGCCCCAGATGGAGCCGTAGGTGACGCTGCCGCCGGTTACGTACGCGGTCTCCGGGGCCATGGTCAGGCCGAAGCCGGCCGGCATCTGGGCCAGCACGCCGTCGATGATGCGGACCAGGTTCGCCTGCGAGGTGGACAGCCGGGTGATGTCCCCGCTGCCGGTCAGCCCGGTCTCGATGTCGATGTCGATGCCGTCGAAGTGGTACCGCTTGAGGATCGGCACCACGGTGGCGACGAACCGGTCGGCGACGGCCGCCGAGCCGAGGTCGATGCCGGCGGTGGCCCCGCCGATCGACAGCAGGACGGTCAGACCGGCGGCCTTGGCCTGGCACATCTCGGTGGGGGTGGGCACCCTGACGGTGGCGTCCATGCCGTCCTCCCACAGCACCGTGCCGTCGGCGCGGATCACCGGGAAGGCGGCGGTGACCACGTTGTAGCCGTGTCCGGTGATCCGCGCGTCGGTGAGGGGGATCCAGCCCAGCGGCGGGTGGACGCCGTTCGCCGCGCCGTCCCAGTTCTCCCAGTAGCCCTGGAGCACCTTGCCGGTCGGCCGGGGCTTCAGCGCGCAGCCCGTGCCGTCGGGCGGCGGTGTCGTCGTGCCGGGGGTGGCGGTGGGTGTGGATGTCGGGGTCGGCGGGCGGGTGGGCGTGGCGGTGGGGGTCGGCGACGGGGTGGGGACGACGGTGGGTGACGGGGTGGGGGAGGGGGTGCCGGTGCAGGCGCCCAGGTCACGCCAGAGCGCGGGGACGGCGGCCGGGTTCCAGCCGGCGCCGGCCGGCGGGGTGTGGGTGACCAGCGACTCGTAGAGACGGCCGAGATAGCTGACCCGGGTGCCGGCCGGGTAGCTGACGCCCTCGGCCCAGGCCGGTGCGGAGCAGGCCACCAGGGCGCCGGCGTTACCCGTGGTGGTGGTCGGCGCGGCGAAACCGTTCGTGACGGGCAGTGCGGCGGCGAGCAGTACCGCACCGGCCAGCACGGCCGTCGTCGCAGGTCGAAGTCGCATGACATACCTCCTCGTCGATGGCGGGAGGTTATCAGTTAACTTTGTTAAAAGTAAATGCCTGACTGCCGGTCAGGGGACCGGGTTCCAGCCGTCCGTGCCGGCCAGGTACCGCTGCGGGGTGTAGGTCGAGGCCTGCGCGTCGGTCAACTGTGGCCGGTCGGTGGTGACCGTCGACCCGGGGCCGCTGTTGCGGTACTCGAAGAACCGGGCGTCACGCCACGAGAAGCCGGACATGTCGCTCCACGGGGAGTCCTTCACGTGCGCGCCGAGAACGCTGTCGCGGAACACCGCCTGCCCGATCGCGTCGACGTTCCCGCTCGGGTGCCACGGCCGACCCAGGTGCACGCTCTGCGCCGCCGCCGAGTCGGTGGTCAGCGTGCAACCGGTGAAGAGCAGGCCGTACGGGTTGCCGATCATGGTGGACGGGGCGGTGACGTACCCGTTGTTACTCGTCGAACCCCGGTCGAGCGACCGGATCTCGCAGCGGTCGAAGACCCCGGTGCCCCGGCCGAAGACGAAGTCGACGTCGCCCTCGACGTAGCAGTCGCGGAAGTACGCCCGGCCGACTGCGTCGACGCTGGCGCTGTTGTGGTAGAGCGTGTCCTGGTTGCCGAGGAACCGCACGTCGTCGAAGACCAGCCGGTCGGCCCGGGTGAGCACGGCCACCGCCTGCTCGGCGCTGTAGTCGTGCGCCGCCTCGTCGAAGTCGTTGGCGAAGGTCAGGTGCCGGGCGGTGAAGTCGTTGCCGTCGACGGTCACCGTGGCGCTGCCCGAGGTGCCGTAGGTGCCGCCGCCCGGCTTCGGGGTGCCCGAGGCGTTGTCGTAGACGATGACCACGTCGCGGGCGTCACCTGTCGACCCGACGAACGACACGTACGGCTTGTCGGCCGGGACCGACACCACCTCGCGGTAGGTGCCCGGCTCGATGGTGATGGTGTGTCGGCGGGTGTTGCCCGTCGGCACCGCGTCCACCGCCGCCTGCACGCTGGTGAAGTCCCCGCTGCCGTCCGGGGCGACCACCGAGGACCCGTCGCCCGGCGCGGTGCCGGTCGGCGTGGGCGTCGGGCTGGTCGGTGGCGGGCTGCTGGGCGGCGCGGTGTCCGTCGGCGAGGCCGTCGGGCTCGGCGAGGCGACGGTCGGGGTGGCGGTGGGGGTCGGCGGCGCGCTGGTCGGGGCGGTGTCGCCCCGGGTCACCACCACGTCGTCGAACCGGGCGGTGGCGTACGCGGTCTGTACGCCGATCCGGCCGGTCGCGGTCAGCGTGCCGGTGCCGGTGCCGACCGGGACGCCGTCGACCCAGCCGCGTACCACCGTGCCGGCCACCTCGATCCGCAGGGTGTGCCAGCTCCCCACCGTCACCGGGTGGGACACCGTGCCCAGCGGGGTGACCCGGCCGCTGCGTACCGCTTCCAGCCGGACCTGGTCGCCGGGGAGCACGGCGAGCCGGTAGTAGCTCGTCGCGCCACTGGCCCTGGCGAGCAGCGCGACCAGGCCGTTGCCGGGCAGCGTCAGCGGCTTCACCCGGGCCTGGACGGCCTGGTCGGCCCAGGACGCGTCGCCGGCGAAGAGTCGGGCGTCGGTGCCGTCCCTGGCCTGCTGCAACGCCGGGCTGTCGTCGGAGACCACCGACCAGGTGCCGCCGGACCGCGACCAGCCGGCGAGGTCGCCGCCGGAGAAGTCGTCGCTGAACAGGGTGGCGGCGTGGGCGACCTGTGCCCCGCCGAGCGGGGTGAGGGCCAGCAGCGTGGTGGTGAGCGCCGCGACGGCGGCGGCGAGCAGGCGGCGGCTTCTGCGCATGGCGGATGAACCTCCGGGGACGGGGTGGAGGTGGGCAACGGTGCGTGAAAGCGCTTTCCTGGCGCACCGTAACCCCGCCCACGCACGACTGTCAATGCGTTCGGGGTCGGGGGAGAGATGCCGTCCAGGGCCTGCACGCTCCTGCTGGGAGGTCTTCCTCAGCCCGCGCCGAGGGCGGCGGCGAGGCGGACGAGGCTCGCCGGGGCGGCGGGCTCCCGGGCGACCCGGGCGAGCACGTCCCGGCCCGCCGGCCGGTGGCGGATCTCGGCGGGGGCGATCCGGTCCGCGTCGACCAGGACCCGGCCTGCGCTGACCGGGTCCGCACCCTGGAGGTAGGCGCGGGCCGCGTCGACCAGGTGCGCGGCCCGGTGCTCGACGGGTAGCCACCGCCAGCCGTCGCGCCGGGTGACCTCCTCGTGCCGGGTCACCGCGCCGTGGGTGTCGCCCAGTTCGACAGCGGCGGCGGCTCGCGCCACCGCCACGGCGGTCGGCCCGAAGCCGGTCCGGTGGTGGTCCTGCCCGTCGCCGACGGGGGCGGCCAGGGTGGCGGCCTCGTCGAGCAGGTCGACCACCGCCGCGCCGTCCCCGTGGCTGGCGGCAGCCATGGCCGCCTGGAGGAGCAGCGTCCCGCACAGGGACAGCTCCGCGGGTGCGCCGCCTTCGATCTCCGGCGGGGCGATCCGGTACGCGGCAGCCAGCATCGCCGACTTCGCCACCCGGGCCTGGCCGGACGCGCGCAGCACCTGGCCGAGCTGCACCGCTGCGGCGGCGACCAGGGCCGGGTCACCGGCGGCGGCGCTCATCGCCCGGTCCACCGCCAGCCAGGCCAGGTCCGGTACGGCCAGTTTGACCAGCAGCGATGCGGTGATCCGGTACGTCTCCACAAGTGCCGCCCGACCCGCCGGATCCGCCGCGTGGCTGCGCTCGACGTCGGCCAGCAGCCCAGGCAGCAGAGCTGCCAGCTCGGGGTACCGGGCATGCTGGAAGGTCGTCCAGGCGTGTGCGACCTGCCGCGCCACCTGGCCGACGGGCGGCACCGGCCGCCCGCCCGCCGGTCGGGCCAGCGGAACGTCGTACCGGGACAGGGCCACCCGGATCCGCGCGACGTCCGCGGCCCGCCCGGTCACCTCGGCCGGCTGTACGTCCCGACCGAGCAGCACCGCCGGATCGATCCGCAGCACGGCGGCGATCTCCTGGAGCGTCGACATCTTGTCCAGTGTGCGGACACCCCGCTCCACCTTGTCCACCCAGCTCTTCGACTTGCCCAGCCGGTCGGCGAACACCTGCTGCGACAGGTTGCGCCGCCCCCGCCAGTACGCCACCCGCCGACCCACCGGCAACACCTCGCTACTGTCCACGACGCCACCGCCGGTCGGGCACCGCCCGGGTGGTCTCCTCGGCCGGTATCCGTTCGGCCTCGGCCTGCGCGAGAAGCCGCTGCTTTGCTTCCTCATGTTCCGCCGCCTGGATCTGCTCACCCCGGCTCGCCACCGGCTTGTCGCCCTGATCCCGCATGCTGCCTCCATCGATAGGGGCGCGGCGGCACGCTCCTGGAATGACATCACGCCGCGTCCTGCGTCGGTCACCCACTTCAACGAGCAGGTGACCGAAACACAGGCTGTAGTGACTCAGGGTAGTTTCACAGGTGCGAATGGTGCGATTCGTAGATCGCTTCTCGCCACCTCGGACGCGCCGTACCAGTCAGCGTGCGCCGTCCATCAGCTTGGTCAGCTCCGCCAACTCGTCAGTCATCGCGCGACGGCGACCCGCGACGATGGTGTCCACGATGTCCCCCGCGTACCGCTGCTGCCGCAGCCAGGTGGGCGCGGTGTCCCGCAACTGCGACAGCACCGCCGTCGCCTTTCCATACCGCCGCAACTGCGCATAGGCCCAGGCCAGATCGAGTCGATGCCGCCGCCAGGCCGAGGTGCTGATGGTGGGCACGGGCGGCACCAGGGCCGACAGTTCCAGCACCCGGCCCGCGTCCCCCGCCACGGCCGCGGCCTCCGCCCGCTGCATCTGCACCTTGGCGGTGTCGAAGCCGCCCACCAGCATCAGGTGATCCGACGCCGGCACCCGCTCGCCGATCCGTGCCGCGGCGGCAGCGGCGACGCCGATCAGGTCCGCCGCCTCGTCCGGTCGGTTGTCCCTCGCCTGCGCGGCGGCGGCACTCAGCAGCAGCCACCCCCAGCCGGCCAGCTCGGCCGGGGTTGCCCGGGACAGTCGCGGCTCCACCTCGTCGGCGGTCGCCACTGCCAACTCGGCCGACTCACCGATACGTCCCTGGCGCATCAGCAGCCAGCACATCGTCCGGATGACTGTGGCAGCCACCACCCGGTCCCCGGACCGCCGGGCGGCGTCGAGCGCTCCCGACAACGCCGTCTGCGCCAGGTCGTCGGCCCGCAGTTGGATCAGGAGACCACCCGCCACGTGCTGGGTGCGGGCCAGCAGGTCATACGCGGCATCCTGCCGCTCGCTGCCCGCAAGACCGACGGCGGCGTGCACGTTCACCAGCAACGGCGGCACCACCCGCAGCGCGACCGCATAGTCACCGGCGTTGTATACCCGATCGGCGGCGTGCAGGTTCCGGCGCAGCGTGTCGAGGTCGGGCGGCTCGTCCATCGGTAGCACGAGGGGAGTGCCGTCGATCCCACGCACCGGGGCCACCACGCGGCGGATCTCCGCCAACGACAACTGCCGGTGACCCGGCTCGCCCTGCGCGGCGGCCTGTGACGCGTCACCCAGCAGCGCGGACGTCGACACCTCCAGGGCGCGGGCGAGGGCATGCAGCGTGTCGAGTCGGGCCGCACCGCGGCTGCCCTGCTCCAGCTTCCGGATCACCTCGACGCTGACGCCCGACCGCTCGGCAAGCTGCTCCTGGGTCAGCCTCGACTCACGCCGGATTCCCGCGAGCCGCTCACCCACCGTCGGTATGGCCATGGCCTCTCCCGCCAACGCAACGAGCAGCCGCCAGCCTCGCCCGGTGGCTGCCAGTTCGGACGGTACACCCAGCGTCGAGCGCAGGAAGTGTCCGGGTGCCTACCCTCCGCGTCCATCCTCTGGGTCTGTCGACGTGGCGGTCAGTCCTCGGTCTGGGGGCCGAGCAGGCGGATCTCCTCGATGTCCAGGGTCGCCTGCACCTCCCGGAGCACGGTGTCGTCGATCTCGTTGTCGTCGCGCAGCCGGGTGACCTCGCGCCGCTTGTGTTCCAGCACCCCCAGCCGCAGTTGGGCGTCCAACTCCTGTGCCCGGTCGGCCTCCTGCCCGCCGCCGGCCGCCGTCACCAGGTCCAGGTGCCGTTGGTAGTCGGCGCGCAACCGGTCCACCATCTCCGGATCGACCTCGAGGTCGGCGGCGACGTGGGGCAGCGCGGTCAACGCCGCCTCGGTGGCCCGGCGGTGGGCGTGCCGGACCTCGTCGCCGCGTGCCTCGTCGCCGCGCAGGCCGGCCCAGCGGGCCACCACAGGCAGGGTGGTGCCCTGCACCAGCATGATCGACACGATCGCCACGGCGGTGCAGAAGATGATCAGATCGCGTTCCGGCACCGGCGCGTGGGTGGTGGCCGTGGTGACCGGCACCGCGAGGGCGGCGGCCAGCGACACCGCACCCCGGAAACCCGCCCACCCGGCCGCCACCCGGACCCGCCGGCTCACCTCGGCCCCCCGGCCCACCACCGGCAGGCCGTACGAGAACAGTTGCAGCCACGTCAGCCGGACGACCACCACCATCAGGGTCACCGAGGCGGCGATGGCCACGGACCGCACCAGCGAGGTGCTGGTCACGTGGTTCACCGCCCGGGGGATCTGCATCCCCAGCAACACGAAGAGCGCGCCGTTGATCAGGAATGTGGACAGGTCCCAGAAGGCGTACGCCAGCACCCGGGACCGGGCCCGGATCACCCTCGGCCCGGCGTACGACAGCAGCAGCCCGGCGACCACGACGGCGAGCACCCCACTGGCGTGCACCACCTCGGCGGCCAGGAACGCGGCGAACGGGGTGAGCACGCTCAACGCGCCCTCCCGCAGCGGGTCGTCCAGCCGGCGGCGGATCAGCACCACCACCAGGCCGACGGCCAACCCGGCGGCGATCCCACCACCGGCTGAGCCGACGAACCGGCCCAGGAACCCGAGCACCCCCGGCGCGGTGCCGCCGACGATCAGCCCGACCGTCACCGAGAACAGCACCAGCGCGGTGCCGTCGTTGACCAGGCTCTCCGCCCGTAACGTGGTCAGGATCCGGCGGGGCATCCGCTTCGCCAGGCCGGCGACCGCCGCCGCATCGGTGGGGGCGAGCACCGCGCCCAGCACCCAGGCGGCCTGCGGGCTCATCCCCAGCGCCTTGGCGACCAGCGCCACCGCCACCATGGTCACCACCACCAGCGCCACCGCCAGCGAGGCGATCACCAGCAGGTTCGACCGGATCTCCCGCAGGCTGATCACCAGGCTCTCCCGGTAGAGCACTGCCGGCAGGAAGAGCAGCAGCACCACCTCGGGTGCCAGCACCACCTCCGACAGCGGCGGCAGCAGCGCCAGCAGCCCACCCATGGTGATCAGCAGCACCGGCGGGGCCACCCGGTACCGGCCGCCGATGGTGGTGCCGACCAGCACGGTGGCGGCCAGCACCACGATCAGGACCAGGACCTCCACGGCACCCCCCGCCTCCACCCGACATGCTGGTACGAAGTCGGCGGCGACGCGGGGGAATCCGGGATCTACCCGCCGTGGCTCAGGTGACCCGGGACGGCTCCGCCGGCAGCTCGGCCCAGGCCCGCCGCTCGGCGACGTCCCGCAGCCGGTCCATCGCGTCCCACACGTCGACGTGGCGGGTGTAGAGCGCCGCCGGGCCGAGCCGCAGCCGGTCGGGCACCCGGTAGTCGCCGACCACCCCGGCGTCGACCAGGGCGCGGGAGATCCGCAGCGCCTCCGGGTGGTGCAGCGACACGTGCCCGCCGCGTCGGCGCGGATCCCGGGGGGAGGCGAGCCGGAAGCCGTGCGGGACGAGCCAGGCGTCGGCCAGCTCGATGATCAGCTCACCGAGCCGTACCGACTTCTCCCGGACCCGGTCCATCCCGGCGTCGGCCAGCACATCCAGGGCCGGGTCGAGGGCGGCCATCCCGAGCACCGGCGGGGTGCCCACCAGGAACCGTTCCGGGCCGGGCGCGGGATCGTAGCCGGCACCCATCCGGAACTGCTCGCGCTGGCCGAACCAGCCCCAGATCGGCTGCCGCAGCGACTCCTGCAACTCCCGCCGGACGTAGAGGAAGGCCGGTGCGCCGGGGCCGCCGTTGAGGTACTTGTAGGTGCAGCCGACCGCGAGGTCGGCACCGGCGGCGGTCAGGTCCAGCGGCACCGAGCCGACCGCGTGCGAGAGGTCCCACAGCACCAACGCGCCGACCCGGCGGGCGGCGGCCGTCACCGCCGCCACGTCCAGCAGCGCCCCGCAGCGGTACGACACCGCCGACAGCACCACAAGCGCCACGTCCTCGGTCAGCGCCGCCGTCAGGGTGTCCTGGTCCAGCCCCTCGTCCAGGTCGGAGGGGAGTAGCCGCAGGGTGTGCCCGCGCTGGGCGGCCAACCCCTCCAGCAGGTACCGGTCGGTGGGGAACTCCTCGGCGTCGGCCAGGATCGTCCGCCGGCCGGGCCGGGCGTCGAGGGCGGCGGCGGCCAGCTTGTAGAGGTTGACCGAGGTGGAGTCGGAGACGATCACCTCACCCTCCCGGGCGCCCAGCGCGTGGCTGGCGATCCGGTCGCCGATGCGGCGCGGCCACTCGATCCAGGTCGGCCAGCTCCGCACCAGTTCGGTGCCCCAGCCGCCACGCACCAGGCCGGCCAGGTGGTCGGCGGTGGCGGCCGGCAGCCGGCCCAGCGAGTTGCCGTCGAGGTAGAGCAGGTCGTCCACCACGAACCGGTCGCGTAATCCGGCGATCGGGTCGGCGGCGTCCCACTCCTGCACGACCTGTCGGGACGTCTGCTCGGCCATGGTGTCCTCCCTCCGCCGGGGTCACCCGGGTCGATGCAGGCTAGCCGATCGGCCCGTCGACCGGTAACGGCCGGTGGGCCGCCCACCCCGTACCCCGGCCAGGTCAGCCGACCGGGACGGTGGCGGTGACGGTGGCCTGGTCGATGTCGCTGGTCCGGACGGTGAACCGGATCGTCCACTCACCGCGCGCCGGCAGGCTGATCTCGGCACTGCCGTGGTGCGGCTCCGGGCTCTCCACCGGTACGGCCATCGGTTCGATCCCGGCCGACGGCAGGGCGAGGCTGACCGTCCACTGGACCACCGGCAGCGGCTGCCCCTGCGGGGTGTAGACGTAGGCGTGCAACGAGTTCGGCACGCCCACCCGTACCGGATAGATGTCGAACTGGAGGGTGTAGTGACCGCTGGTGAGGGTCTGGGCGACGCCCTCGCGGCTGGCGCGGGCGGCCTGGGTGTCGGCGGTCCGGCCGGGCGGGGTCTGCACCAGCACGGCGGTCAGTGCCAGCACCACCGCCGTGACGGCGAGTTCCACCCCGGCGGCCCGCGCCACCCGGCGGGGTCGGTCGGCGGCCCGACCGCCGCGCACCATCCGCCGCTGCCCGGCCGCGACGCCGAGCACGGCGGCGAGCAGCGCCGCCTTGGCGCAGAGCAGCCGCCCGTAGCCGGTGCCGAACAGCGCCGCGGGCCGGCCGAGTTCGATCGCGGCCTGCCCCACGCCCGAGGCGACCAGCCACCCGACCGCGATGGTCGCCCACCGCGACCAGGCCGGCAGGACCCGGGCCAGCACCCGCCGGTGGGTGCCGGGCAGCAGGAACACCGCCAGGGTGAACAGCCCGCCCAACCACACGCTCATCCCGGCCAGGTGCACCACGTCGGCCAGGATGCTCACCGGCGGCAGTGGTGAGGCCACCGGGTGCCCGGCCAGCGGCCAGGTGACCAGCCCGACCAGGCCCACCACCGCCAGCACCGCCCGCCGGCCGCGACCGGCCCGCCCGCCGGCCACCGCCGGCAGCAGCACGGCGGCGAGGCCGGTCAGCGCCAGCCGGGCACCCAGCACCGGCCCGATGTCGCTGCCCGCCACCGCCGTGAGGTCGCCGCGGGACAGGCCGCCGACCGGCACCCCGACCATGTCCGCGGCCTGCGCCACCCAGGACCCGGCGGTGCCCACGGCCACCAGGGCCAGGCCGACGTACCCGGTGGTGGTCACCGCGCGCCGGCGACGACGGCGGGGCCAGCGTGCGGCACCGAGCAGCGTCGGGCCGACCGCCAGCACCAGGCCCAGGTAGCCGACGAACCGGGCGGCGGGCGTCCACGCGCCGGCGGGCCGCTCGTCCACGGCCACCGGCTCCGGGGGAGTCGCCGACGGCGCACCGGCGGAGTAGGCGAAGCTGCCGGCGACCGGGTGGCTGTCGGCCGAGATCACCCGGTAGCTGACCAGGTAGGTGCCGAGCGGCCGGTCCGGCACCCGCACCGGGATCCGCAGCGTGGCTCCCTGCGCGACCGGATCCCCGGCGGTGACCCGTCGCCCGTCCGGGCCGAGCACCTGCACCCGGCCGACGACCGGGGAGACCGCCTCGCTGAAGACCAGCACCACCTCGCCGGGTGGGGCACCGATCACCGCGTCCCGGACCGGGCTGGTGGCGACCAGCGCGGCGTGGGCGGCGGCCGGCGTCGCCGGGGTCAGCGGTACGGACAGCAGCGCGAGGAGCAACCCCAGCAGCACGGCGGAACGGGTGGTACGCACACACAGTGGTTCGTATTTCGTGATCACATGGTTCAACCGGCGGTGGAATGATCTGCCTCGCCGGTCGGTCGTTGGTGCAGGGCGAGGGTCAGCAGGAGGCGGGCGTCCGGGTCGTCCAGGGCCGGACCGAACAGGGTGCGCAGCTGCCGCATCCGGTAACGGACCGTCTGCGGGTGGGTGTGCAGGTCCTCGGCGACCGCGACCACCTGCCCCTGCCGGCGCAACCAGCCGTGCAGGGTCTCCGCCAGGGCCTGCCGGGTGGACGGTCGGAGCCCGGCCAGCGGGGCCAGCACGAGGTCGGCGAGGTGTCCGGCCAGGCCCGGCTCCCACGCGGTGAGCAGGGTGAGCAGCTGGTCGTCGCAGGACACCACCGGCTCCGGGCCGAGCGCGCCCTGCTGGTGCAGGGTCAACGCCCGGCGGGACAGCCGGTACGACAACCGCGCCCGGTGCCGCGGCACCGCCGGCCCGAGCACCGCCCGCCGCCCGGCCAGCGCCTGCCGGGCCCGGTCGAGCCGACTCGGGGTACCGGGATCGGGCAGCACCACCCGGACGGCGTCGCCGATGACGGCGGCCACCGCGCCCGCACCGATGCCCCGGGCCAGGTGCTCGGCGTCGGTGCCGTCCACGCTGAGCACCGCCACGGTCGCCGGCAACGGCCAGCGGGCCGCGTCGGCGGCGGCGTGCAGCACCGCCTCGGTCGGCGGATCGGGCTGCACGAGCAGGGTGACCAGGCGACGTCGGATGGTGGCCCAGTCCTGGGCGGTGTCCCGCTGCTCGTCGAGGAACCCCTCGGCGGCGGCACCGGCCAGCGCGTCGGCGTAGCCGAACAGCGCCCCGGCGATCACGTACAGGTCGGCGGGTGCCGGGCCGGTGCCCCCGCCGGTCGGCGCGGTGGCGGGCCCGGCCTGCCGGGTGGCGACCCGGGTCGCTGCGGTGGCGTGTTCCACCAGGAAGGCCCAGATGTCGCGGGCCCCGAGGGTCAGCACGGTGCGTAGCGCGTCCACCCGGTGGCCCTCGCGGTACTCGGTGCGGCCCAGGGCGTGGAACACCTCCCGGGTGCCGGTCAGCTCCCGGCCGGGGTCGGCGACCGCGTCGACGAAGGTGTCGACGGCGGTCTGCACCCCCAGGGCCAGCCCCTGCCCCTGTCCACCGGTCAGCGACCGGCCCTGGGCAGCCATCGCGGCCCGGACGGTGCCGAGGATCCGCTCGTGCAGTAGCCCGCGCAGCCCCCGCAGGTGGTCGCCGACTGCAGGTGCGAGACCGGCGAGGCCGGGCGCGATGTCGAGCAGGGCATCCGACACGGACGGCCTCCCTTTGTCATCCAGGTGACAACTACGGAGGCGGATTCTGCGCCCCGGCACTGATAATTTTGGCACCCTCGTACGTAGGGTCGGCGGATGGACACGGATGTCATCGTGATCGGTGCCGGCCTGGCCGGCCTGGTCGCCACCGTCGAGGCCGCCGACGCGGGCCGTCGGGTGCTGCTGCTCGACCAGGAATCGGCGGACAACCTCGGTGGGCAGGCCTTCTGGTCGTTCGGCGGGCTCTTCTTCGTCGACTCGCCCGAGCAGCGGCGGATGGGCATCCGTGACTCGGTCGAGCTGGCCTGGCAGGACTGGACCGGCAGCGCCGCGTTCGACCGGCCGGAGGACCACTGGCCGCGCCGCTGGGCGCAGGCGTACGTGCACTTCGCCGCCGGGGAGAAGCGGGCCTGGCTGCGGTCGATGGGTCACCGGGTCTTCCCGGTGGTGAGCTGGGCGGAGCGGGGCGGGGGAGCGGCCCACGGGCACGGCAACTCGGTACCCCGGTTCCATGTCACCTGGGGCACCGGCCCCGGCGTGGTCGAGCCGTTCGCCCGGCGGGTCCACGACGCCGTCGCGCAGGGCCGGGTGACGCTGGCGTTCCGGCACCGGGTCGACGAACTCGTCACCACCGGCGGCGTGGTCACCGGGGTACGCGGCGCGGTCCTCGCCCCCGACGACGCGCCGCGCGGGCGCAGCAGCTCCCGGGAGGTCGTCGGCGACTTCAGCCACGGCGCGCAGGCGGTGATCATCACCTCGGGTGGCATCGGCGGCAACCACGACCTGGTCCGGCAGGCCTGGCCGGCCCGGCTCGGCACCCCGCCGACCCGGATGGTCGCCGGGGTCCCCGCCCACGTCGACGGGCGGATGCTCGCCATCACCGAGACCGCCGGTGGGCAGGTGATCAATCCGGACCGGATGTGGCACTACACCGAGGGGCTGCGCAACTGGGACCCGGTCTGGCCCGAACACGGCATCCGGATCCTGCCCGGCCCGTCCTCACTGTGGCTCGACGCCACCGGGGCCCGGCTGCCGGCGCCGTTGTTCCCCGGCTTCGACACCCTGGCCACCCTGCGGCACCTGCGCGCCACCGGCCACGACTACAGCTGGTTCCTGCTCACCCAGAAGATCATCGAGAAGGAGTTCGCGCTGTCGGGCTCCGAGCAGAACCCGGACCTGACCAACCGCAGCGTACGGCAGGTGCTGCAACGGGTCCGGCCGGGCGCACCCGGGCCGGTGGAGGCGTTCAAGCGGCACGGGGCCGACTTCGTCGTCGCCGACACCCTGCCGGAGCTGGTGGCCGGGATGAACAAGCTGGCCGCCGAGACCGGCGGACCGCAACTCGACACCACCGCGCTGACCGCCCTGGTCGAGGCGCGCGACCGCGAGGTCGCCCACCCGTTCGGCAAGGACGCCCAGCTCACCGCGATTCGGGGGGCCCGTCGCTACCGGGGTGACCGGCTGATCCGGGTGGCTGCCCCGCACCGGCTGCTCGACCCGGCGGCCGGCCCGCTGATCGCGGTCCAGCTGCACGTGCTCACCCGCAAGAGTCTCGGCGGGCTGCACACCGACCTGTCCGCCCGGGTGCTGCGCCCGGACGGGGAACCGCTGGGCGGGGTGTACGCCGCAGGCGAGGTCGCCGGCTTCGGTGGCGGGGGCATGCACGGCTACAGCGCGCTGGAGGGCACCTTCCTCGGCGGCTGTCTCTTCTCCGGCCGTACCGCCGGTCGGGCCGCGGCGGCGACGGCCGGCTGACCGTCGGCGTTCCAGGCGTGGCGTTGCGCTTTCGACGTGGTCGTGGCGTTGCGGTTTCGGCGCGGGTGGGATCAGGGCAGGCGTCGGGTGCTGTGCCGGACGATCAGCGGGGTGGCCAGCTCGATCCGATGGCTGTCCAGCCCCTCCCCGGCGATCAGCGACAACAGCATCCGGGTCGCCATGCCGGCCATCTCGGCCAGCGGCTGGCGGACGGTGGTCAGCGGCGGGGCGGCCCAGCGGGCGGAGTCGAGGTCGTCGAAGCCGACGATGCTGATGTCGTCGGGAACCCGGGCGCCGCGCTCGTAGAGCGCCTCGTAGGCGCCCAACGCCATCTCGTCGGCGCAGGCGAACACGGCGCTGGGCGGTTGGGCGAGGTCAAGCAGGGCGTTCATCTCCCGATAGCCCGACGGGGAGGTGAAGTCGCCGTGCCGGACGTACCCGGCGGGGATCTTGCGGTTGGCGGCGTTCATCGCGGCCCGGTACCCGTCGACCCGGGCGCGGCTGCACGGCACGGTCGGTGGCCCGCCGATCACGGCGATCCGGTGGTGGCCCAGGTCGAGCAGGTGTTCGGCGGCGGCCACGCCCCCGGACCAGTTGGTCGCGCCCACCGAGGGGATGCCGGCGCCGGGTTGGCCGGCCGGGTCGATGATGACCACCGGGATGCCGAGCTCGTTGAGCTGACCCTGCTGGCTGGGGGACAGGTCGGAGAGCACGAGCAGCACCCCGTCGCAGCGGCGCTTGGAGAGCTGTTCGATCCACCGCCGGTCGGGGCGGCTGCGGCTGCGGCCGTGCACGGCGGAGACCACCACCCCGACGCCGGCCCGGTAGGCCAACTCCTCGACGCCGTCGAGGATCTGCATCGCCCAGGGGCTGCCGAGATCCCGGAAGACCAGGTCGATGAGGCCGGCGGCACCGGGCATCGAGGGCGCCCGGCGGGCGGTGTACGACCGCCTGTCGAGCAGGTCCTGGATGCGACGCCGGGTCGCCGGGGCGACGTCGGGTCTACCGTTGAGCACCTTCGAGACGGTGGGGACGGACACCCCCGCGGCCGTCGCGATCTCCGACAGCGTCGCCCGGTCCTCCGCCATGCCCATCTCCTCACAGTCACGCGCCCGCGGGCAGCATAGCCCGAAAGTTTCGGAAGTCGGGGGTCGGCCTGGCCGGATCGGCGGTTCGGCCGGTCCGCGCCCGCCGTTCGCCGTGCGGCGGTGTCGAGGCGTACCGCCGGACGGTGGGGAATTCGAAACTTTCCCGAAACGACTGTCCGCCGGCCGGTCGGGCACGCCGACGCCGGCGCCAGGCAGATGTCGCGTCACCGCGCCACTGCGCCCACCGCGCCCACTGCGCCACCGCGCTCGATCCAGGATGTAGTGGCCTCGGCCCCTTCGGATCCCACTACATCGTGGATCGAGCGCGGCGCGGCGCGGCGCGGCGCGGCCCGGCGGCGCGGTCGGCTGCCATCGGGCGGACCAACGGTCGGTGGATCGGGTTCCCCGCTCGACCCCGCCGGGGGCGGTGCCCGATTTCTGCTCCGGCTGCTCATACGGCATGCTGTGCCGCAACGGCAGGAGACTCTGCCGGTGGCCGGCGACGACCTGCGGACACGGGGTCGTCCCTGCGCGAGACGTGCGGGAGGACAGGGCGGCGATGGCCGAAGCTGAGGCGTGGCGTTCCGTGTTCACCGGCACCAGTGAGATGGCGGCGCGGATGCGTGCCTTCGACTGGTCCGCCACCTCGCTCGGCCCGGTCGACGAATGGCCGGCGAGTCTGCGTACGGCCACCCGGATCTGCCTGACCTCCCGCTTCCCCATGATCGTGTGGTGGGGGCCGGAGCTGCGGTTCATCTACAACGACGCCTACGGCCCGCTGCTCGGCAGCAAGCACCCCGCGCTGGGCAAGCCGGGTGACCAGGTGTGGCCCGAGATCTGGGAGATCATCGGGCCGATGCTGCGCGGCGTGGTGGAGACCGGCGAGGCGACCTGGTCGGAGGACCTGCTGCTGCCGATGAACCGGCACGGGTACTGGGAGGAGACCTACTGGACGTACTCCTACAGCCCGCTGCACGACGACGACGGTGTGGTACGCGGTGTCTTCACCGCGGTCAGCGACACCACCGAGCGGGTGATCGGCCAACGCCGGCTCGCCGCGTTGCAGGACCTGGGCGCGCAGGCCGGCACCGCCCGCACAGTGGGGGAGGCGTGTGAACTGGTCGCCACCTCGCTCGGCCGGGCCGGGGTCGACGTGCCGTACGCGGCGGTGCACCTGCGTACCGGTGACGGTGACCTGAGTCTGGCCGCCAGCACCCTGGCCGGTGAGGTCGACCGGTCCACCGGGGCGGCTCCGCCGGTGTGGCCGGTGGCCACCGTCCTCGCTGACGGCCTGCCGGCCCAGCTCACCGACGTCCTCACCAGCGTCGGTGAGCTGCCTACCGGTGGTTGGCAGACCGCACCGACCGAGGCGGTGGTGCTGCCGCTGCACGGCGAGACCGGTGCCGAGGACATCGGCGTCATCGTCCTGGCCGCCAGCGCCGGCCGGGCGCTCGACGACGGTTACCGCACCTTCCTCGACCTGGTGGCCCAGCAGACCGCCGCGTTGATCAACGGCGCGGTGGCCTACGAGGTGCAGCAGCAGCGGGCCGAGGAGCTGGTGGAGCTGGACCGGGCGAAGACGGCGTTCTTCTCCAACATCAGCCACGAGTTCCGTACCCCGCTCACCCTGATCAACGGACCGTTGCAGGAGTTGCGCGCCCGCCTGGGCGACCAGGACGAGCAGGTTCGCGCCGAGCTGGAGGTCATCAACCGCAACGCGCTGCGGCTGGGCAAGCTGGTCACCGCGCTGCTCGACTTCTCCCGCATCGAGGCCGGCCGGATGCAGGCCAGCTACGAGCCGGTCGACCTGGCCCGGTTCACCGCCGAGCTGGCCAGCGTGTTCCGGGCGGCGGTCGAACGTGCCGGCCTCACCCTCGACGTGGACTGCCCACCACTGTCCCGGCCGGTCCACGTCGACCGGGCGATGTGGGAGAAGGTGGTCCTCAACCTGCTCAGCAACGCCCTGAAGTTCACCTTCCACGGTGGCATCCGGGTCTCGGTGGCCGAGCACGACGGCATACCGGCGGTGCAGATCGCCGACACCGGCATCGGGGTGCCGGCCGACGAGATCCCCCGGTTGTTCGAGCGCTTCCACCGGGTGCCGCAGGCCCGGTCCCGGTCCCACGAGGGCAGCGGTATCGGACTGGCCCTGGTCAAGGAGTTGGTCGGCCTGCACGGCGGCACGATCACCGTCGACAGTGCCCCGGACGTGGGCACCACCTTCACCGTCCGGCTCCCGTTCGGCGTCGCCCACCTGCCCGCCGAGCACGTCGTCACCGGCACCGCGACGCCGGCGACGTCGGACAGCGCCGAACCGTTCGTCCGGGAGGCGCTGCGCTGGCTGCCCGCCGACGACACCGGCGACCGGCCGTTGCCCGACCCGCACCGGCCCGACGACGCCGGCGCCGACCGGCCCCGGGTGCTGATCGCCGACGACAACGCCGACATGCGCGAGTACCTGCACCGCCTGCTGCGTTCGCGCTACGACGTCACCGCGGTGGGCGACGGGTACGCCGCCCTGGCCCGCGCCCGGACCGAGCTGCCCGACCTGATCGTCA
Source organism: Micromonospora sp. NBC_00421 (assembly GCF_036017915.1). NCBI lineage: Bacteria > Bacillati > Actinomycetota > Actinomycetes > Micromonosporales > Micromonosporaceae > Micromonospora > Micromonospora sp. NBC_00421. The sequence continues at coordinate 2,126,835 of NZ_CP107929.1, forward strand.
GCGACGTGATGATGCCCGGCCTGGACGGCCTCGAACTGGTCGCCGCGCTCCGCGCGGAGCCCCGCACCATGGGGGTGCCGGTGCTGCTGTTGTCGGCCCGCGCCGGCCAGGAGGCAGCCGTCGAGGGGTTGGAGGCCGGTGCCGACGACTACCTCGTCAAGCCCTTCTCCGCCGAGGAACTGTTGGCCCGGGTCCGGGCCAACGTCGACCTGGCCCGGTTGCGCAACCACCACGCCAACTGGCGGGCCGCGATGATCAACTCGTTGCAGGAGGGCTTCTTCGTCCTCGACGCCGACGGCGCGCTGGTCGAGATGAACACCGCCTTCGCCGACCTGTTCGGGTACGGCCCGGAGGGCGTGCCGTACCGTCCGCGCTATCCGTGGTGGCCCGACGGCACGACCGACCCGTCGGCGAACCGGTTGGTGGCCGACGCGTTCGCCCAGGCCATGACGGTGCCCCACGGCTCCTTCGTGGTGCCGTTGCGACACCGTGACGGCCACCGGCTCTGGACGGCCGTCGCCTTCAACGCGGTCACCGACGACCACGGCCGGCGGATGGTGGTCGGCACCATCCGCGACGTCACCGCCGAACGGTACGCGGTGCAGCGGGAAACCGCCCTCAGCGCACTCAACCAGCGGTTGTCCCGGGCAGCCAGCACCACCGAGGTGTTGCACGCCGGGGTGGAGGAGCTGCGCCATCTGTGGCAGGCCCGTCGGGTCCTCGCCGCCCACTGGGAAGCGAGCGGTGCACCGACGTTGACCGCCACGGCCGCCTCCGACTGGGCGCAGCTCCCCGGCCCGGTCCGCGACACGATCACCGCTCTCCGGTCGCAGCCGCCGTTGCGGATCACCATCGACCCGGCCACCGGTGTTCGACCGGCCGGTGCCGGCACCACTGTCGACTCGCCGCAGGGGCCGCTGGTGATCTGGCTCGAACTCGACCCGGCGCGGGGGTTCGGCACCGAGGACCAGATGCTGCTGCTGCTTCTGTGCGGGGCACTCGGGCAGGCGTTGCAGCGGGCCCACGCCGCCGACCAGCAACGTGAGGTGGCGGTGGCGTTGCAACGCGCCATCCTCGGCCCAGCCGACCTGCCCGACGGCTTCGCCGTCCGGTACGAGCCGGCGACCCGCCCGCTCGAGGTCGGTGGCGACTGGTACGACGCGGTGAACCTGCCGGACGGTCGGATCGGCATCGTCGTCGGCGACTGCGTCGGCCGGGGTCTGCCCGCCGCTGCCGTGATGGGGCAACTGCGCAGTGCCTGCCGGGCGCTGCTGCTGGAGGCGTCCAGCCCGGCGCAGGTGCTCACCGCGCTGGACCGGTTCGCCCGGATGCTGCCCGGGGCGGCCTGCACCACGATGTTCTGCGGCATCCTCGACCCGGAGACCGGGAAGCTGACGTACAGCAGCGCCGGGCATCCGCCCGCGATCCTGACCCACCCCGACGGTCGTACCGAGCTGCTGGCCGGGGGGCGGGGCAGCCCGTTGGGGATTCCGTCCCGGGGCGGTCGTCCCGACGCGACGAGCCTCGTCCCACCCCGCGCCGTGCTGCTGCTCTACACCGACGGTCTGGTGGAACGGCGCCGCCAGTCGCTCGACACCGGTATCGCGCAGGCCGCCTCCGCGGTGCGGGAGGACCACACCGCCGGGGTGGAGCAGCTCGCCGACCGGGTGATGAGCCGGATGACCCCGCAGGGCGGCTACGACGACATCGCGCTGCTGCTCTACCGTCATCCGGCGCCGCTGGAGCTGTCGTTTCCCGCCGACCGGTCGCAGATGGCCCCGGTGCGGTCCACCCTGCGACAGTGGCTGCGTCGTACCGGCGCCGACCCGCACCTGGCCCAGGACGTGCTCGTGGCCACCGGTGAGGCCTGCGCGAACGCGGTCGAGCACGGCCACCGCGACGCCCGACCCGGGCTGATCCGCCTGCTCGCCGTGGCCGCCGGTGCCGACCTGTTCGTCAGGGTGGCCGACTCCGGTCGGTGGAAGGTGCCCGAGATCGATCACGACCGGGGCCGCGGCATCAACCTGATGCGTGCGTTGATGGCGCACGTCGAGATCCAGACCACCGATGCCGGCACCACCGTCGAGCTGCACACGAGGATTCCCGCATGAACACGCCTCTGGACCTGGTCACCGGCCTCCAGGCGGACGGTACCCCGGTGCTGACCGTCGTCGGTGAGATCGACATGAGCAACGCCGACCTGTTCCGGGCCGCGATCGCCGACGCCGTCGTCGACGGGCACCGGCTGACCGTGGACCTGTCCGCCGTGGAGTATCTGGACAGCGCCGCGCTCGCGGCGTTGTTCGCCCACGTCGACCGCCTCGAGGTGGTGGCGAATCCGCTGCTGGACAGCGTCCTGACCATCTCCGGTCTGCGCGAGCTCACCACGGTGACGCTGTCGGGATCCCAAACCTGATCTACCGGTGACCGAGCGTCGGTCGCCGGCCCGTCGCGCCGGAAGGACCCGCCACCGGTACGACACCCGGGCCGCCCGTCGAGATCATCCGGCGGCCGGGTGGCGCTCAGCCCGCCGTCACGCAGAACTCGTTGCCGTCCGGATCGGCCAGTACGACGACGCCGTCCGCGCCGACCTCGACCCGGGCGGCCCCGAGCGCGACCAGCCGGTCGACCTCCGCCTCCGGGTCACCGTCGGGCGCGAGGTCGAAGCGCTGCCGGTTCCGGCCCTGCTTCGGGGCCACCGGCGGACCACCCCAGGCGACCTTCGTCCCGCCGTGCGGTGACTGGACGGCGGTCTCCTGGTCCTGGTCCCACACCAGTGGCCAGCCCAACGCCTCGCTCCAGAAGAGACCGACCTCCCGGGTGCCGTCGCAGGAGACCTCGCCGAGCAGGCCGCAGCCGGCCAGGAAGCGGTTGCCCGGCGCGATGACGCAGAACTCGTTGCCCTCGGGATCGGCCAGCACGATGTGCCCCTCCTCGGGGCGCTGGCCGACGTCGAGGTGGGTGCCGCCGAGATCCAGCGCGGTCGCCACCTGCCGCTGCTGGTCGTCGGGGTCGGCGCTGGTCAGGTGCAGGTGTAGCCGGTTCGGACCGACCTGCTCCGTCCCGCTCGACACGAACCGCAGGCCGAGCTGGGTGTCCGTGCCGGGCAGCAGGACTCCGCCGCCGACCTCCTCGACGACGTCGCGGCCGAGCAGGCCGGCCCAGAAGCGTGCCGGTCGGATCGGATGGTGCGCATCGAAGGTCACGGTCAGTGGTCGCGAGAGCATCACCGCACCGTAGACACGGCCCGGCGCGACGACAAGGGAATTGCGCCGGGCCGGGCCGGGGCGTCCGGGGCGGGGGGCGGGGTCGATTCAGCGGCGGTGCCAGGAGTGCCAGAGGGCGGCGTAGTCGCCGTCGGCGGCGACCAGGTCGTCGTGCCTGCCGATCTCGGTGATCCGGCCGTCCTCCAGCACCGCCACCCGGTCGGCGTCGTGCGCGGTGTTGAGCCGGTGCGCGATGGCGATGACCGTCCGTCCGGCCAGCACCGCACCGAGCGCCCGTTCGGTACGTCGGGCGGTCGTCGGGTCCAGAGCGGCGGTCGCCTCGTCGAGAACGAGGATGTCGGGGTCGGCGAGGACGAGCCGGGCCAGCGCCAACTGCTGGGCGTCGGCCGGGCCTAGGTCCCGCACCCCGTCGCCGAGCGCGGTGTCGAGACCGTCCGGCAGGTCGGCGTACCAGTCGGCGCCGACCGTGGCGAGCGCGGCCCGCATCCGGGCGTCGGTGACACCCGGCGCGGCGAACGCCAGGTTGTCGCGCAGCGAGCCGATGAAGACGTGGTGTTCCTGGGTGACCAGGGCGATCCGGCGGCGTCGCTCGGCCGGGTCGAGGTCGGTGACCGGGACACCGCCGAGGCTCACCACACCCTGACCGGGCACGTCGATCCCGGCGAGCAGCCGGGCCAGCGTGGACTTGCCCGCCCCGGACGGGCCGACCACGGCCAGTCGTTCGCCCGGGGCGACCGTCAGGTCGATGCCGTGCAGCACCTGTGGGCCGCCGGCATAGCGGAAGGTCACCCCGCGCACCTCCACCGCCCGGCCGGCGGGCACGGCCGACCGGCCGCGCGGCTCGGGTGGCACCTGCCCGACACCGAGCACCCGGGCGAACGAGGCGATGCCGCGCTGTGCCTGCTCCACCCACTGCAAAAGCCGGTCCAGCGGTTCGATCGCCTGTTGCAGGTAGAGCGTGGCGGCGACCACCTCGCCCAGGCTGACCCGTCCCCGGGACAGCAGGACGCCCCCGGTGAGCAGCACGGCCGCGATCGGGAGCGGATAGCTGCCCTCCACCACCGGAAAGACCACCGACCGCAGGGCGAGGGTGGCGCGGCGGGCGGCCCACACCGTGCCGATGCGGGCGGTGCCGTGGGCGACCCGGCCATCGCCCAACCGCAGCGCCTCGACGGTGCGCGCGCCCTCGGCGGTCGTGGTCAGCGCCTCGGTCAGCTCCGCCGTCGCCGCCCCCTCGGTCAGGTAGGCCGGGGTGGCCCGGCGCAGGTACCAGCGCGACGCCGCCCAGATCGACGGGAGTCCGGCGAGCGCGACCAGGCCGAGCAACGGGTCCAGCAGGAACACCGCGCCGAACAGCAGCGTCAGCTGGGTTCCCGCGATGACCAGCACCGGCACCACGTCGCGCAGCATGGTGCCCACCGTGGACACGTCCACCGAGCCCCGGGTGGCCAGGTCACCGGTGCCGGCGTGCTCCACCACGGAGACGGGCAGGCCGAGCAGCCGGGTCACGAAGTCCTCCCGCAGTCGGGCCCCGGCCCGCTCACCGAACCGGTGCCCGGCGTACTGGGCGTAGCGGGCGAGCAACCCCTGGGCCAACACGCAACCGGCGATGGCGAGCGCCAACCGGTCCACCGCGCCGGTGCCGGCGCCGGCGGTGACCTCGTCGACGATCCGGCCGATCAGCCACGGCGCTGCCAGTCCGGTGAGGGCGGAGGCACCGTGCAGCGCCAGCACGCCGACGACCGCCCACCGGTCGCCGGCGAGCACGTCGCGGGCGGCCCGCCGGACCACCGCCGGGCCCGCGACCGGGAGTTTCGTCATCGTACGACCGGCTCGTCGTCGGTCCCGCCGGTGCGGGACACCAGCCGTCGGTATCCCGCGTCGTCGGCCAGCAGCGCGGTGTGCGGGCCGGTGCCGGTGACCCGACCGCCGCACAGGTGGGCGACCGTGTCGGCGTGGCCGAGCAACACCGGCGAGGTGGTCAGCAGGACAGTGGTCCGGCCGGCCCTGGCCTGCCGCAGGCGCTGCGCCACCCGGGCCTCGGTGTGCGCGTCCACCGCCGACGTCGGGTCCACCAGGATCAGCACCTCCGGGTCGGCGACCAGGGCGCGGGCCAGCCGGACCCGTTGCCGCTGACCGCCGGAGAGGGTACGGGCCCGGTCACCGATCGGGGTGTCGAGGCCGTCGGGCAGCCCTTCGGCGACGTCGCGGGCCGACGCCACGTGCAGTGCCGCGTCGATCCGTACGTCGTCGACGGCGTCGTCCGGGCCACGCAGGATCTGTCGCAGCGTGCCGGCGAAGAGGTACCCGTCGTGGTCGGCGACCAGGATCCGGGCCCGTACCTCGTCGAGCCCGACGCTGGTCAGCGGTACTCCGCCCCAGGTGACCGTGCTGGTGACGTAGCGGCCCAGCCGGTCGGCCAGGGCCACCGCGTCGGCCGGGTCGTCGGCGGCGACGCCGACCAGGCGACCCGGGGTGACCGTCAGTCCGCTGTCGGGGTCGTGCAGTTCGGCCGGGCCGTCCGGGGCGGCGCGGGTCGCCGGGCCGCCCACCGGGTCGGGGGTGAGCCGGAGCAGGTCGACGATCCGCCGGGCGGCGACCCGCCCCTGGATCAGCTGGTAGCTGCCCTCCAGCAGGAACCAGACCGGCACCACGAGCACCGCCACGTACCCGTAGACGGCCACCAGTTGCCCGACGGTGATCCCACCCTCGGCGGCCATCCGGGCGGCCAGCCACACCACCGCGGCGAGGAAGACGCCGGGGACGACGATGGTCAGCGCGTCGACCCAGCTGAGTACCGCGCCCACCCGGTACCCCTCGGCCCGCAGTCGCTGCGACCGCGCGGCGTACCGGCGGGCGAACAGGTGCCGACCGCCGACCCCGGCGAGCACCCGCAGACCGGCCACGATGTCGTCGGCCCGGGTGGTCAACTCGCCCTGCTGCTGCCGGTAGACCGACTCGGCCCGCTCCAACCGGCGCAGCAACGGCCCGATGGCCAGCGCGACCGCCGGCACCCCCAGCAGCGTCACCAGCGCCAGCAGCGGGTCGATCGACCAGAGCACCACGGCGGCGACCGCGTACGCCAGCACGGCGCCCACCCCGGGACCGGTGATCGTGAGCACCTGGGAGGTACGCACGATGTCGTACCCGCCGACGGTGGCGACGTCACCGGCGGCGAGCCGGCGGGGCAGCACCGCACCGGTCCGGGCGAGCTGACGCAGCAGCACGGCTGCCGAACGGGCGCTGGCGTCCTCACGGATGAACGTCATGGTCCGGTGCCGCATGACGCCCAGCCAGGCCACCGCCACCCCGGCGGCGACGATCGCGGCGACCCAGCCCAGCAGCGCCCGGGTGTCGCCGGTCCGCAGCCCGTCGTCGACGGCCCGGGCGATCAGGTAGGGCCGCACCGAGAGCCCCACCATCCAGACCGTCCCGAAGAACGCGCCGCGCAGCACCCGCCCCGGTTGGCAGCGGACCAGCCACCAGATGTACCGCAGCGGCCCCGCCGTGTCCGGAGTGCCGGGGTCCGGGTGGGGCAGGTGTGGGGGCACCGCATCAGGCTAGTCACCGACCGCCGCACGTACCGGCCCGTACGGTGTTCCGGCGCGGTGGCGTACGCCTCAGCGGATCGCCCCGGGGGAGACGTTGACGGGGCGGACGGTGAGCGGACAAGCTCCTTGTCTGCGGATCTTCGGCGGCGGGTCACCGGCACCGGTGCGGCGGGGGAGAAATCGATGACGAGGCGAGGATGGCCGCCCGCACGGGCCGGCTGGTCGACCGTGCTCGCCGCGCTCACCGTAGTCCCGGGCCCTGCGCAGGCGGCCTTGCCGGGCCCTGCGCTGGCGGCTGCGGCGACCCCGGTGTGCCAGGTACGCGACGAGCGGTTGACCGAGATCTCCGGGATGGTGGCCACCGACTCCGGTTTCGTGATGGTCAACGACGGCTCCGACGAGGCGTCCCGGCGGCGGATCTTCTTCCTCGACGCCCGCTGCGCGGTGGTGCGTACGGTGGCCTACCCGTCGCGGCCCCGCGACACCGAGGACCTGGTGGTCGGCGCGGACGGGACGATCTGGGTGGCCGACATCGGTGACAACGACCGGACCCGCGCGACGGTGGGGTTGTGGAAGCTGTCCCCCGGGGCCCGCCGGCCGGTGCTGCACCGGTTGACGTACCCCGACGGCGCGCACGACGCGGAGGCGCTGCTGGTCGACGGGGACGGCCGGCCGGTGGTGGTGACCAAGCAGGGCGGAGAGGCAGGTGTGTACGTCCCGACCGGGCCGTTGCGGGCCGGCGTGACGGTGCCGTTGGCGCGTGCGGGGCAGCTGCGGTTGCCGGCCACCACGACCGCGAACCCGTACTCGTTCTTCGGCCGTCGACTGGTCACCGGCGGGGCCACCGCGCCGGACGGCCGGCGGGTGGTGCTGCGCACCTATGCCGACGCGTTCGAGTTCGACGTCACCGACGGCGACGTGGTGGCCGCGCTGACCACCGGTACGCCCCGGGTCGTCGCGCTGCCCGACGAGCCGCAGGGCGAGTCGGTCAGCTACTCCGGGGACGGCCGGTGGCTGCTCACCGTCTCCGAGACCGCCGACCAGCCCCCCGGAACCCGGCCGACGGTCCTGCGCTACGCCCTGCCGGCGGGACCTGCGTCACCGGTGTCCTCCCCGCCCGCCGCATCCCCGCCCGCCGCATCCCCGGACGTGCCCGCACCGGCCGACAGGTCGCCGTCCACCCCGGCGCGGGACGCGGTGGACGCCGCCGACTCCGGTGCCGGTGCCGGTGGCGTCCGGTCGTTGCTGCTCGGGGTCGGGGTGATCGTCGCCGGACTGCTGGTGGCGCTGGTCGGGGCCGGCAGGGCGCGGCGCACCCGCCGCCGATGACGGGACGGGCGACAGCCCGACATCCGGGTGAGGAATGCTGGACCCGTGCAGATCACCATCCTCGGCCCGCTCGCCGTCGACGGGCGGCCGGTCCGGGGCGAACGGCTCGCCGCAGTCGTCCGCGCCCTGGTCGACGCCCGGGGCCGGGCGGTCTCCATCCCGCTGCTCGTGGACGCGGTGTGGGACGGCACCCCGCCCGACGACGCGGCCGGTGCGGTGCAGGCGCTGATGTCCCGGGCCCGCCGGCTCGGGCTGCCGGTGGTAGCTGTGCCGGGGGGTTACCGGCTGCCCCTCGACCAGGTGACCGTCGACTCGGTACGGGCCCGTGCCCTGGTCGAACGGGGGCGTGCCGAGCTGCGTGCCGGTGACGTACCGGCGGCGCGGGGAACCGCCGATGCGGCCCGCGCCCGGTTCCCCGAGGTCCCGGAGCTGGACACCGCCGAGACCACCCGGCTGTTCGCCGACGTCGCCGCACTGCGCGCCGAGGTGGCCCTCGCCGGCGCGGGACCGTACGACGAGGTCGACCTGAGGCGGCTCGTCGCGCGTACCCCGCCCGACGAGCCGTCGGCGGCGCTGCTGGTCCGGGTACTCGCCGCCCAGGGACGCGACGCCGAGGCGCTGGAGGTGGTCGAAGGGCTCCGCGCCGAACTGGCCGACCGGTACGGCGTCGACCCGTCCCCGGTGATCACCCAGGCGCACCTGGCGTTGTTGCGCGGCGAGCTGACCGGCCCGGCCGCCACGACACCGCCGGCCGCTCCGCCCCGGGCCGACCTGCCCGCCGCGTGGCGACGACCGACGACCGCCCTGGTCGGTCGGGAACGGGACGTCGAGACGGTGACGGCGGCGCTCACCGAGGCGGCCCTGGTGACCATCGTGGCGACCGGGGGCGCGGGCAAGACCAGGCTCGCCGCCGAGGTGACCCGTCGGGCGGCGGCGGCCGGACGGCCGGCCCGGGTGATCGAACTCGCCGGCCTGCGCGCACCCGAGGAGGTGCTGCCCACCGTGCTCGCGGCCCTCGGCGGGGCGGACACCACGGCGACCGGCGGCGCGCTGGGCCTGGAACGACGGGTGCTCGACCCGGGGGAGCGACTACGCGCCCTGGCACCGGACCTCGACGGCCTGGTCGTGCTGGACAACTGCGAACACCTCCTGGACACCGTGGCGACCGTCGTCGCGGACCTGGTCGCGGTCGCCCCGACGGAGGTCGCCGTGCTGGCCACCAGCCGGGCCCCGCTGGGCCTGGTCGGCGAACGGGTCCACCGGCTGGCCGTGCTGCCCGACGCCGACGCGCTCGCGCTGATCGAGTCCCGCGCCCGCGCCGGTGGCGCGGTGCCCACCTGGGACACCGACCGGGTGCGGGAGTTGTGCCACCGGCTCGACAACCTGCCGCTGGCCCTCGAACTGGCCGCCGCGCGGTTGCGGCACATGCCGATCGACGACGTGCTCGCCGGGCTGACCGACCGCTTCGCGCTGCTCGACGCCGCACTGCGCGGCCTGCCGGAACGGCACGCGAGCCTGTGGGCGATGGTCGACTGGAGCCGGGAGTTGCTCGCGCCCGCCGACCGGGACCTGCTCCAACGGGTCGCGGTGGTCCCCGCCCCGTTCACCGCCGACCTCGCCGCCGCCGTCGCCGGGTCCGCCGTCGCCGGGTCCGCCGCCGTCCGACGTGGTCTGGCGACACTTGTCGAACAGTCCCTGCTGACCCTGGTCGAGGGGGACGGCCCGCCCCGCTACCGGATGCTGGAGACCGTCCGGGAGTACGGCGAGGCCCGCCTCGACGCGGCCGGTGAACGCGACGTGGCGATGGCCGGCCTGGTCGGCTGGGCCCGGGAGCAGGCGGTCGGGTTCGCCGACCGGTTCATCGGCCCCGGTCAGCTCGACGCGTTCGCCAGCTGCGCCACCGAGCACGACAACCTCGTCGCCGGCCTGCGCTGGGCGCTCGGGCACGACGACGAGCCGGCCGCCGTCGACGTCGCCACCGCGCTGCTCCATCTCTGGGCCGTGCGCGGCCTGCACCTGGAGGTTTCCGGGTGGGCCCGGGGCCTGCTGCACCTCGACGATCCCGACCGGCGGGTCGGCTCGGCGATCCTGTCCGGCCGGGCCAGCGGTCGCCCGTTGCCCGAGGCCGACCGGCTCGCCTGGACCTGCCTGCTGATCGCGGTCAACGCCGGCATCAGCGGCCCGCTCCGGCTCGCCGTGCTCGCCCGGCGGGCCCTGCGCCGGCTCCTGGCGGAGCGGCCCCGGGAGGTCTCCTCCCGGCTGACCGCGCTCGCCTCGGCGTTGGCTGCCTTCGACCAGCTCGATCCGGACCACGTCCTGCCGGGAGCCGCGGTGTTGATCGCCCACCCGGACCCGTACGTGCAGGGGTTCGGCCTGTTCGCCCGGGCGGCGGCCCGGGACAGCGGTGGCCTGCCGGAGGAGTCCGTGGCCGACGCCGAGCAGGCGTACCAGCGGTTCGAGGCGGCCGGCGACCACTGGGGGATGGGGATGGCGGCGCAGGCCGTCGGGCACGCGCTGACCGCGCCCGACGGTGACCGGGCCATCGAGTGGCTGGCCCGCAGCGTGCACCACATGGACCTGATCGGCGCCACCCAGGATTCCCGGTCGATCCGGGTGCTGCTGGACGTGCAGCTCGCCCTGGCCGGAGACCCGGCGGCCGAGCAACGACTGGGGGAGACCGCGACACCGGGCCAGGGCGAGGAGCTGGACACCGCCCAGGCGTGCCTCGGGCTGGCCCAGCTCGCCTGGCGACGCGGCCGGTACGCCGAGGCGCTGGAACACGCCGACGCGGTGACCAGGGCGCTGGCCGGATGGACCGGTTCGCCGCCGCAGCCCCGGGTGGTGCTGCGGGTCGCGGTGGCGGTGTTCCACCTGCGGGTCGCCCAGGTGTGGCCGACCGCCCGGCGTACCGCCGACGTCCGGGCGGTCGGGTTGCTGGCCCAGGCCGGCGTCGAGGCGGTGTCCTCCCGGGACCTGCCGGTGATCGGGACGTGGGCGTTGGGCGGCGCCGAGCTCGCCGCCTGCCGCGACGACGTCGAGACCGCGCGGGAGTTGTTCGTGCTCGGCGTCCGGCTGGGCAGCAACTCGACGACGTTCTTCCCGCCCGGCACCGGCGAACGGCTCACCGCCGCGCTCGGGGACGAGCAGTGGCGGGAACCGTTGCTGGCCGGTTGGCGGGCCCGCCAACCCGGGCTGGCCGCCACCCGCATCCACGAGCTGATGGACGACCTGCTCGGCCTGGTCAGACCTTCCGACGGTACGCCCGCAGCGCCAGTGGCATGAACACCGCCACGAAGCCGGCGCACCAGAGCAGCGTCCACCACACGTGGTTGCCGACCGGGGTGCCGAGGAACAGTCCGCGCATCGCCGTCACCAGGTGGGTCAACGGGTTGACGGCCACCACGGCCTGCATCCAGCCCGGCAGGGTGCCGGCCCCGACGAACACGTTGGACGCGAAGCTCAGCGGCATGATCAGCGCGAACATCAGTCCCTGCACCGCGCCCGGCGTACGCACCTTCATGGACACGAAGACCGGCAGCCAGCTCAGGCAGAGCGCGAACACCACCGCGAGCAGGCAGCCGGCGACCGCCCGCAGCGGGCCGGACTCGACCCGGAAGCCCATCACGTAGCCGATCGCGAGGGTGGACCCGGTGACGATCACGTACCGCACCACGTCGCCCAGCACCGCGCCGACAAGTGGTGCGGAACGGGGGACGGGCAGTGACCGGAACCTGTCGAAGATGCCCTTGGCGATGTCGGCGTTGAGGTTCACCCCGATCGCGATGCAGCCGGTGGCGATGGTCTGCGCCAGGATGCCGGGCAGCAGGAACTGGAGGTAGTCGTGGGTGGAGCCGGCGACCGCGCCACCGAAGACGTACACGAAGATGACCAGGAAGAGCGCCGGTTGCAGGGTGACGTCGATCAGCGCCTCGGGGGTACGCCAGGTCTTGATCAGGCTGCGCTTGGCCAGGGCCAGCGAGTGTCGCAGCAGCCGCAGCGGCCGGGGGTTCGCCGCCACCGTGGACAGCTTCGGGCTGGTCCTCGGCGGGATACCGGTCAGGGTGCTCATGCGGCGACCTCCGTACGGGTGGTGTCGTCGTCGGCCGCGGTGCGGCCGGTGAGGGTGAAGAAGACCTCGTCGAGGCTCGGCAGGTGCAGGGACAGTTCGGTGACCGCGATGCCGGCGGTGGCCAACCGGGCCACGCTCTCGGTCAACGCGGAGTCGTCGGCTACCGGCACCGCGAGCACGCCCCGGCGGATCTCGTCGGCGGGTGCGCCGGAGCCCACCTGGGACAGGATCGCCGCCGTCGGGGCCAGCTGCGCCGGATCGGTCGGCCGGACCTCCAGGGTCTGCCCGCCGACGACCCGCTTGAGCCCGTCCGGGGTGTCGTGCGCGATGACCCGGCCGTGGTCGATCACCGTGATCGCGTCGGCGAGCGCGTCGGCCTCCTCCAGGTACTGGGTGGTGAGCAGCACGGTCGCCCCGTCGGCGACCAGTGAGCGGACCACGTCCCACATGTCCTCGCGCTTGGCCGGGTCGAGGCCGGTCGTCGGCTCGTCCAGGAAGATCACCTCCGGCGAGCCGACCAGGCTGGCGGCCAGGTCCAACCGCCGCCGCATGCCCCCGGAGTAGGTCTTGGCCGGTCGGTGCGCGGCGGCGGTCAGGTCGAACCACTCGAGCAGTTCGGTGGCCCGCCGCCGGGCACCGGCCCGACCGAGCTCCAGCAGGGTGCCGAACAGCTCCAGGTTCTGCCGCCCGGTCAGGTCCTCGTCGACCGAGGCGTACTGGCCGGTGAGGCCGATGGACTGCCGGACCCGTTCGGCCTGGCGTACCACGTCGAGGCCGTGGATCCGGGCGGTGCCGGCATCCGGGGTCAGCAGCGTGGACAGGATGCGTACGGCGGTGGTCTTGCCGGCCCCGTTGGGGCCGAGGACCCCGAGCACCGTCCCCCGGGGTACGGCGAGGTCCACCCCTCGCAGCGCCCGGGTGCGCCCGAAGGTCTTGACCAGACCCTCGGCCTCGATCATCAGCTCAGTTGTCATGCCGGGAAGCGTGCGCCGGCCGGCTGACACCACGCCGACACGCGGCCGACACCGGCTGACATCCCGGTGTCGGGGCGATCCCGGTGTCGGGACGGTCAGCAGCGGCTGATCGTCGAGGCGCGCACCACCGCCGGGCGATGTCAGGGGAGGGTGGGCCAGCCGTCGATGACCGTGGCGACGTCCAGCGGATCCCCCGGGTCCGGAGCGGGGCGGGGCGGGGGCGCCGGTGTCCGCCCGAACCGGGGTGCCGGCGCCGGCTGGACCTCGCCCCCCACCCGTACGAACGTGCCCCGGGCGGCGTTGTGCGGGTGGCGGTGCGCCTCGGTGGGGGCGAGCACCGGTGCGACACACGCGTCGAGGTCGGCGAAGACCGCCGTCCACTCGTCGCGGGTGCGCGCGGCGAACCGGGCGGTGAACCGGCGGCGCAGCTCCGGCCAGCCGCCCGGGTCGTACTGGGCGGGCAGCTCCGGGTCGTCGGCCAGACCCAGCCCGGCCAGCAGCGCGGCGTAGAACGCCGGCTCCAGCGCGCCCACCGCCACGAACCGGTCGTCGGCGGTGCGGTAGGTGTCGTAGAACGGGGCACCACCGTCGAGCAGGTTGCCGCCGCGCGGCGCGGACCACCGGCCGGCGGCGATCATCCCGTGCAGGAACGCGGTGAGCAGCGCCGACCCGTCGACCATCGCGGCGTCGACCACCTGGCCGAGGCCGGAGCGTTCCCGTTCCAGCAGCGCGGCCAGCACGCCGGTGACGAGCAGCATCCCGCCCCCGGCGAAGTCGCCGAGCAGGTTCAGCGGGGCGTGCGGGCGTTCGCCGGGGCGGCCCAGCGGCTCCAGCGCACCGGCCACCGCGATGTAGTCGATGTCGTGCCCGGCGCGGGCGGCCAGCGGGCCGTCCTGGCCCCAGCCGGTCAGCCGGGCGTACACCAGTCGGGGGTTGCGCTCCCGGCAGGCCTGCGGGCCGAAGCCGAGCCGCTCGGCCACCCCCGGCCGGTACGCCTCGACCAGCACGTCGGCTCGCTCGACCAGACGCAACAGGTCGGCCACCCCGGCGGGGGACTTCAGGTCCAGCGCGGTGACCCGCCGGCCCCGGTGCAGCGGCCCGGTCGTCGGGGCGGCCAGCCGTCCCGGGCCGGGGCCGTCCGGCCGGTCGACCCGCACCACGTCGGCGCCGAGGTCGGCCAGCACCAGGCAGCCGAACGGCGCCGGTGCCAGACTGGCCAGCTCCACCACCCGTACCCCGGCCAGCGGCCCGGTGCCGGGGGGTTCGCGGTCAGAGGGCACGGGCGATCAGCTCCTTCATGATCTCGTTGGTGCCGCCGTAGATCTTCTGCACCCGGGCGTCGGCGTACATCCGGGCGATCGGGTACTCGGTGGTGTACCCGTAACCGCCGAACAGCTGCAGGCAGCGGTCGACGATCTCGCACTGCCCCTCGGTGAGCCAGGCCTTCGCCATCGCCGCGGTGGCCACGCCCAGCTCGCCCCGGTCGTGCCGACTGATGCAGTCGTCCAGGAAGACCCGGCTGACCCGGGTCCGGGTGGCACACTCGGCCAGCACCATCCGGGTGTTCTGGTGGTCGATCAGCGGCTTGCCGAAGGCGGTGCGTTCCTTGACGTACGCCGTGGTCAGCTCCACCGCCCGCTGCATCGCCGCGACCGCGCCGACGCCGATGACCAGGCGTTCCTGGGGCAGCTGCCGCATCATCTGGGCGAAGCCGAGACCCTCGGCCCCGCCGAGCAGGTTCGTCGCCGGCACCCGCAGGCCGTCGAAGAACAGCTCGGCGGTGTCGTTGCCGTGCAGCCCGATCTTGGACAGCAGCCGGCCCCGCCGGAAGCCGTCCGGGCCGCCGCCCACCTCGCAGACCAGCAGGGAGATGCCGGCGGCCCGCTGCTGCGGGTCGGTCTTGACGGCCACGACGACCAGGTCGGCGAGGCCACCGTTGCTGATGAAGGTCTTGGCCCCGGTGACCAGGTAGTCGTCGCCGTCGCGGACCGCCCGGGTCCGGATCGCCTGGAGGTCGGAGCCACCGTCGGGCTCGGTCATCGCGATCGCCCCGATCAGCTCGCCGCGGCACAGCCCGGGCAACCAGCGCCGTTTCTGTTCCGCGCTGCCGTAGGCGACCAGGTAGCCGGTGACGATGCCGCTGTGCACGCCGAGGCCGAGGGTGCTCTCCCCGACGTGTGCCTGCTCGTGCAGCAGGACCGCCTCGTGGCTGAAGCCGCCGCCTCCGCCGCCGTACTCCTCGGGGACGGAGAGGCCGAGCAGGCCCAGCTCGCCCGCGCGGCGGTAGTGGTCGCGGTCCGGGTGGCCCTGCGCCAGCAACCGTTCGGTGTGCGGCAGCACCTCGCTGGTGAAGAAGTCGCGGGCCAACTCGGCGAGGTCGTGGTGCTCGGGCGCGCACCACGGCGAGGTGTAGTCGGCGAGTCCAGGCGTCGGCATGGATACACCCTCAGGCCGTGTTGGCGATGTGTCAACAAGGCGTGATCGTCGACCGGCGTCGGACCCGGCCCGGCTTCACCCTCGACACCGCGACCGCCCGGCTGGCGGGACCGGCCGCCGACCCGAGGTGAGCCCCGTTCACCGGCCGATAGGGTTCGGCGGGTGAGTCTCGACACGGAATTCCGGCGACGACGCCTGGAACCCGACGCCCGGCGGGGGCAGATCCTCGCCTGCGCGGTCCGGCTCTTCGGTGCGCGCCCCTACCCGGACGTGTCGACCACCGACATCGCCCGCGCGGCCGGGGTGGCCCGGGGCCTGGTCAACCACTACTTCGGCACCAAGAAGCAGCTCTACCTGGAGGTCGTCCGGGTGATGGTGACCGTCCCCGAGGTGGCCGTCGCGCGGCTGCCCGCCGGTGACCTGCGGACCCGGGTCGACGCCAGCGTCACCTGGTTCCTCGACGTGGTCTCCCGGCACCGCACCTCCTGGCTGGCCGCGGTGACCGCCGGGGGGATGGGCCACGACCCCGACGTCGCCCTGGTCCTGACGGAGGCCGAGGAGGTCGCGGCCGACAGTGTGCTCGTCGCCGTGGGGTTGGCCGACGTGACCGCCCATCGCGCGGAGCTGCGCGGCATGATCCGGGCGTACGGCGGGCTGGCCACCTCGACCGCCCGGGAGTGGCTCCAGCGGGGCACCCTGGACCGGGCCCAGGTGCACCTGCTGTTGACCGCCACCCTGCTGACCATCGTGGAGCAGGTCTTCCCCGCCATCGCCGGCCGTCACCCCGCCCCGGGCCGGCCACCTTCGGCCTGACCGTCCACCTGGTCACCGCGCGGCGACGTCGCGTGCCTGCGGCGGTGTGGTCGCCGCATCGGTGCAGCTCGACGCGGGCCGGCGGGGAACCCGGGCGCGATCCCCACCGGGCCCGGGTGCGCCCGGCCGGGACCGCCCCGGCCGGGCGGCTCAGCCCGGGGCGGGCGTGGTGGGCCGCTGCACGGCCATCGGCACGGTGTCGAGCCGGGCCCAGTCCTGACTGATCGCGGCGGCGGTCCGCAGCAGGCGCGGCAGGTGCTCGTCGGTGAGCCGCTCCAGCGAGGTCTCCGCGGCGTGCACGGTGACGTTGAGGGCGGCCACCACCCGGCCTGGACGCCGGTTTCGACCTGGCCTTCAGCAACGAGCTGCGGATCGACCACAGCATCACCTGTCCGATCATCACCCTGCGGCCCGAGGCGGACCTGCCGATCGTGCCGATCTACACCAACATCTTCGCCCCGCCGCTGCCGCAGCCGAAGCGGTTCGTGCAGCTCGGCGCGGCGATCCGGGAGATCGTCGAGAGCTGGCCCAGCCACCTGCGGGTGGCCGTGATCGGCACCGGCCACCTGTCGCTGGAGCTGGGCGGGCCCCGCCAGTTCGGCCCGCAGGGCCCCGACCCGGAGTTCGACCGCCGGGCGGTGGAGTGGATCGCCAACGGCGACCTGGACGGCTGCCTGTCCGAGGTGACCCTGGACAGCCTGCACGCACCCGGCAACGCCACCCACGGGTTCATGGACTTCATGCTGATGATGGGGGTGGCCGGCGCGGGCGCCAAGGCCGACCACGTGGACACCCTGGACCTGTTCCACACCATGGAGGCGTACTTCACCTGGTACCCGAACGGAGCGCCGGCATGAGCCGCTACCTGGTCGACAAGTTCCTCTACACAGTCGACCGCGACCCGGAGCTGGTCGAGCGCTACCGCACCGACCCGCGCGCCACGGTGACCTGGTGGGAGGCCGAACGCGCCAACGCCGTGCTGAACTGCCACACCGGTGAGGCGAGCACCTGGCTGCGCTTCACCGACGAGGAACGCGACGCGCTTGTCGCCCACGACCACGTCCGGCTCTTCGCCCTCGGCGCCCACCCGTTCCTGACGTTGACCCTGTTCATCGCCATGTTCGAGCGGGACCACACCGAGCCGATGGCCTACCAGAAGGAGTACGGCCTGCGGCTGGCCCACTTCTCGCTGCCCTACCCGGACATCGCCACCTGATGGCCGCCGCACCCGACACCGGGCCGGCCGCCGGGGAACCCGCCGCCGCGCTGATGCCCGCCGTCGTCGTCACCGGTCACGGCGCGCCGCCCGTCGTGGTCGAGCGCCCCCGCCCGGTCCCGGCCGAGGGCGAGGTGCGGGTACGGGTCACCGCCGCGCCGCTGACCCCGCTGGACCTGCTCTGCGCCTCGGGCACCTCCTACCTGGGCGCCCCGGCGCTGCCGTACGTCCCCGGGGTGCAGGGTGTGGGCACCCTGGACGACGGCACCCCGGTCTGGTTCCCGACCCGGGCGGGCCTGGCCCCCGGCGACGGCAGCCTGGCCGGGTACGCGGTGGTGCCCGCAGCCGATCCGGTGCCCCTGCCCGACGGCGTGGACCACCGCCTGGTGGCGGCCCTCGGGCTCTCGGCGGTCGCCGCCTGGGCGGCGCTGACCCTGCGGGGTGGCCTGCGTCCCGGGGAGGTGGTGCTGGTACTGGCGGCCGGTGGCACCGTCGGCCAGGCGGCGGTGCAGCTCGCCCGGCTCGCCGGGGCGGGACGGGTGGTCGCGGCCTGCCGGTCCGACGCCGCCGTCTACTCCGCCCGCCGCTCGGGCGCGGACGCGGTGGTCCGGCTCACCGCCGCCGACGAGCCGGAGACCCTCGCCCGGCGTTTCCGGCACGCCGCCGACGGCCCGGTCGACCTGGTGCTGGACCCTCTGTTCGGGGTGCCGGCGGCAGCGGCCCTGCGCGCCCTGGCCCCGGGTGGCCGGTTGGTCAACCTCGGTGGATCGGCGGCACCGACCGCCACGATCGACTCGGCGACCCTGCGCGGTGGGTCGTTGCGCATCCTGGGCTACACCAACAGCGAGTTGACCGCCGCCGAACGCGCGACGGCGATCGCCGTGGTGGCCGGGCACGCCGCCGCCGGCCGGTTGACCGTCACCCACCAGGTACGACCGCTGGCCGAGGCGGCGGCGGCCTGGGCCGACCAGCGCGCCGGCACCACCGCCGGCCGCATCGTGCTGGTGCCACCACCGTACTGATCCGCCCGCGCGCCCGCCCGGGCCGGCCGCGGTTCCCGTCGGCGGCTGACCGATTTCTGACCGAGGGCTGCTGTCGGCTTGCCCGTCGGCGCGAAGATGAGACGGTGCTCGATCTTCCCCCGCAGGTCGCCTTTTTCGTCGTCGACGCCGCCCGGACGGCCGTGACCCGGCAGGCCCCCGAGGAACTGGAGGTCTTCGACGCGGTCGCTGCCGACTGGCGGGCCGGCACCGCCCCTCCCGCCCGCCCGTCGGGGGCACCAGGCAGCGCGGTCGGGTTCGGCATCGACATCTCCCTGGTAAGCGAGCTGTTCCTCCAGGCGGTGGCTGCCGCCACCAGCGAGGTGCTCGTCCTCGGGGCGACCGGTATCGGGGCGGGGATCCGGGCCGGTTGGCGACGTCACCGCCGACCGGCCGACCCGGCGTCGCTCACCGCGTCACCGCCGACCCCACCCTCCGGCGACCAGGACGCCACGTCGTCCGCCGGGCGGGGGGTCGCCGCCACGTCGGCCCTTCCGCGCACCGGGGCGCCGGGACCGGAGGGGCGACTGGAGCTGACCGCCGAGCAGGCGGCCCGGTTGCACGAGGCGTGCCGGCGGCACGCGCTCGCGCTGGGTCTGTCTCCGGAGGCGGCCGACCTGCTCGCCGACGCCACCATCGGCGCGGCGGTCGTCCCGGACGACCGATGACCGACCCGGCCGACACCCGCCGACCCGACCCGGCCGGGACGACCGCAACCGTCCACGCCGCTGCACCCGTTGCGGGATCCACCGGCGGCGGGTCGGCGCCGGTCGACCCCGATGGCACCGGACCGGCCGACCCGCTTTCCGGGGACTTCGATGCCGCACCGGACCGGTTGGGCTGGTGGTACCTGCTCGTGGTGGCGGCCCTCGTTGCGGTCGGGGTCGGCGCGGGAGACCTGTACTTCCTCGCCGACCGGTTGCTCAGCCTGCCCTGGGTGGTGGCCTTCGGCGACTGCGAGCGGGCGTCCGGGGCGACCGCCACGAATCCGGTGCCGCCGGGGTTCACCGACTGCCTGGCCGCACCCGCCCGAGAGCGGGCACTGGTGCTGCTCGTCGCGGTCGTCATCGTGCTGGCCTGCGCGGTGGTGCTGCTGGTGGCGGTGCCGGCGGTGGACCTGTGGCGACTTCGCCGTCACCGCAACCGCTTCACCGTCGGCGCAGCGGTGCAGCGGTTCACCGCGCTCTGCGCCGCCGAGGGGCTGACCGGCCGGGACCGGCCGCGCCTGTTGATCGCCGGTCCACCGGTCCGGCAGGCATTCACCGTCGGGCTCGTCGGCCGGCGACCGGTCGTGGTGCTCCCGGTCGGGCTCGCCGTGGCGTACCGGGACCCTCGACGGTTCGACCCGGTGGTGCGGCACGAGCTGGCCCACGTGCGGGCCCGGGACGTGACCTGGGTGGCCGCCGTCCGTGCCCTGGTCTGGCTGCCGCTGCCAGCGGTCGCCGTCGGCGGCCTGCTGGAGGTCGGCGCATTCGGACCGAATGCGATCGTCGCCGGTGCGTTCCTGCGGGCCGGACTACTGGCCGGCCTGGTCGCC
This sequence comes from Micromonospora sp. NBC_00421, assembly GCF_036017915.1. NCBI lineage: Bacteria > Bacillati > Actinomycetota > Actinomycetes > Micromonosporales > Micromonosporaceae > Micromonospora > Micromonospora sp. NBC_00421. The sequence goes on from NZ_CP107929.1 coordinate 2,147,027, forward strand.
GTGCTGGCGGCGGCACTGCTGCGGGCGCGCGAACGGGCGGCGGACCGGCATGCGGCACGACGTGACGCGGGGGGACTGAGCGCCCTGTTGCGGTCGGGCGTCGGCGGCAACCCGCCGGCCCGGCGGGTGCCGTCCCTGCTGCGGGGAGTCTTCGCCAGGCATCCGACAGCCGAGGAACGGATCAGGTCGCTGCGGGAGCCGGCGAGTCGGCGGGCCGGTGAGCTGACCCAGGGGGTGGCGGTCGGCGTGGTGACGGTGGCGACCATGGCCGCCGCCCACGAACTCGTCATGAACGGGCACTACCCGGCGCTGGGCTGGCTGCCCCGGCTGGTCGACGTCTGGGTGGGCGCGGTGCTGATCGTCGGCGGGCTGCTGCCGTCGCTGCTGCGCCGGGCGGCCACGGCCCACCGGTCCGGGGTGGCGGTCGGCTGGTGGCGACCGGTCACCGGCACGGGCATCGGCCTGTTCGGGGCCACCCTCGGCACCACCTGGCTGCCGTCGCCCGGCGGTACGGACCTCTTCCTCGACCAGGGGCCGGCCGCGAGCCTGGTCTTCGCCGTGGTGACCGCGGCGCTCGGCGCGGGCGCGGTCGGGTTCTGCGTACTCGTCGCGACGGCCCTGGCCGACCGGGCCCCACCTTGTACCCGATGGTGGTTCGCCGGGCACGTGACCGCCCTGGGTGTCACGGTCGCGGTGCTGTGGCCGGTGCCGGGACTCCCGCCGGTGTGGCACGATCCCGGCCTGGTGCGGAGCTGGCTGGCCTACGAACTGCCCGCCACCGGCTGGCTGCTGCCCGCCCTCGGACTGCCGGCGTTGCTCGCCCTGCGCGCCCTGGCCGTCGCCGGACACGGTGGGCGCGACGTCCGCGCCCTGGCCCGCCGGGTGGTCCGCTCGACGCGGGCCCGGGTGGTCGCGGTCGCCGTGCTGGTCTGCGCCGGTGGTGCGGTCGGGCAGCTCCGGCTCGCACCACCCGGCACCCTCGACGAGGCGGTGGGTGACGCGCAGGCCCGGTGGCTGCTCACCGCACTCGCCGGTGGCATCGTCCTGCTGGCGACCGCGACCGGATCGAAGCCTGCGACCGCGCCCGGGTCTGCACCTGCGACCGAGTTCGCGACCGCGAACCGGTCCGGACCTGCGACCGGATCCGACCCCGGCTCGACCGCTGAGGGTCGGTCGGTGTCCCGGGCACGGTCGGATCGGCTCGGCCGGGCGTTGCTCGCCGCGGTGGCGACGACCCTGGGGTCCGCGCTGGTGCAGTACCTGGATGCGGTGCTGGCCGGACGGTCCGCCGACGGGTCGGCGTTCCGGCTGACCGTGGGCAACCCGCTGGTCGGGTTGCTGTACCTGACCGCCCTCGGTGTGCCGGTCCTGCTGCTGCCCCGGGTGCGCCGGGCCGGTCGCCGCCGGTGGGCGTTGCCGGCCCGGCTGGTGCTGCCGGCGGTGGTGCTGGCCATGCTGACGCTGACCATGCTGGTGCTCGGGCCGGGGGTGCCCGGCACCCGGGTCCCGCTGCCCACGGTCGGCCCACCGTCCGTCCCCCGGTCCATCCCGGCCGCACCGGTGCCGCCGACCGTGGCAGCGTCCGGCCGGCCGTCCGACGCTGGCCCGACGGTGTCCGGCCCGCTGCCCGTCGCGGGACGACGGCTCACCGCCGCCGAGGCGCGGACTGCTGCCCGTGCGGCCCGGTCGGCGCTGCCGGCGTCCTGGGTGTCCCGACCGGTCACCCCCGCCGGCGACGATCGGGTCGAGCCCGCCGCGTGTGCCCCTCTGGCCGGGGACCGGTACCTCGACCAGCTCCGGCCGGGGGAGCGGGCCCGTGCCGAGACCAGGTACGCGACCCCGCCCGGCCGGATCGGTGTCGCCTCGACCACGGTGGCGGTCGGCGTCACCTCCTACGCCGAGCCGGTCTCCGGGGCTGTGTTCGCCGCCGCCGAGACCGCCCGGGCCGCCTGTCACCGGTTCACCGGCGGCGGAGTGCGGTTCTCCGTCGGGGGGCGGCCCGCCCCGGCGCTGGGCGAGCAGTCCTGGCGGGTCGACTACGCCCTGGCTGTCGGCAGCGGCCGGAGCCGGATCACCGGCGCGACCGCTTTCGTCCTGGTGCGGGTGGGGCACAACCTGGTCACCGTGTCCGTGGTCGCGGTGGTGGAGCCACTGGACGAGCGGCTGCTCACCGACGTGGCGACCACCGTGGTCGATGCCCTCGACCGTCCCTGACCGGCAGCCCGCCGGACCGGCCACCCGGCCGGTCGGTCGGTGCCCCGCCACCTGCCGCAGCACCGCTCCCGACCGCCACGAGCGCACCCGGGGGCGGTGGGCGATCGCCGGGGGAGGAGGACCCGACGGGCCGGGTCCGGTTGCCGACAGCCGTGCTGGCCGACCGGGGGATGCGTCCGGGGCCGACCGACTGGTGGTCTGATCACCGACTCCGATGCGCTCGGAGGACCGATCGCGGCCGGTCCGCTGCCGCACGTCACCCGCCGGGATGGTGCCATGCGCCTGCACGTCCGCCGGTCGCCCGGCCGGGCGCGTCCCCGCACGGCCCCGTGGCGCGGGATCGGCCCGTTCCTCGCCCTGGCGCTGGTGGCCGTCTCGACCGCCGCGTTCAACCAGGGCGCGCTGAAGAGCCCCACCGTCGCGGACTACCTGCGGCGGTCCTCGATCGCTGGCCGCGACCTGCGGGTGGGCGTGTTCGCCGACCAACCGCTGCTGAGCACACCCGTCGGCGACAACCGGTTCACCGGTTTCGAGGCCAGCCTGGCCACCTTCCTGGCCCGGTCGATCGGGGTGACCCCCGACTTCGTGCCGCTGGAGCCGACGGAACGGCTGGCCGCGTTGACCTCGGGTCGGGTCGACGTCGTCCTCGCCGGCCTGGCGATCACCGCGGAGCGGCAACGGGTCGTCGAGTTCGCCGGCCCCTACCTGGTCGGCCACACCAAGGTGGCGACCCGTACCACCTGGCCGCCCCGGTCCGGACCGGGGCGGCTGTGCGTGGTGTCGGGGTCAACAGCCGAGGCCGAGGCCGCCCGGCTGGAGCACCGGATCCTCCTTGCCCCGGATCTGCAGCGCTGCCTCGCCGCCGTGCGCGTCGGCCGGGCCGACGCGGTCGCCGGTGACGAGATCCTGCTGCGTGGCCTGGTCTGGGCCGCGGACCCGGGGTGGAAGCTGGTCCCGTTCGACGGCACCCCGATCACGCAGATGTACGGCATCGGGGTGGCCCGTGGCGATCCCGCGCTGAAGGCCCTGGTCGACTCGTTCCTGGTGGCCAGCCTGCGGAAGAAGACGTCCGGGGCCTGGCAGGTGGCGATGGACGCCACCCTGCGCCAGGCGGGCTACACCGCTGCGCAGCCGTACGTGACGGGTCGGCTGCTGCGCGGCGCGAGCGACGGGCAGAACGGCACCGGAGGGGTCGTCGGCCTGCCTGCGGCGGTACCGCCCGTCGTGGCGGGGCCGTCCCGCCGGAGCCGGACGGTGGCGCATCGCCGACGTCGCCGGAGGTCGGGGCGGGTGGTCACCCGTCGACCGGTCGCCCTCGGGCGCGCCCCGGCGGGTGAGCCGGCGTCGAACGGGGCCGCTCCCGCAGCGTCCACACCGGGGGCGTGGTCGCTGCTTGTCGGTGTGCCGGTCGCGGTGTCCGCGCTGTATCTGTGGATCCAGTCCGGCGGTGACCGTCAGTTCACCCTGATGCTGGCCCAGAGCATCAACCCGATCACCTTCCTCGCCACGGTCAGCCTCTCCGTCGTGTGGGTCTTCCCCGCCGTACCCGCCCTGGTCTTCGCCATCGGCGCGGTGGTGCTCGGCGCGGCGGTCGACGACGCCGACCGGCAGCGGCTGCGTGCCCGGTACCCGGTGGCCCGCTGGACGGACCGGGCACCGGGTTGGGTGGTCTGGGGCAGTATCCTGGCCGCCGCCGCCAGCACCCCGCTGGTGTTCGCCCCGGCCTGGGCATTGGCGCTGTGTGTCGTCGGTCGACCGGGGCCCGGCGGGCGGGCCGGTGGACCTCGGCCGGGACGCGCCGTGGCCGTGGCGGGCCTGCTGCTGCTCTGCGCCACGATCGCCGGTGCGGCGTTCGCCAGGGGCGAGGTGGTGCTCGCCCTGATCGCCGGTTGGCCGGTCGCGCTGCTGCTCACCGGTGCCGACGCGCCGCTGCGTCCCGGCCAGGTGACCGCCTTCGTCCAGGCCGCCGCCGTGCTGACCGCGGTACTCGTGTCGGGTGTGCTGCACGCGGTGGTGACCACGCCGATCCTGCCGTCCACCGCGATCCAGGTGGCCGTTCCGACGGTGGCGAAGCCCACCCCCACCCCGTCCGGGTCGCCGGCCGCCGACCCGGACACCGCGGCGGTGGCCGATCCGCCGACACGCCAGTTGCGCGGGTACGTCGTGTCGGTCGACGACGAGTCGACCACGCTGCTGTCCGACCTGGGCGGGGTGGAGATCGTCGCCAACGACGAGATCAGGTCCCGGGTGTCCTGCCCCAGCCTGATCGACCTGCCGGGCGACTCGGTCGAGGTGTTCGGACTGCCGCTGCGGGAGTCACTGCTCAAGGCGCTGGCCCGCAAGCAACGGCCGACGACCGTGCAGGACCCGCGCTGTCTGCTGCGCGCCGACGGCTAGGCGCGGTACGCGGCGACGGCTGTTCACGGCGGTTCGGCTGTTCACGGCGGTTCGGCTGTTCACGGCGGTTCGGCTGCGCCGCGACGGCCCGCCGGGCGCTCACCGTCCGGCCCGGGACGCGCCGAGCCGGACACCCACCACGAGGGCGACGACGGCAGCGACGACGAGCGGCAGCCGGGCCCCGCTCAGCGACAGGGTCTCCCGGAACGCGGTGGCTCCGACGGCCACCGCGGTGACCGGCTCGGCCAGGGTCAACGCGACAAGTGGGGCGGCGAGCCGGCCGTTCTGGAACGCGACCTGGTTCACCTGCACGCCGAGCAGACCCACCACCGTCAACGCCCACAGCCGTGGGTCGGCGAGCAGTGCGACCGGGTCGCCGTGCCACCGGGCGGCCACCGACTTGAGCAGCGCGGCGGCCATCCCGTAGAGGACCCCGGCGGCGACCCCGAGCAGGGCACCCCGGGTCGCGTCGTTCACCCGGCGGGCGACGAGCAGGCAACCGGCCACCGTCGCGCCGGTGCCGGCCGCCACCCACCACCACGCCGGGGCGCTCGGCTCGGTCACGCCGGCCCGGGGGTCGGCGACGGCCAGGAAGGTGACCAGACCGACGGTGCCCACCAGGGTGGCGGCGAGGTCCCGTCGGTGCACCGGCTGCCGGTTCCAGCCGGCCTCGATCAGGATGGCCATGAAGAGCCCGCTGGCCAGCAGCGGCTGCACGAGGGTGAGCGGGCCGTACCGCAGGGCCAGGGCCTGGGCGGTCACCCCGACGAGGTCCGGAACCCAACCGACCTGCCACAGCCGGGTCCTCAGCAGCCGCGACAACAGCCGCAGGTCGAGCGCCTGCCGCCGCTGCTGCCGCTTCGCCGCCCGCTGGTGCAGCGTGGTGGACAGGGCGAAGGCGAACGCCGCCACGAGTGCGGCCAGCACCGCGGCGATCATGCCCCGGCCAGGTGACTGCCGAGCGGGCCCACCGTCCAGCCCCGTCGGTGGCACTCGTCGAGCAGGTATGGCAACGCGTCGAGAGTCGAGCGCCACGCACCGGGCGCCGCCGTGCAGGAGGAGTCGTGCAGCAGGACCGTGCCGCCGCCGGCGAGTCCACCCCGGATCTCGGTGAGCACCGATCCGGCGTCGGCCGAGCGGATCCAGTCCCGACCCCAGCAGGTCCAGAGCACCGGCCGCAGGCCCAGCCGCCGGGCGGCGAGCAGCGCCGATCCGGTCAACACCCCGTACGGTGGACGGAAGAACCGGGGGGTGCGCCCGGTCACGGTGGTGATCAGCGCTCGCCCGGCGGCGATGTCCCGGCCGGTGGCCAGCGGACCGCGCAGCAGCAGGTTGCGGTGTTCCCAGCCATGCAGGGCGACCTCGTGCCCGGCGGCGACGAGCTGCCGGCCGAGTTCGGGTGAGCGCCGCAGCATCGCGCCCAGCAGGAAGAACGTGGCCCGTACCCGGTGTGCCGCCAGCACCTCCAGGAAGTGGGGCGTGGACTGCGGATCCGGGCCGTCGTCGAAGGTCAGCGCGATCCGGTCCGGCGGGCCCACCCCGTCGAGCCGGTGCAGGAGACGTCCCCGCAGCGCCGGCACTGCGGTGACCGCCGGGGCCAGCTGCAGGGCGCCGAGCGCGACCAGTCCGGTCGCCCACCGCCCTGCCGTCCGCTGCCTCACCGGCGCCCACCGGACGACGACTGGAGCAGGGCCACGACCACGGCCACGGCGTCGCCGAGCACGTCGAGCGGGGACCGCCGGCGACGCCTGTCGTACGCGTCCGCTCCGCCGGGTACGGCGGCAACCGCCGCGACCAGCCCCTCCACGTCGACCGGGTCGGTCGGTGGGGGAGCGGGCCGGTCTCGCCTTGCGGTCGTCTCCATCAGTGCCGGCCGCAGCTGCGCCGCCGACGACACCCGCCGGATCAGCCCGGCCCGTGCGAGGATCGAGGCGTTCGCCCGCCCGTGCCCGGGAAGCGGTCGGTAGGTGACCACCGGAACCCCGGCGGAGAGCGCCTCCTGGCAGGTCAGGCCGCCCGCGTTCTCCACCACGACGTCCACCGCGCGCATCAGCGTCGCCATGTCGTCGACCCAGCCGAACACGTGTTCCCAGTCCTGCCGCAGCCGGTCGTACAACAGGGTGTTGCGCCCGCAGACCACCACCGGGCGGGCCCAGCCGGTGGCATCCACCTCGGCGACCGTCGTCTCGACATCGCCGGCACCCCAGGCGCCGGCGACGATCAGCGCCAGCCGGTCCCGCTCGGGCAGGCCGAAGCGTCGACGGGCCTGCCGCCGGTCGGTCCGGTGCGCGCCGCCGAAGGCGGGCGACACAAGCGGTTGCACCGTCGTGACCGGCACCCCGTCCGAATCGTCGGAAGGGGGTAGCTCAGCGTGTCGCAACGCGTAGTACCGGTCCACTCCGGGGCTCACCCAGGTCGGGTGGAGCGCGAAGTCGGTGACGTAGCTGACCACGGGGACGGCCAGCCGGCCCTGCCGGCGCAACGGCCCGAGCAGCTGGTTGGCGAACGGGTAGGTCGTCACCACGGCGAGGGTGTCCGGTGGGATCGTCCGGCCCAGCCGACGTCGTACCGGACGCAGCAGACCCCGGATCGCCGAGACCGACCACCGGGACCGGGCGGTGAGGGCGAACAGCAGGTCGTAGCCTCGGGGGAGCCAGCGCAGCATGTCCCGGTACGCCTCGCGGAACGCCCAGCGCACCGGTCGGGGCAGCACGTCCAGCAGGTTCAGCCGGTCCACCGTGAAACCGCGTTCCCGCAGCCGGTGGGCCAGCTCGCCGGCTGCGGTGTCGTGGCCGGCACCGACATCCGCCGAGATCACGAGTATCCGCCCTCGGCACTCCATGCCAGCGCGGATACCCGCCCACGAGCGGGACAGTCTCCGGGCAGCGGGTGCGGTCGACGGTTGCGGGAGCAGGAAAAACAGTTCAGTTGCTTTACTGTTAACAAACTTTAATTTACCGTGGTGGCAATCGTTCGAGGTCGATCCGATCGAGTGCTACGGGTTCACCGGGCGGCCCCGGTCCCCCGGTGCCCGCCCACGCCCGTCCGGACGGCCGCCCCCACCGTCGAGGAGTGCTCCCATGCGTCGAACCCTCACCGTCCCCCTGGTGGCGACAGGTGCCGTCGTCACCTCCCTTGGCCTCGCCACGCCTGCCCAGGCCCACGGCTACGTCTCCGCCCCACCCAGCCGCCAGGCTCTCTGCGCCCAGGGCAAGGTGCCCGACTGCGGCCAGATCCGGTACGAGCCGCAGAGCGTCGAAGGCCCGAAGGGGCTGCGCAGTTGCAGCGCCGGGATCAGCCAGTTCGCCGTCCTCGACGACGACAATCGGGGCTGGCCCGCCACCTCGGTCGGCAGCACTGTCACCTTCACCTGGGTGAACACCGCCCGGCACGCCACCCGCAACTGGGAGTACTTCATCGGCGGCACCCGGGTCGGTGTCGTCGACGGGGGCGGTCGGCAGCCCGAGGCCACCGTGGCGCACACCGTCAACCTGGGCGGCTTCTCCGGTCGGCAGAAGATCCTCGCCGTCTGGAACATCGCCGACACCGCCAACGCCTTCTACTCCTGCGTGGACGTGCAGATCGGCGGCGGTGGTCCGACCCCGAGCCCCACCGCCGCCCCGAGCCCCACCGCCACCCCGACCCGCACACCGGGTCCGACACCCACCCCGACCCGCACCACCCCGCCCCCGACAACCCCCACCGGTTCGCCGACCGTCGGCGGCAGCTGGACCGCCGGCCGCAGCTACCAGGTCGGCGACCTGGTCACCTACCAGGCGGTGAGCTACCGGTGCCGGCAGGCGCACACCGCCATCCCGGGCTGGGAACCCCCGTACGTGCCCGCCCTGTGGACCCAGGTCTGACCGGCCCGGGAGAGCGACGTGTCACGGGCGACCACCACGATGCCGGGCCCCACCGCGACCGCCCGACGTCCGACGGCGGCGCGACCTCCGACAGTGGTGCGGGGCCTGGCCGTGGTGGTCGTCGCGGTCACCCTGTTGCTCGCCGGGTGCACCTCCGCCGGGCACCCGGCCACCCCGGCATCGACCGGGTCGGGCCCGCCGACCGCGATCAGCGGGCTCGACCTGGTGTTCCTGCACGCGATGACGGCCCACCAGGAGCGGACCCTGGCCATCCTCCGGGTCGCACCGGAGCGGATCCGCCATCCGCGACTGCGTACCCTCGTCGCGGCGGTCGACGCGACCGAATCCGACGAGGTCACCCGGGCCCGCGAGCAGATCAGGGCCGCCGTCCCGGCGGACGGCGCGCCCCGGCACGAACACCCCGATCCGACCGGCGTCGACGACCCGGTGGCCCGGTTGCGGGGCACCCCGGCCTCCGGTTACGACGCCGTCCTGGTGGCGGTGCTGGTGCCCCAGCAACGGCAGGCCGCCGACCTGGCCCGCGCCCACCTGCCGCTGGCGGTCTCCCCGGCCGTACGTGACCTGGCCCGGCGCATCGACGAGTCCCGTACCGCGCAGATCCGGCTCCTCACCGCGCTGCCGGTCGCCCGGACCACGCCCTGACCAGGTGGTCTCCATGGGGGCGGTGACCCCACCGGGTCCGGCGGGCGGGCGGCGGCAGCGCGGCCAGGTGGAGTCCCGGCACGACAGATCTCCGAGTCGGGAGAACCGCGCGAATAGCTGTTTTCCCGACTCGGAGCACCGGTGCCACCACAGCTCCCACGCGGTTACCGGACGGTCGCCCGAACTGCCGGCGGAATCGGTTTGCGGGGCGGTCGCCATAGCGGAAGCGGCCGATTCCGCCACCCGTACGGCCAGCAGGCCGAGCCGTTCGGCCACCCCGCCCGCATCGATGTTCCTCGTATTCCCCGGCCACCGGTATAGTCCCGTCAATCCCCATTGGAGTGTCGCAGGGAAAGCACGTGATCTGCGTGATGGCAGCTGGACTGGAAACTGCGCTGTCCGGCCCACCATTCGTCGGGCGGCGACCGGAGATCGCGCGCATCAGCGCCGCGCACACCGAGAGCGTGCACACCGGGACACAGGTGGTGTGCGAGGTGGTCGGCGACCCGGGAATCGGCAAGACCCGTCTCGTCCACACCGCGCTGGACCGGTGCGCCCCGGCCCTGCCCCGCGTCGTCGGCACCTGTGTGGAGACGGAACAGGGCATTCCGTTCCACGTCTTCCGACACGCCTTCGACACCCTCCGCCCACCCCGCTCCGACCCTCGGCTGTCCGCCGGCCGGGCCGAACCCGACGACGCGCTCGTACCCCGAGGTGCCGGCCCGGTCGACGTACGTCTGTTCCGCACCTACCAACTGGCCCGCCGGCTGCTCGCCCTGGCCGCCCGGGACGGGCTGGCCCTCGTCCTGGACGACCTGCACTGGGCCGACGCCTCCTCCACCGGGCTCGTCACCCACCTGCTGCGCTACCCGGTGCCGGCCCCGTTGCTGCTGATCCTGGTCTACCGGCCCCGGCAGACGGGCACCGTGATGCCGTTCGGCCCGCCCGACACCGGCGTCCCGGCAGGCAGGGGTAGGGACCGGATCGAGCTCGGGCCGCTGAGTCTCGCCGAGACCGCCGAGCTGTACCCGCAGGCCGGCCCGGCCGAACTGGGTGAACACCACGAGCGGGCCGCCGGCAACCCCGGCTACCTCGCGGCGCTGGCAGGCGTCGCACCGGTCGACGCCGACCGGGATGCCGGGCTGCCCGGCCCGCCCCGGCTCACCGACGGGACGGTCGCGACGCTGCGCGTCGAGTGGGCCGGCCTACCGCCGGCCGACGCGGTGTGTCTGCGGGCCGCGGCGGTGTGCGACACGCCCTGCGCGGTGGATCAGCTCGCCGAGGTGGCCCAGCTGCCGGCGCAGGCGGCCAACGAGGCGGCCTGGCGGCTGGTCCGTCGCGACCTGCTGCGGGTCGTCCCGGCAACGGCCCGGTTCACCTTCCGGCACCCGGTACTGCGCTCGGCGGTCGCCCAGGACACCGACCCGGCCTGGCGGGTCGAGGCCCATCACCGGGCGCTGAGCGCGTTGCTCGCCCGGGGCGCGCCCCCGGCCGAGCGGGTGGCGCAGGCCGAACGGCTGCTCACCCTGCCCCACGACCGGCCGGTCGGTCCCTACGTGGACGTACTCTGCCGGGCCGCCCAGGAGATCCGCCGGGACGCTCCGGACCTGGCCGTGCGCTGGCTGCGGACCGCGCTGCGCGCACTGCGGCCCCCGGCCGGCTCCCCGGACAGCCGCCACGACGTCACCCTGCTGCTGGCCCGGATCACCGGGGAGGCGGGGAACCTCGCCGAGAGCCGGATGCTGCTGCGGGAGGTCGTCCCCGAGCTGCCCGTCGACCCGACCGGCCGCCGGGCCGCCGCCGTCGCCCTGTGGGTACGGGTGGAGCGACTGCTCGGCAACTACGCGGAGGCCGCCGCGATCAGCCGTCGCGAGCTGATCGGCACACCGACGCCGACCGCCGGGGCGTACCAGCTCGCCACGGAACTCGGCGCGGTCGGCATCCTGTCCGGTCACCCCTCGCCGATGCCCGCCGGAGCGCCCGACGGGGACGCCAGCGGCGTCGACCGGGCCAGCCTGCTCGCGGTACGCGGACTCGCCGCCGCCCACGACGGCGCGGTCGACCTCGCCCGTGGCCTGCTCGCCACCGGCGCGCCGATCGTCGACGCACTACCCGACCGGGATCTGCGCGACCATCCCGACTGCCTGCTGGCGCTCGGGCTGGCCGAGCTGTTCCTGGAACGGCCCGCCGACGCCACCCGGCACCTGGACCGGGGGATCACCCTGGTCCGCGACGCGCACCGCGACGACGGACTCTGCCAGCTGCTGCTCGGCCGCAGCCAGGTGGCCTACCACCGGGGTCAGCTCGGCGCGGTGATCGGGCTGACCACCGAGGCGGGGATCGTCGCCCGCCGGATCGGCAGCCGCTCGCTGCTCAGTTTCGCGCTGGCGTTCGAGGCGCAGGCCACCGCCTGGCGGGGCGGCCCCCGCGACGACGAACGGGCGGTGGCCCTGGCCCGCAGCGCGGTGGAACTCGCCACCGACCTGGACAGCTGGTCCGGACGTACCGCGGCGACCGCGCTGGCCACCGCGACGCTGCTCGCCGGTGACCCGGCCACCTGCGTGGAGATGCTCACCGATGCCGGCGGCGACGGTGGGCTGACCCGCCTGCAGGCCTCCCTGCGTCCGATGTGGCACGAACTGCTCTGCGCCGCCGCGCTGGCCGATGGGGAGCTGCCCGAGGCGGAACGGCGGGCCCGGGCCGCGCTGGCCGCCGCCGACCTGATCGGTCTGCCCGGCCAGCGCGCCTTCGCCGAGTCGGCGTACGGGGAGGTGTTGCTCGCCCGGGGCGAGGTGGTGGCGGCGATGCCGTACCTGCGCACCGCGGCGGACAGGTTCCGGGCCGCCGGCATGACCCTGCGGCACAGCCTCGCCCTGGTCGCGGTCGCCCGGGCGGCCGAGGCGGTGGACCAGAGCGGTCCCGCCGCCCGGGCCCGGCACCGGGCGCTGGAACTGGCCGTGCGCTGCGGGACCGAACGGGTCGGTCTGCGGCTGGCCCGACCGGTCCGGGCGCTCGCCGAGACCGCGCTGACCGACCGGGAGTGGCACATCGCCCGGTTGGCCTCCACCGGTGTCACCAACCGGTTGATCGGCCGCCGGCTGCACATCAGCCCCCGCACCGTGGAGGCGCACCTGACCCGGATCTACCGCAAGGCGGGGGTGGAGTCCCGCTCCGGTCTGGTCGCCTGGGTGTCCCGCTTCGATGACACCGATCGGTGACCGGTTCCCGGTGCCGATGACACCGCCCGGTGCGCCGTCGCCGGGCGCCGCACCATGAGGCCGCACCGCACCCGGCACCGCCTGTCGACGGCTCACATACTCGATCCATCGGGCGCGATTCCCGCGATCCGGCAACGGACGGAGAACGACATGGTGGGCACACGATCCGTCCGGCGGCCGCGCGCCCGTACCGGACCCACCGTCGCGTTCGTGGTGACGCTGCTCGTCCTGGCCGGTTGCGGCGACCAACCGGTGGACGCCGCCGCCCCGGCCGCCGCGTCCACCACCGCCTTCGGCGCGGACCGGGCCGCGCTCGTGCTCACCGCCTTCGACCAGGCCGACTCGGCCGCGTCCGTCTCCGGTGACGTGCAGACGCTGCGCACCCAGGAGGTGTCGCCGTCGTTGGACGTGAGCATCGCGGCGATCCACCGGGCCGAGCACAACCAGCGCCCACAACCAGCGTTCCAACACGTCAACCCGGCTTTCGCCGTACCGCCGGGTGAGCCGGGCTGCTTCCTGGCCACCGCCACCCTCCGGTTGACCGGGGCGGAGCTGGCCCCGACCGACGTCAGCCAGTTCGTCCGGGACGCCGACGGCCGGTGGAAGCTCAGCCACAACGTCCAGGTCAGCCAGCCCGCCCTGGTCACCGCCCGGAGCATCGCCGGCCGACCGGCCACCGCCGGGGGCACCGCCGTGGACGAGACGAGCCGGCAGGTCCTCGCCGCGGAACTGTTCGCCCGCACCACCGGGGCGAGCACCGGGAACAGGTCACTTGTCGCGTCGGGCCCGCTGCTCGACGGCCAGTTCGCCGGCGGCTGGGAGGTCTACCAGCAACAACTTGCCGGGGTCGGTACGCGGGTGGCGCGCACCCTGGACCGGGCGGAGTGGTCGGAGTGCGCGGTCGCCGTGCCCGAGGGAACCCTGACCTTCCTGACCGTGTACGCCACCGACACCCTCAGCCCCGCGCCCGGCGGACCGGCCACGGTGCGGATGATGCCGCAGAGCCCCGACATGATCTCCACCGGCAAGCGCGCCCCGATCGCCGGCAAACGGATCCGGGTCACCCGGGTCGAGACGTTCCTGCTCGTCGTCCCGGCGCAGACCACCGGCACCTCGGTGCTGGGTCTCAACGACACCGCGCTGACCGTCACCGCCGGCTGACCGGTTCGGCTCCGCCGACCTCCCGGCAGCTCGTGGCAGCACCGTGCCCCCGGTCGTCGGCGTGCCCTCCGACGCGACCGTGCCGGGCAGCACGCCGACGGCTGAAACCGGTGGCATCGGTCGGGATCCGGCCGGTCGGCGGTGACGATGGCAGCAGCCGTGCTCGTCGGCGACGCCCCGCCGGAGATCCCCGGTGTCGCGCCGGCGCGGGGAGGAACCCATGTGGCATCCGCGTTTCCGCTCCGACCACGTACCCGTACGGCTGCCCGAGGGGCACCTCGTGGTCCTGGGCGAGACCCGCAGTCTGCTCATCGACGACCCGGTCGCGGCGGACCTGGCCGACCTCCTGGACGGCACCGCGCCGCTGGCCGACGTGGTGGCCCGGCTGGCCGCCCGGCACCCGGTCGCCGCGGTCGCCGCCGCCCTGGCCCGGTTGCGCGGCCACGGCCTGCTCGCCTCCGGTCCGTCCGGGGTGCCGGTCGCCGAGGCCGCCGGCTGGGACGCCCGGGGCGTCGACCCGGCCGCCGGCCGGCGCTGGACCCGGTACGGCACGGTCACCCTCGTCGATCTCGGTGCCCCCACCGTGTTCGAGACCGCCGAGGCGCTGCGGACGGTGGGGCTCACCGTCACGGTCACCCGGCCGGACGCCCCCGAGGCGGACCCGGCCACCGGCCGGGATCCGGTGCTGGTCGTCCCGTCGTCCCTGCTCGACCCGGCGCTGGCCGCCGTCAACGACAGGCACCTGGCCGCCGGGCGGCCCTGGACCCTGCTGCGCCCGCACGGCAACGTGGTCTTCCTCGGTCCACACCTGATCCCCGGCGAGACCGGCTGCTGGGCCTGCCTGCGTCAGCGTTGGGAGGCCAACGAACAGGTGGCGGCGTTCCTGACCGGGCAGGATCCTGCCGGCGAGGTGCCGTCGGCCGCCCGCGCGGTCGTTCCCGGGGTGGCCCTGGCGGTGGCCGGACTGCTCGCCGCCGACCTCGCGGTGCTGGCCACCCGGGGCCGCTCGCCCCGGCTGACCGGCCGGATGATCGCCCTGGACACCCGTGACCTGAGCACCGAGAGCCACCACCTGGTCCGTCAGCCGCAGTGTCCGGCCTGCGGCGACCCGGACCTGGTCGGCAAGGCCGACCCCCGGATCGAGCTGCCCCCGGCCGGCACCCTGCCCAGCCGGGCCGACGGCTCCCGCACCCGCGACCCCGCCGAGACGTACCGGGCGCTGGCCCACCACGTCAGCCGGTACCTCGGGGTGGTCAGCCGACTGACCAGCCTGGAGACCGTGGACAACGGGGTCACCCACACCTACTCGGCCGGGCACAACTTCGCCCAGCCCCGGCAGCTCGCCGGGCTGCGTCGTAACCTGCGCGGGCAGAGCGGCGGCAAGGGCCGCACCGACGTGCAGGCGCGGGTCAGCGCCATCGGCGAGGCGGTGGAACGCTGGTGCGGGGTGTGGCGTGGCGACCGCCCCGTGCACCGCGCGAGCTACCGTCAGCTCGGCCCGGACCGCGCCGTGCACCTGCGTGACCTGCTGCTCTTTTCCGACCGCCAGTACGCCGACGCCGACCGGCTCAACCGGGACCTGGGCCACCTGCACCGGGTACCCCGGCCGCTGCCCGACGACCGGGAACTGGACTGGACCACCGGCTGGTCGCTCACCCACGGCGTCGCCCGGGAACTGCCCGCCGCGCACTGCTGGTACGGCCACCCGGAGCAGACCACCCTCGGGGTCTGCGCGGCCGACTCCAACGGCTGCGCCGCCGGGTCCCACCTGTCGGAGGCGATCCTGCAGGGCTTCTGCGAACTCGTCGAACGCGACAGCGTGGCGCTGTGGTGGTACCACCGCTCCCGGCTGCCCGGGGTCGACCTGGCCTCGTTCGTCGACCCGTGGACGACCGCCTGCGTCGACCATCACGCCACAGCGCTCGGCCGCCAGCTGTGGGCCCTGGACCTCACCGCCGACCTGGGGATACCCGCGTTCGCCGCGGTGTCCCGGCGGCTCGACGGCCCGCCGGAGGACGTGCTCGTCGGCTTCGGGGCGCACCTCGACGCACGGGTCGCGCTGACCCGGGCGCTGACCGAGGTCAACCAGTTCCTGCCGGCGGTGCCCGGCCCCACCGGTGGGCGGCTGCGCTACGGCGTCGACGACCCGGACAGCGCCCGCTGGTTCGGCACCGTCCGGGTCGACGAGCAGCCCTGGCTGACCCCGGACCCGTCCCGACCGGCCCGCACCCTGGCCGACCACCCGCCGCTGACCACCGGGGACGTCGCCGAGGACGTCCGCGTCTGTGTCCGTCTCGCCGCACGGGCCGGCCTGGAGGTGATCGTCGTCGACCAGTCCCGACCCGATGTCGAGCTGGCGGTGGTGAAGGTCGTGGTGCCGGGGCTGCGGCACTTCTGGCGGCGGCTCGGCCCCGGCCGGCTGTGGCAGGTCCCGGCCGCGCTGGGCCGCACCCCACTGGCCGCCGACGAACGGTCGGCCAACCCGCTGAACGTGTTCTTCTGACCGGGCCACCGGCCCGGCCGGACGAGGGGAGTCGACGATGACCACAGCGGCGGACGCCACCGGCCGGCGGACGCGGTGAGCACCGCACTGACCGGCCCGGCCGTGCAGGACCTGTACCGGCTGCGCCGGGACGCGGAGCTGGTGCTCGACGAGGACGGTGCGGCCACCCTGCGCCAGGGGCGGTTCCGGTTGCGGCTGGAGCAGCCCGGGATGAGCCGGCGGGCGTTGCTGCTGCGACTGGGTGCCGGCTGGGTCAGCGACGTCGAGGTGGGCCGGCTGGTCAGCAGCCTGGAGGGGGAGACCCGGGTGCTCCCCGCGCAGCTGCTGCTGCGCCGGCTGCTCGGTCACTCCTGGCTGGAACGTCGGGCCCAGGTCGCCGACCGTCCGCTTGTGGAACTGCTGCCGACCGGGTTGGGGCGGGGCAGCCTGCCGGAGACCCGCCGGCACGTCCCCGGGGTCCGCTACCGGCTGTCCCGGTTCGCCGCCATGCAACACGAACGCGGCATGCTGGTCGCCACGTCACCGCTGAGCACCCTCGCCGTCGGCTGCGTCGACGTGGCGCTCGGCGCGGTGCTGGCCGCGGCGGTGCAGGGCGTCGGCCCGGACACGGTGGCCCGGTCCCTGGCCGTGGCCCCCGACGTCGCCGGCCGGGTCCTCGACGAACTGGTCACCGCGCGGATCCTGGTCACCGCCGCCGAGTTCGCCGCCGAGGTCGACGAGGCACCGTTGGCCTACTGGTCGCCGGAGGAGCTGCGGCTGCACCACCGTTCCCGGGTGGGCCGGCACACGCTGCCGGTCGGCGGCACCTACCGGATGCGGGACCGGTTCCCCCCGCAGCCGCTGCCGCGCCCGTACGACGGGGGGCGGGCCATCGAGTTGCCGCTGCCGGACCTGGCCACCATCGCCAAGGCCGATCCGTCGTTCAGTCAGGTCGTCGCGGCCCGGCACAGCGTGCGCGGGCACGACGACACCGCCCCGCCCACCCTCGACCAGCTGGCCGAGTTCCTGCACCGGGTGCAGCACGCCACGGTGACCGGGGAGTCCGGTGGTCAGCAGGTGGGGCACCGCCCCTACCCCGGTGGCGGCGGGATCTACGAACTGGAGCTGTATCCGCTGGTGCGCCGGTGCGCCGGCCTCGATCCGGGCCTCTACCACTACGACTCCACCGGCCACCGGCTGGAGTCGGTCGCCGGATGGGGTCCGGCCGCCGACCGGTTGCTGGGCTACGCCCGCGCGGCCGGCGCGATGACCGGGCCACCGCAGCTCGTCCTGGTCGTCACGGCCCGGGTGCAGCGGCTGATGTGGAAGTACGAAGGGATGAGCTACGCCATGATCCTCAAGGACGCCGGGGTGCTGACCCACCAGATGTACCTCGTCGCCACCGCCATGGGCCTCGCCCCGTGTGCCCTCGGTGCCGGCGACTCGCACGCCTTCGCCGAACTGTCCGGCCTCGACCCGCTCGTCGAGCCGAGCGTGGCCGACTTCCTGCTCGGCTCGGTCGGCGACGCACCGGAGGCGGTGGTCCGGCCGTGAAGTTCCGTCGGCAGGCGCTGCAGCAGCTGGAGGCCCCCGAGCAGCTGGACCGGGCGGTCCGGCTGACCACCGTGCCGAGCTGGCTGGGCACCGCCGCGCTGGTGATCACCGTGGTGGTGGCCGGCATCTGGTCGGTGCGTACGGTGGTGCCCCGTACCGTCGAGGCGGCCGGGGTGCTGATCCACTCCAACGGCATCTCCGCCCTGGACGCGTTGGACAGTGGCCAGGTCACCAAGGTCTGGGCGGCCCCGCACCAGCGGGTCGTGAAGGGCACCCCGCTCTACAGCCTGCGTACCGTCGACGGGAAGATCCTGGTGGAGACCGCGCCCGGCGACGCGTACGTGGTGTCCTGGCTGGTGTCGGAGGGGGAGATCGTCACCCCCGGCAGCCACCTGGCCGACCTGGAACGTCTCGACACCGCCGGGGACGCGTTGCAGGCCGTCGTCTACGCCCCCGCGGTGGCCGCCCCGCTGCTGCAACCGGGCGTCCCCGTCGAGGTGGCCGCCGCCGCCGCGCCACGCAACGTGTTCGGCACCCTGGCCGGGCGGGTCCTCACGGTCGGCGCGTTCCCGGAGACCGAGGCGTCGCTGCGCGCCTTCCTCGGCACCGGTCAGGACGTCCGGCGGCTGCTGGCCGACGGCAGCGTCGTGCGGGTGACAGTGGCCCTGGAACCCGATCCGGCCGCCCCGGGTGGCCTGCGCTGGACCAAGGCCCCGCCGCCGTTCCAACTCAACTCGGCAAGCGAGGTCACCGCCTGGTTCACCGTCGCCCGGGAGCACCCGATCGACTGGTTGCTGCGCCGGTGACCGCGCCGACGACCGGGGCGGTCCCGGCACCGCAGCGGCCCCGGATCCGCCGACGGCGGGTCCGCACCCCCACCCTGATCCAGATGGAGGCGGTGGAGTGCGGGGCCGCCGCACTGGGCATCCTGCTCGGCCACCACGGCCGGCACGTACCGTTGGAGGAGCTGCGCCGGGTCTGCGGGGTCAGCCGGGACGGCTCCACCGCCGCCACCGTGCTCAAGGGCGCCCGCCGGTACGGCATGGAGGCCAAGGGTTTCCAGATGGACCTGGTCGGCCTGCGTACGGTGGCCCTGCCGGCGGTGCTGTTCTGGCGCTTCGAGCACTTCGTCGTCCTGGAGGGGCTGGGCCGCAAGGTCTGGATCAACGACCCGGCCACCGGCCCCCGGGCGGTGAGCTGGGACGAGTTCGACGGCGCCTTCACCGGCATCGTGCTCACCATGCGCCCCGGGCCGCAGTTCCAGCCCGGCGGGGCCCGCTACCGGATGGTCCGGGCCTTGGCGGAACGCTGGCGTGGCCCCGGTTCGGCGATCGTGCAGATGCTCCTGCTCGGCCTGCTGATCGCCCTGGTCGGGTTGACCGTCCCGGTGCTGGCCCGGGTCTTCGTCGACCGGGTGCTGCTCCAGGAGGACCGGGCGGCCTTCGCCGGCCTGGTCGCCGCGGTGGCGGTGGCCACCGTGCTGACCTTCCTGGCCAGCTGGTTGCAGCAGCGGCTGACCGTCCGCACGGAGACCGCGCTGGCGTTGGCCAGCGCCGCCCGCTTCTTCCGACATCTGTTGCGACTACCGCCGACGTTCTTCGACCAACGGCAGGCCGCGGACCTCAGCCAGCGGGTGCGCGGCAACGACGTGGTCGCCGAGGTGCTGACCCGACGGGCGGCCACCACCGTCGTCGACACCGCCCTGGTGCTGGCGTACGGCGCCCTGCTGTGCCAGTACGACCTGGTCCTCGGGTGGTGCGCGGTGGTGCTGGCCGGGTTGAACGTCACCGTGTTGCGGGTCGTCGCGGCGACCCGTTCGGTGGCGGTGGCCGGGTTGCAGGCCGACCGCAGCAAACTGGTCACCGCCGTCTACACCACCGTGCAGATGATCGAGACGGTGAAGGCCGGTGGTGAGGAGGAACGTGCCGCCGCCCGGTTCGCCGCCCGCAACGCCACGGTCGCCAGTCGCCAGCAACGGCTCGGGGTGCCCACCGCGGTGCTGTCCGTCCTGCCGGCCCTGCTGGCCGCGCTGACCACGGCGGTGCTGCTCGGTCTGGGCAGCGACCGGGTGGTGACCGAGGCGATGAGCGTCGGGGTGCTGGTCGGCATGCAGGGCCTGGCCGCCGCGATGAACCGTCCGTTGGGCAACCTCACCGCGCTGGGCTCCCGGTTGCAGGACATGAGCGCCGACCTCAACCGGCTGCGGGACGTGGAGCGCTATCCGTTGCCGGACGACGACGCGCCGACGCTCCCGGCCGCGCCGATGGAGGGGCACCTGCGCATCGAGGACGTCACCTTCGGCTACCACCCGTTGGGCAAGCCGCTGCTGTCCGGGTTCACCCTCGACCTGCCCCCGGGCGCCCGGGTCGCCCTGGTGGGCCGCTCGGGCAGCGGCAAGTCGACAGTCGGGCGGCTGGTCGCCGGCCTGTACCGGCCGTGGACCGGCCGGGTCACCGTGGACGGCGTCGAACGGGTGGCGGTCGACGACGGGCTCTGGGCGGCCACCGTCGCCATGGTCGACCAGGACCAGCGGCTGTTCGAGGGCACCGTCCGGGACAACGTCACCATGTGGGACCTGACCGTGCCGGACGAGGACGTGCACGCCGCCCTCACCGACGCCTGCGTGCACGCCGAGGTGACCGCGCGGGCCGGTGGCCTGGCCAGCACCGTACGCGAGGGGGGCCGCAACTTCTCCGGCGGACAGCGGCAGCGGTTGGAGATCGCGCGGGCGCTGGTCCGCAACCCCCGGGTGCTGGTACTCGACGAGGCCACCAGCGCGCTGGACGCCGAGACCGAACGCCAGATCGACAGGCACCTGCGTCGACGCGGGGCGACCTGTCTGATCGTCGCGCACCGGCTGTCCACGGTCCGCGACTGCGACCTGATCGTCGTGCTCGACGCGGGCCGGGAGGTGGAACGCGGCACCCACGACGAACTGGTCGCGCGGGGCGGGGCGTACAGCCGCCTGGTCCGGGACCACTGATCCGCGCAGGCGAGGAGACGACGATGAGCGGTACGACGCCGGACACCCCGGTCGGCGGCCTGATCGGTTTCTGCGGCGACGCCGTACGCCGGACCTGCCGGCTGGACGGGCCGGACGCCGGCTGGCTGATCACCGGCGGCGAGGCCGACCTGTTCGCGGTGCGCCGCTCGGGGCTGTACCCGTCGCGCCGGTTCCACGTGGCCCGGCTGCCCGCCGGTGGGCTGGTGCCGACGTCCACCGCGATCGGCGCCTGGCAGCTGATCCTGGTGCCGCTGCCCGGCACCGAGCTGCGCGGGCTCGGCGTCGGTGAGCTGTCGGTGCTGCAACGGCAGGTCCGCCGGCAGCGGGGGCCGGCCGACGCGGCGGGGGTGCGCGCACGGGCCGCCGCCGCGCAGCTGGTCGCCGCCGTCGACCTGGTGTTGCTCACCCTCGCCGACGCGCTGCGCCGGGGCCAGGCGCCCCGGGAGGCGTCCACCCTGGCCGGCCGCGAGATCGTCTCGCTGGCGCAGGGCAGCACGCTGACCGCCACCGGCGGGGTGTGGTGGCTGCGCTGCGCCGGTGGTCACCTGCGCCGCAACGACGGCGGCCCCAGTGAGACGTCCGGCGAGCAGGAACTGCTGCTGGTCGCCGGCCGGGACTGGGTGGTGGCCGACGCGCCGTGTGTGGTGGAGAGCCAGGCCAGCGCCGATCTGCTCGCCGCCGGCCAGCTCCGGGTGGCGGTGGACCAGCACGTGGCCCGGCTGCTGCGCACGGTGGAGGCGCGCGTCGCCGACGCCGACGCCGCGCTGCTGGACGCCGTCGAGCGTCGCCGGCAGGCCGACGCCGCCGTGGTGGCCGCGGCGGCCCGCCGCTCGATCGGGGTGATCGGCGCCGGCGAGGCGGTGGCCGTGCCGGAACGGGCCACCGAGTTCGACCTGTTCGGGCCGGCGGCGGCGGTGCTGCGGGTGGTCACCGCCGGGTGGGACGTCACCGTCGAGGAGCCGGCCGACCGGAGCCGGACACCGGACGGCGAGCGGGCCGCCGTACACGCCGTCGCCCGGTCCTCCAGCCTGTTCCTGCGGGACGTCCGGCTGCCCGACCGGTGGTGGCGGCGGGACCTGGGGCCGCTGATCGGCTGGCGGGACGGCGACGGCGGCGGGCCGCCGGTGGCGGTGCCCATGATGTTCCGCCGGGGCCGCTACCACCGGGTGGATCCGGAGACCCGGGTCCACCGCCGGATCGAGTCGGCCTTCGCCGCCGGTCTGGCCACCGCGGCCACCCAGGTCCAGGCCCCACTGCCGCACGTCACCTCGATGCGGCACCTGTTGCGCGCCGGCCTGGTCGGCGCGGCCCGCGACGTGCGCACCCTGCTGCTGGCCGCTGGCTGTGTGGCGGTGCTCGGCCTGGGCGTGCCACTGGCCACCGGCGCGGTGCTCGGCCAACTGGCGAGGCGCGGCGAGGTCGAGGGGCTGTCCGGGTTCCTCGCCCTGATGCTCAGCGCGGCCGTGGTGGCCGGCCTGCTCGGCGTCGCGCAGAATCTGCTGCTGCTGCGGTTGGACGGCCGGATGCAGTCCGGCGTGCAACTGGCCCTGTGGGACCGGTTGATGCGGCTGCCGGCCCGCTTCTTCAGCCGGCGCAGCAGCGGCGAGATCGCCAACTCGATGCTCGGCGTCGCCTTCGTCGGGGAGGCGCTCAGCGCCCTGCTGCCGCAGCTGCTCACCGCCGCGGCGACCGTGCTGGTGACCACCGCCATGCTGCTGCTCGTCGAGCCGGTGCTGGGCCTGTGGGGGTTGGGCGTCGTCGTGGTCAGCGGGCTGGCCTTCGCCGTGTTCACGCTGCGTGTGGTGGGGCAGCAGCGGGCCGCGCTGGCCGCCGAACACCGGGCGGCGGCGATGACCAACCAGCTGCTCGGCGGCATCGTCAAGCTCAAGCTGGCCGCCGCGGAGTCCCGCGCCCACGCCCGCTGGTCGGAGCTGGCCGCCACCGCGCGGGCGGCGCTGCAACGGGTCCGGCAGAGCCAGGCCGGGCTGATCGCCTTCGCCACCGTACTGCCGGTCGCCGGCCAGCTGGTGCTCTTCGCCGTCCTGATGGGCCCGCTGGCCGGGCAGGTGTCGCCTACCGACTTCTTCGTGCTCAACGTCGGGTTCGCGATGCTGCTCGGCGCGCTGCTGGTGCTGGTCTCCGCCGGGGTCGAGGTGATCGCCGCGGTGCCCCGGCTGGGCAGCCTGCGCGACATCCTGGCCGCCGAACCGGAGGCCCGGCCGGACCGGGTGGACCCGGGGGAGCTACGTGGTGGGATCGGCCTGCACCGGCTCACCTTCGCCTACCAGCCCGACGACCCGCCGGTGCTCGTCGACGTCGACCTGCACGTGCGGCCCGGCGAGTTCGTCGCGGTGGTCGGGCCCAGCGGATGCGGCAAGTCCACCCTGCTGCGCCTGCTGCTCGGCTTCGAACGCCCCCAGCAGGGCGCGGTGCTCTACGACGGGCAGGACCTGTCCGAACTGGACGTGCAGGCGGTCCGACGGCAGTGCGGGGTGGTCCTCCAGGACGGTCAGCTCTTCGCCGGCTCGGTACGCGACAACATCTGCGGCGCCGGCGGGTTCACCCTGGACGAGGTCTGGGAGGCGGCCCGGATGGCGGGGCTCGCCGACGACCTGGAGGCGTTGCCGATGGGGATGAGCACGATGGTGCCGTTCGGCGGTGGCACCCTCTCGGTCGGGCAGCGGCAGCGGGTGCTGATCGCCCGCGCGTTGGCGCCCCGACCCCGGATCCTCTTCTTCGACGAGGCGACAAGCGCGCTGGACAACCGTACCCAGGAGGTGGTGACCCGGAGCACGGCGACGCTGGCGGCCACCCGCCTGGTGATCGCGCACCGGCTGTCCACGGTGCGCGACGCGGACGTCATCGTGGTGCTCGACCAGGGACGCATCGTGCAGCGGGGCAGCTACGCCGAGCTGATGGAGCAGCCCGACGGGTTGTTCCACCGGCTGGCCCGGCGGCAGTTGCTCACCGAGCCCGACAGCCCCCCGCCGCCCGGGGAGCAGCCGCCGCGCGACGGTCAGCCGTTGTCGACGGGGCTGCCGTCCTCGACGGACAACTCCGCGCCGAGGTGATTCTCCAGCAGGTCGGCGACGTGCGCCTCGGCCTGGTTCTCCACCGCCAACCGGAACGCCTCGGTGAGCACGTTGACCACGCCCTGGGTCAGCAGGATCGTCTCCCGGTCGACGTCGGCCCAGGACGACCGGGACGCGGTGCCGCCGAGTTCGGGGGCGAGGGCCAGCATCCGGGCGGTGACGGCCGCGACCAGTTCGTCGGCGAGCGGTCGGACGCTGTCGAGCACCTCGCTGAGGGCCTGCAACGCCGGCACCGTGCCCATCCGTACCCGGTGCAGGTCCAGGGCGGCGCGTAGCGGCCGGGGCCGCACCGTGCGTACCGTCCCGTCCGGGGCCCGTCCGATCACCCCGTGTCGGGTCAGCGCGTGGGTCAGCGCGGGCCGCTCGGTGGCCAACCGTTGCAGCATCGCGGTCAGCCCGTCGGGTGCCTCGTCGCTGGCCCGCACGCCGAGCATCGCCTCGATGGACACCAGGTTGAAGCCCTGCCGTTGCAGGGTCAGGATGGCGTCCAGCCGGCGGACGTGGGAGTCGTCGTAGAGCGCGACCCGCCCCCGGCGTACCGGTGGGGCCAACAGGCGGCGAGCCTGGTGGGCGCGGATGTTGCGCGCCGACATCCCCACCTTGCGGGCGAGTTCCTCCACGGTGTAGCCGACCGCGGTGCCGGCGGTCGCCGGTCCGGTCGTCACCCGGTCGATGGTCACGGTGGCCTCCGCAGGCGTCGGGGACGGGGTACGGCGACCTGCCGGCCGGTTGCGGCGGACGGCGGGCTCCCCGGGGCCGAGAGTATGGCGGGGCGACCCGCGGGGGACAGAAGGGGAACCACTACTTGCCCCCGACGGTGGTGAACCATTATCCTCCGTGACCGCACGATCACAGCTATTCCGCATTACCCGAGTTCCGCCGTTTCCCGCCCCATTCGCGGCCACATTCGATGAAATTCCCCCCGGGGTGATCCCGGCCCGCTCCGGCTGACCCAGGATGAAGCGAAATCGGGTGGCCCGGGATTGGCCGGGCCGCCCCCGCCGTCGCCGCGCCGCAGGCGCGACCCGGCCGTCGAAGGGAGCAGGAACCGTGACACCTGTCGATCGGGCGGTCTTCGTTGCCGCCTACAGCCGGTTGGTCGCCGATGTGTGGGCCGACCCGGCCCGGGAGCGGGCGCTGGACCGTGCCCCCCGGACGTTGCTCGCCGAGTACGGCCTCGGCCTGCCCGAGGACGTGCAGGTCCGCGTGGTCCGGGACGTCGCCGACGCCGACCCCGACCTGGAGGCGCAGGTCAGCTCGTGGCAACAGGCGTCGTCCACCGGCACCTTCGTGCTCTTCGTGCCGGCGTTGCTGCCGGTGACCGAGGTGGAGTTGGCCGAGGACGAACTGGACAGCGTGGTGGCCGGGTTGGACTCCAGCTGCGCCTGCTGCTGCCCGTGCTGCTGCACCTGACCGGCGGGCCTGCCACCGATGTCTGCCGCTCGAGGGGTGCCGTGGCTGCTTCTGGTGGCAGCCGACCGGAATCCTTGATAGTCGGGCACCGATGTTCTTAACGTTCTCGTCACACCAATTAAACGCCATTTCACGCGGCGAACCCCGAAGAAAGGTGCGATCGATGAGCAACGAAGAGCAGGAGTTCGGCGCCAGATTCGTCACCAAATACTCCGAGCTGGTCACCGCGGTGTGGCGCAGCGACGAGGAACTCCAGCGGCTGCTCGCCGACCCGACCGGCTACGCCACCGCCGCCGGCCTGCCGGTCAGCCCCGGCGCTACCGTCGAGGTGGACCGGGCCCAGCCGACCACGCTCTACACCAAGGACGAGATCGTCGCCGACTGGTCGGGCACCCCCGGGCGGCACGTCCTGCACGTGCCCGAGGTGCCGCTGGTCGACCTCAACGAGCTGACCGAGGCCGAGCTGGAGACGGTGGCCGGTGGCGTCCAGGCCCCGGCCGACAACAACGTCAACATCGTCGCGGTCCTCATCCTCTGAGTTCCCACCCCACCCCGCCGGGAGCCACGATGCCCACCACCGAGACCATCGCGTTCCGCGCCGGCACCTACCGGACGGCCACCGTCGAGCAGACCTGGGAACGGGTCGCCGCCATGCTCGACCGGTTCCGGATCACCCGGGTCGCCGACATCACCCGCCTCGACGAGATCGGCCTACCGGTGCACGTCGCCTACCGGCCGGTCGGGGCGACCATGGCGGTCAGCGTCGGCACCGGCGCCACGCCTACGCAGTCGCGGGTCAGCGCGGTCATGGAGAGCATCGAGTCCTGGCACGCCGAGAACCTCCGGTTGGGGACCGTCACCCGGTCCCCGGCCGAGAGGCTCGACCTGCCGTACGACGTGCGCTGGCTGCACCTGGCCGAACGCTCGCCGCTCACCTCGGCAGTGGTGCTCGACTGGGTGGCCGGCCGGGGGCTGGTCACCGGCACGCCCTGCCTGGTGCCCCGGGCCACCATCGAGCTGGACTTCACCGTCCGCCGGGGCTGGGCCCGCGCACTGTTCAACCCCAGCAGCAACGGCCTGGCCACCGGCAACACCTTCGCCGAGGCCAGCCTGCACGCCCTGCTGGAGGTGATCGAACGGGACTGCATCGCCCCGTACTGCACCTCGGCGCTGGCCGACCGGACGTACACCGACCCGGGCACCGCCACCAACCCGATGACCCGGGGCGTGCACGAGGCGCTGCTGCGGGCCGGCTGCTGGGTGGAGGTCTGCGACATCACCAACAGCATCGGGGTGCCCTGCTACGCCGCCTCGGTCTGGTCGCCGGACCTGCCTGTCACCTTCGGCGGTTTCGGCTGCCACGTCGACCCGGAGATCGCGGTCGGCCGGGCCATGTCCGAGGCCGCCCAGTCCCGGCTGGTGATGGTCTCCGGCGCCCGCGACGACATCGACGCCACCGCCTACCACGACGTCGCCGGGCCGCCGGTACGACCGCCCACCGTCGACCGCCCCGCCGGTCCGGTACGCGCCGACCGGCCACCGACCGGCACCGTCACCGACGTGCTGCGCGAACTGGCCCTTCGGGTGCAGCGCAGCACCGGCGTCGAACCGTTCGCCGTCGACCTGACCCACGACGACATCGGCATCGCGGTGAGCAAGGTCTTCGCCCCCGGCCTGCGGATGTTCGACGAGCGGGCGCTGAGCACCCGACCGGGGGTGCCGGCATGACCGACATCGTCTTCGTCGGCCCCAGCCTCCCGGCCGGACAGGTCGAACGGCTGCTGCCCGACGCCCGGATCCACCCGCCGGTGGCCCACGGCGATCTGCTCCGGCTCGACGTCGGACCCGGCGACCGGGTGCTGATCATCGACGGGTTCTTCCTCCAGCACCCGCCCGTGCGGCACCGGGAGATCCTCGACCTGCTCGCCCGGGGCGTCACCGTCGCCGGGGCGGCCAGCATGGGCGCGTTGCGGGCCGCCGAGCTGTGGCCGTTCGGGATGCGCGGGGTCGGCGACGTCTACCAGCTCTACCGCGACGGGGTGGTCACCGGCGACGACGAGGTGGCAGTGGTGCACGGCCCCGCCGAGGACGGCCACCGCATCCTGAGCGAACCCCTGGTCAACGTCCGGATCGCGCTGCGTCGGGCGGTCACCGCCGGGGTGCTCGACGACGTCGAGGCGGCCCGGCTGCTCCAGCTCTGCCGGGACCTGCCGTTCCGCCGCCGGTCCTACCGGGCCCTGGAACGCACCGCGCCACCGGACGCCGCCGAGGTGGTGGACCGTTTCCTGACCTGGCACCGGAGTGACCCCTGGGACGCCAAGGGCGCCGACGCGCGGCTGCTGCTGTCGCTGGCCGCCGCCGACGCCGCCGAGTTGCACCCGGCCGGCCCGGCCGACCAACCGATCGACAACCTGCACACCCGGTTCCTGGACAGTTGGCGTTCCCGGCACGCCGGGGCGACCGTCGGCGGGCACTGGGTCAACGACCGCGACGTCGCGGCGGTGCTGATGCTGCTGCACCCCGAGTCGCCGGCCCGGCACCGGCGGGCCGTCCTCGCCGGGGTGGCACAGGTCGACCCCGCCGACCCGGACGTCGAGGACCGCGCCGTCGAGGTGGCCCGGGAACAGGGTCTGCTCGCCGGCGGCCCCACCGGCCAGGACTGGCTGACCGACGCCGAACGGGACCTCGACCCCCGGGAGGCGGCGTTGCGGCTGCTGGTGCGGGCCTTCGGCACCACCCCGTACCGCAGCCTGGCGTGGTGGATGGTGGCCGAGCCGCTGCGCCGGCCCGCGCTGCGGGCCGCCGCCCGGCAGGTCGCCGCGACCGCGATGTCGCTCAACGAGACGATGCTGCCGCGGACGACCGGCGGGCGGCGGCCCGGCGGCCGGCTGCACTTCCGCACCGAGGTCGTCGACGGCTGCTTCGCCGCGCTGTGGGGCTGCCCGCCCGACGGGCTGGCCGCGGCGGCCTGGGACCGGGGCTTCGTCGACCTGGAATCGTTCCGGTACGCCGCCGAACCACTCGTCGCGTACCTCAGGGCCTTCGGCCCACCCCGACTGCCGGCAGCGCCCGGCGGACCGGTCAACGACGAGTCCCGGGCCGGTACGCCGGTCCGGGTGGGCTGAGGAGGAGTCGATGACCGGCACGGTGAAGACGGCGCTGATCTATCCGCCACTGACGGACCCCACCTCGGGGTACCACTCGCTGAACTACCTCGACTCCTACGCCCGCGCCCAGGGGCACCGGGCGGCGGACATCATCGACGCCAACATCGAGGCGTTCCACCACTCCTACACCCCCTCGGCGTACGAGTGGCTGCGCCGGGAGCTGGCCCGGCCGCCGGTGACCGACCTGACCGGCCCGGACGCGCTGATGGCCCGGGCGAACCGGTTGGGCCTGCCCGAGCCGGACCCGCAGCGGCTGCGCCGGTCGATCGGAGTGCTCCAGGACCCGGTGCTGTTCTACGACTACCGGCACTACCAGGAGGCGGTCGAGGGCGTCATCTCCTGGATGGACGCGCTCGGCGCGGTCGGTTTCCCCGGGCAGTTCCGGGCCGGCTTCCGGTTGCAGGCACCGCCGGCGGTCTCCATCGGCTCGGTCGCCGCGCTCACCGACGAGGCGACGCTGGCCCGGCTCAACCGGCCCTTCCAGCCGTACTACGAGGACGTGCTGATCCCCCGGCTGGCCGCGGGCGGGTACGACGTGATCGGTATCAGCGCCACCTACCAGTGGCAGCTCCCGTTCACCCTCTGGCTGGCCCGGCTGATCCGGCAGGCCTGCCCGGACGCGTTCGTGATCACCGGGGGCACCGAGATCTCCGACGTGTGGAAGTGCGCCAGCCGCCCCGAGCAGGTGTTCCAGGTGCTCGCCGACTTCGACGCGATAGTCGTCGGCGAGGGGGAGAGCGCGTACACCGAGATCCTCGACGCGGTGGCGGCGGGCACCCTGCCGGCCGGGCACCCCAACGTGCGGCTGCACCCGAAGTACGGCCGGCAGCGGCAGCTCCCGCTGCGCTACGAGCGGCTCGGCAACATCCCGGTGCCGGACTTCTCAGGCCTGCCCTGGGACCTCTACCTGAGCCCGGAGAAGTTCGTCTACTACTCGCCCACCCGGGGCTGCTACTGGAACAAGTGCACCTTCTGCGACTACGGCCTGAACACCGACGGTCCGACCAGCCCGTGGCGGCAGGACACCGCCGACACGATGATCGCCGACGTGACGGAGCTGGCGAAGTTCGCCAAGTTCATCTACTTCTCGGTGGACGTGCTGGCCCCCGCGACGATCCTGCGGTTCGCCGAGAAGGTCGTCGAACGGGGCCTGGACTTCCGTTGGGGGGCCGAGATCCGGCTGGAGAAGTACTGGTCGGAGGAGCGCTGCGAGCTGTTGCGCCGCAGCGGCTGCGTGGCCGTCTCGGTCGGCTTCGAGTCCGGCAACCAGCGCATCCTGGACCTGATCGACAAGGGCACCCGACCGGAGCAGGTCCGCCGGACGATGACCGCGATGACCAAGGCCAACATCGGGGTGCAGATGATGGGCTTCACCGGGTTCCCCACCGAGACCCGGGAGGAGGCCCTGGACAGCATCGGCTTCCTGCGCGACAACCCCGACCTGTGGACCCTCGGCGGCCTCGGCGACTTCATGCTCACCCCGGGCGCGATCGTGGCCAAGGAGCCGGAGCGCTTCGGCATCAGCAACGTCCGTCCGGTGGAGGGCTCCGACATCGTCCGGGTGCTGCGCTACGACGAGCCGGTCACCGAGGCCGCACACGACGAGGTGATGCGGGCGAAGTCCACCTTGAACCCCGGCCATTACCACCGGCCCTGGCTGGGTAGCACCGACACCCCGCACTCGTTCTTCTACCACGACCGCTACGGCACCGACGTGCGCGGCGTGCTCGCCCACGACCGGGTCCGCCAGCACGACGACGACCGCACCGAGTTCGTCGCCAACGGCGTCTTCGTCGACCGGGCCGACGAGCAGGCGTGGGATGCGTACCGGCGGATGCGGGCCGACGAGCAGGAGGGCACCCCGGGCGCGCAGCTGCCGATGGACCGGCACCTGTTCCGCCGGGCCGACGGGCAGGTCTTCGCGCTCAACCGCAGCAGCCGGGTCTTCCTGGACCTGTTCGCCGCCCCGCTCACCCTGGCCGAGGCACAGCACCGGCTCTGGGTGGTCGAGCCGACCGTCGCCGACCGGGTGTGGCGCACCTTCATCGGCCAGCGGCTGCTGCGCCGGCACGCCCTGCCCGAACCCGTCGCGGCCACCGACTGACTCTCCGGCCCGTGCCGCCGGCCGCGCTGCTTCGGGCGGCCGGTCAGGCGGTACGGGCCGGGGCGGTGAACGGCAGCAGCACCCGGAACACGGTCGCCCCCGGGACGCTGTCCACCCGGATGTCGCCGTGGTGCTTGTTGACCACGATCCGGTACGAGATGTCCAACCCCAGCCCGGTGCCCTCGCCGACCGCCTTGGTGGTGAAGAACGGTTCGAAGATGCGCGGCCGGACCACCTCGGGGATGCCCGGCCCGGTGTCGGCGACCTCGACCGCCAACAGGTCGCCGGCCCGCGAGGTGCGCAGCGTCACGGTGCCGTCCGCGCCCATCGCCGACAGCGCGTTGTCGATCAGGTTCGTCCACACCTGGTTCAGCTCGGCCGCGTACGCCGGGATGGGCGGCAGGCCACGGTCGTACTCCCGGACCACCCGCACCCCCGGCGGGATCTTCGCCTTGAACATCACCAGGGTGGCGTCGAGCAGGTCGTGCACGTCGACCACCTGGTGCGGGGCCCGGTCCAGCTGCGAATACTGCTTGGCCGCCCCGACCAGGGTGGAGATCCGGGTGACCGCGTCGTCGATCTCGGCCATCAGCTGCTCGGTGTCCAGCGTGTACGACAGCCACCGCACCGCCGACTCCAGGTCCTGCGGGCCGACCGCCTCCCGCACCCGGTCCAGCCATCCGGTGTCCAGGCCGGCGGCGACCAGGGTGGGCGCCAGGTCCCAGCCGGCGGTGACCCGGTGCCCGTCCAGCCAGTCGGCCAGTTCGTCCTCGGCGTCGCTGGCGGCCATCGGGGAGAGCTGCGGCGCGCGGGCGGCCCGCTTCACCGCCTCCTCCTGCAACTCCACCAGGGTGTGCAGCCGGTGGCCGTCGAGCCGACCGTCGGCGATCATCGCCAGCTTGTGCCGCATCCCGGCCACCCGGTCGCGCAGTGCGGAGGTGGCCCGGACGGCCGCGCCGGCCGGGTTGTTCAGCTCGTGGGTGAGCCCGGCGGAGAGCGAGCCCAGGGCGAGTAGCCGTTCCCGCTCGCCGACGATGGTCTGGGTGTCGCGCATCCCGACGAACAGGCCCTCCAGCAGGTGCATCGCCATCGGGAACCAGGTACGCACCGCGTGGGCGAACGTCTCGGCGGGCAGCACCAGGAACTCGGCGTCGGTGACCGCCCGCAGGCTGTTGAGGTACGTCTGGGCGACCTGTCCGCCCAGGTACGCCTGGGTGGCCCCGCCGTACACGCCGCGCTGGTCGGTGCGGTTGACCTCCATGTCGTCGCCGTGCACCCGCCGGCTCATCGCCACCGTCCCGGACAGCAGGACGAAGAAGCAGCTCGCCGGCTCGCCCTCCGGGTAGACGACGGTGCCGGCGGCCCGCTGCTCGACCCGGCCGTGCGCGGCCAGCCAGTCGAGCTGGGCGGGGTCGAGGGCGGCGAAGAGGAAAAGCTCCCGCAGCTGGTCCGGGGTGAGTCGTTCGTCGGTGTCGCTCACTGTGCCTCCAGGTAGCGGTGTACCAGCGAGACGGCCATCGCGCCCTCACCGACCGCCGAGGCGACCCGCTTGACCGACGAGGCCCGCACGTCACCGGCAGCGAACACCCCCGGCAGGCTCGACTCCAGGTGGTACGGGTCGCGGGCCAGGGTCCAACCGGGTGGTCGCCGGCCGTCCGCCGTCAGGTCGGGGCCGGCGACGATGAAGCCCCGTTCGTCGCGGACCAGCACCCCGTCCAGCCACTCGGTGCGCGGTTCCGCGCCGA
This sequence comes from Micromonospora sp. NBC_00421, assembly GCF_036017915.1. NCBI lineage: Bacteria > Bacillati > Actinomycetota > Actinomycetes > Micromonosporales > Micromonosporaceae > Micromonospora > Micromonospora sp. NBC_00421. The sequence continues at coordinate 2,179,104 of NZ_CP107929.1, forward strand.
TGAAGATGAACAGCCAGGAGGCGTCCACCTCGCGTACCTCGCCGGTGCGGGCGTCGCGCAGCCGCAGCCGCTCCAGGTGCTCGTCGCCCTCACCACCGACCACCTCGGTGTGCGGGTGCACCACGATCCGGTCGTTCCGCTCCAGCTGCTGGATCAGGTACGACGACATCGACGAGGTCAGGTCGGCGCCCCGGATCAGCACGTGCACCCGGCTGGCGTACCGGGAGAAGTGCACCGCCGCCTGGCCGGCCGAGTTGGCCCCGCCGACGATCCAGACGTCCTGGTCGACGCAGCTCGGCGCCTCGGTTGACGTCGCGCCGTAGAACACCCCGCGGCCGGTCAGGTCGGCCAGGCCGGGGGCGTCGAGCACCCGGTAGGACACCCCGGTGGCCAGCACCACCGTGTGCGCGGCGATGGTGCTGCCGTCGCCGAAACGCAGCAGCCGGGCCGCCCCGGCGCTCTCCAGCCCCACCACCTCGCGGGTGCTGAGCAGTTCCGCGCCGAACTTCAGCGCCTGTCGGCGGGCCCGGTCGGTGAGCTGCGCGCCGGAGACCCCGTCGGGGAAGCCGAGATAGTTCTCGATCCGGCTGCTCTGCCCGGCCTGGCCGCCGGTGGCCCGCCGTTCCACCAGCACGGTGCGTAGTCCCTCCGAGGCCCCGTACACGGCCGCGCCGAGCCCGGCCGGCCCGCCGCCGACCACCACCAGGTCGTAGAAGTCGGCGGCCGGGGCGACGGTGAGCCCGGCCACCGCGGCCAGTTCCGCCTCCGTCGGGGCGACCAGCGCCTTGCCGTCCGGGGTCACCACAAGCGGTATGTCGGTCGCGTCGGCCCCGGCGGCGGCGAGCAGCCGGCCGCCCTCCGGGTCGTCGGTGAGCAGCCAGCGGTACGGCACCAGGTTGCGGGCGAGGAAGTCCCGGACCGCGAACGACGGCGCCGACCAGCGGTGCCCGACCACCCGGATCTCGTCGCTGGCCTGGTCAGGGCTGGCCGCCCAGGACTCCAACAGGGTGTCCACCACCGGGTAGAGCTTCTCCTCCGGCGGATGCCACGGCTTGAGCAGGTAGTGGTCCAGGTCGACCACGTTGATCGCGTCGATCGCCGCCTCGGTGTCGGCGTAGGCGGTCAGCAGCACCCGGCGGGCGGCCGGGAAGAGGTCCATCGCGGCCTCCAGGAACTGGATGCCGTTCATCTCGGGCATCCGGTAGTCGGCCAGCAGCACCGCCACCCGTTCACCGCGCAGCTTGATCTCCCGCAGCGCCGTAAGTCCGCCGGGGCCGGAGTCGGCCCGGACCACCCGGTAGCGGTCGCCGTACCGGCGGCGGATGTCCCGGGCCACCGCCCGGGAGACGGCGGGGTCGTCGTCGATGGTGAGGATCACCGGCTGTGCCATGGTGCCCATGTAAGCACAGCGGTCCGTCCGGGCGTCCGTGCCGCCGGTGGCCGGTCGGCTCGGTGCGTTATCCGTTGGTTTTCTCCGGGGTACGGCCTATGGTGGGCCGCATGTCCCCGGCCGTCCGACTGCTCGGTCCCACCGCCACCGGTTCTCCGGTGACGGCGGTCGTGGTCGGCCGGAGCCTGGCGTCGGTGCCCGGTCCGGCGTCGGCGGCTGGTTCCGCGCGGGCGGTCGACGCGGCTTCCGTCGCTGTTGTGGCGAAGGTGGCGCTTGCGGCAGGTGCGGCGGCTGTGGCTCGGGTGACCGCTGCCGCGCGACCCGCCGTCGTGCCCACCCAGGGGCGGCCGAGCCCGATCCCCGCCGGGCGTGGCCCACCGGAGAAATGCTGTTACTCCGGAACGGCCACCAGGGCGAAGCCATTCGGCTTCGGCCCTTTTTCTGTTTCCCGGGGTTTCCGTTCCCCTCCCGACGTCGTCGTCGCCCGAAGCGCCCGAAGGCGCTCTGCCCGAAAGGACCTGCCATGAGCACCGATCTGCACGACCAGGCCGGACAGCACCGGCTGACCAGACTCCGCCAGACCCTCACCGATCAGTTCGCGGCGCAGACCGCCCGGCTGACCGAGCTGACCGCCGACACCGGTGACCCGGCCGAGGCGCACACCCGGGCCGCGCTGCTCGTGGCCACCCGGCAGAGCCTCGACCACCTGGCCGGGGCGTTGCGGCGGCTCGCCGAGGGCAGCTACGGCCGCTGCGAACGCTGCCAGGTGGCGATTCCGGCGGAACGGCTGGAGGCGTTGCCGCAGGCCCGCTTCTGCGTCCCCTGCCAGCAGCGGGCGCACGGCTGACCGTCCGCCCACCCCTGCGGTCCCCGATGAACCGGTGGTGATCGGACCGGTCCGATCACCACCGGGTCGCCTTCGTGGCCAGTTCGGACCGGAGGTCCGCCTACTGCCGCCCGGTCGTGCCGGCGGGAGCAGTGGTGAGGTCCGCGTCCTTTCGAGCTGATGACGTCAACGCATCACCCAGCTGGGACAACACCACAGGCCCCCCGTCGACCATCCCCCGGCCCGACCCCGCCGCCGCGGGCGCAGACCTCCGCCGGGGCCGGGCCGCACCCGCCACGACATCGGCACGCACCGGCTCGACCTGCGACGACACCGTCCGGCCGGCTCGGCCTTCGGCCGCACTTCCTCGACCCGCCTGCCGGCATCGGGACGGGCCTCGCCGCGCTGACCGGACGCAAGGACTCGGCCACTGCGATCGTCGGGTGAACCCCGGGGGCGAGTCGTTTACGTCATCAGCTCCAAAGGACGCGGACAGCACACTCCATGCCCCGACGGGTCGCGCGCAGTCGGTGGCCGAGCCGGCGGGCTGACACCGTCGTTCGACTGGCCGCCCGCCGCACCCTCCCACCTAGCAGCCTAGGATGCTCTAGGGGGAGCGGCGATCAGCACCTCGAAACGTCACGCCGATACCAGCAACCGTGGAGAGCCAGGTCCGTGGTTCCGGACCGGTACGGTGCTCGCCGTGACCGCAGACGATCGCCGGGCGGCAGGCCCGGTCGCCGTGCTCGCCAACCCCACCGCCGGCCGGGGCCGCCACCGGGGTCTGCTGCCCCGGGTCCTCGACGGTCTCGCCGCCGCCGGTCGCCCGGTGGAGCTGCTCACCGCGGACACCCCGGCCGAGGCGGAGGCGGCCTGCGGTGCGGCCGTTGCCGCCGGGGCGTCCGCGCTGGTCGCGGTCGGCGGCGACGGCACGGTCCACCGCGCCCTCCAGGCGATCGCCGGTACGGCGGTGCCGTTCGGCCCGGTGCCGGCGGGCACCGGTAACGACTTCGCCGCCGACACCGGTTTCCCGGCCGATCCGCTCGCCGCCGTCGAGGTGATCGCCGCCGCGCTACGCGCCGATCGGACCCAACCGGTCGACCTGGCCCGGACGACCGGAGGCGACGGCACCGCCCGCTGGTACGGGGCGGTTCTCGCCGCGGGCTTCGACGCGGTCGTCAACGAGCGGGCCAACCGGATGCGCTGGCCGTCCGGCCCCCGCCGGTACGACCTGGCGATCCTCGTCGAGCTGGCCCGGTTGCGCCCGCGCCGTTACACGCTGCGCCTCGACGGCGTCGAGCACCGGGTCGACGCCGTGCTGGTGGCGGTGGGCAACTGCGCCCGCTACGGCGGCGGGATGCGGATCTGCCCCACCGCCGACCCCACCGACGGGCTGCTGGACGTGGTGGTCGGCGGCCGGTTCGACAGGCGCACCCTGATCCGGGTCAAACCGCGCATCTACTCCGGCACCCACGTGGCGCACCCGCTGGTGCGCAGCTACCGGGCCCGCACCGTCGAGTTGGCCGCCGAAGGCATCACCACGTACGCCGACGGCGAGCGGTCGCTGCCCCTGCCGGTACGGATCACCGCGGTGCCTCGGGCGGTGCGTCTGCTGCGCTGAGCGGCCCACCCGGCTGGGGCCCTGAGGTGGCCGTCTGGCCGCCGGCCGGTGGCCCTGGCGGGGCGGGGGCGATGCGCGGGGCGGCGGCCCGGACCGCGCCGATGCTGGCGACGACCACCAGGCCGATCGCCAGCACCTCGACCGGGCGCAGGTCCTGACCGAGGATCAGCCAGCCGGCGAGCGCGGCGAGCGCCGGTCCGAGGCTCATCAGCACCGCGAAGGTCGAGGTGGCCAGCCGGCGCAGGGCCAGCAGCTCCAGGGTGTACGGCAGCACCGAGGCGAGCAGCGCCAACCCTGCACCGAGCGCCAGCACCCCCGGATGCCACAGCCGGGCCCCGGCGTCGGCCAGCCCGAACGGCAGGGTGAGCGCGGCGGCCAGGGCGAGGGCCAGGGCCAACCCGTCCGCGCGGGGGAACCGGCCGCCGACCCGCGCGGAGCAGACGATGTACGCGGCCCACAACGCGCCCGCCCCGAGTGCGAGGCCCGCGCCCACCGGATGCAGCCGGTCGAATCCGCCCTGGCCCAGCAGGGCCACCCCGGCCAGCGCGAGCCCGGCCCAGCACCAGGCGGTCCACCGACGGGCGGTCAACACCGACAGGGTGAGCGGCCCGAGCACCTCCAGGGTCACCGCGGGGCCGAGCGGGATCCGTTCGATGGCCTGGTAGAAGACCGAGTTCATGCCGGCCAGCGCCAGCCCGAACGCACCGACGGCCAGCCAGTCGGCCCGGTCGTGCCCGCGCAGCCGGGGGCGGCACACCAGCAGCATCAACACCGCCCCGATGGCCAACCGCAGCGTCACCGTGCCGGGCACCCCGACCCGGGGGAACAGCAGCGCGGCCACGGCGGAGCCGAAGTGCACCGACAGCGCCCCGCCGAGCACCAGCCCGACCGCCGCCGCCCGGCCGGACGGGTTGATCACGGGGAGGGCAGGGCCAGGTCGAGCACGGCGCCGAGGCCACTGGGGCGTCCCGGACCGGCGGCCGGCAGCACCAGCACCCCGCAGCCGGCGGCGACCGCCCCGGCGTCGGCGGGGGTGTCGCCGACCATCAGCGTCCGCTCCGGGTCCACCCCGAGCATCCCGCAGGCCCGCAGGAAGATGCCCGGGTCCGGCTTGCACCGCCCCACCTCGTACGACAGCGCGTACGCGTCGACCAGGCCGTCCAGTCCCCAGGCCGCGAAGTGTGGCCGGAGGTCGAAGCCGATGTTGCTCACCACCGCCACCGGAATCCCGGCGGCCCGCAGCGCGGTCAGCACCGGCGCGGTGTCCGGGTAGGGGACCCAGCCGTCGGGCACCAGCACCCGTTCGTAGAGCGCCTCGGCGAAGCCCTCGATCCCGGCGTCCACCGTCTCGGCCAGCCCGGTGTAGGCGGCCCGGTGGGCGTGCTCGTAGAGATCCCGGTCGGCCCAGAGCTCGGCCAGCCGGGGCGGCACCCGGGCCGGCAGTGGACCACCGGCCCGGCCTGCGGTGAGCAGCCGGTCGGCCAGTGCGGTGGCCCGCATCCGCTCCAGGTCCACCCCGCAGGTGGCGGCTGCGGCGACCACCCAGTCGTGGGCCGGCTCGACCTGGGCGAGGGTGCCGTGGAAGTCGAAGAGCACCGCCTCCACGGGGCGGCGGGACGCACCCGCTCGGGTGGCGTCCTCGACGCCGTTCGAGGCTTGGGGCGGTTCGGCATGATCCGGCACGCCGTGCACCCTACCGACCCGCCCCGACCACCCTGCCGGACGGCCTTGGCGGGTGGTCGTCGGTGGTACCGATTAACCTTGCTGACATGTCGAGCCCAGCCGAGCGGTACGCCGCGGCACGCCGTCGGGCCGCCCAGGCCACCCAGTTCCCGGCCCTGGAAGAGTTCGCCCTCGACCTGGGGTTCGATCTCGACGACTTCCAGCGCGAGGCGTGCGAGTCCCTGGAACGGGGCAGCGGGGTGCTGGTCTGCGCCCCGACCGGGGCGGGCAAGACGGTGGTCGGCGAGTTCGCCGTACACCTGGCGTTGCGGGGCACACCCGCGTCGGCGGCGGCCGACGGGGCGGTGGCGCCCGGGGCCCGGCGGAAGTGCTTCTACACCACGCCGATCAAGGCGCTGTCCAACCAGAAATACCACGACCTGGTGCAGCGCTACGGTGCCGCGCAGGTCGGCCTGCTCACCGGTGACAACGCGATCAACGGGGACGCCCCGGTGGTGGTGATGACCACCGAGGTGCTGCGCAACATGCTCTACGCCGGCTCGTCCACCCTGGCCGGCCTGGCCTACGTGGTGATGGACGAGGTGCACTACCTCGCCGACCGGTTCCGGGGCGGGGTGTGGGAAGAGGTGATCATCCACCTGCCCTCCTCGGTCACCCTGGTCTCGCTGTCCGCGACCGTCTCCAACGCCGAGGAGTTCGCCGACTGGCTGGTCACCGTGCGTGGTGAGACGGCGGTGGTGGTCAGCGAGCACCGGCCGGTGCCGCTGTGGCAGCACATGCTGGTCGGCAAGCGGATGTTCGACCTGTTCCACGACGCCGACGCGGCCCGCAAGCACGACGTGCACCCGGAGCTGCTGCGCTACACCCGGGACCAGACCCGCCGGCTGGAGCTGGGGGAGGGGCGCAGCGCCGGCCCCGGCGGCGGCCGGCGCGGCCCGCGCTGGCGCGGGCCGATGCGCCCCGACATCGTCGACCGGCTCGACCGGGAGGGGCTGCTCCCGGCGATCCTGTTCATCTTCAGCCGGGCCGGTTGCGCCGCCGCCGTGCAGCAGTGCCTCGCCGCCGGCCTGCGGCTGACCTCGGCGGAGGAACGGACCGAGATCCGCCGGGTGGTGGAGTCGCGGGTCACCGCGATCCCCGGCGAGGACCTGAGCGTGCTGGGCTACTGGGAGTGGCTCGACGGGTTGGAACGCGGTCTGGCCGCCCACCACGCCGGGATGCTGCCGGTGTTCAAGGAGGTCGTCGAGGAGCTGTTCGTCAGGGGCCTGGTCAAGGCGGTCTTCGCCACCGAGACCCTGGCACTGGGCATCAACATGCCGGCCCGCTGCGTGGTGCTGGAACGGCTGGTCAAGTTCAACGGCGAGGCCCACGTCGACCTCACCCCGGGGGAGTACACCCAGCTCACCGGGCGGGCCGGTCGGCGGGGCATCGACGTCGAGGGGCACGCCGTGGTGGTCTGGTCGCCGGAGACCGATCCCCGGCACGTGGCCGGCCTGGCCTCCACCCGCACCTACCCGCTGCGGTCCAGCTTCCGGCCGTCGTACAACATGGCGGTAAACCTGGTCGGCAGCGTCGGCGCGGAACCGGCCCGCGCGCTGCTGGAGTCGTCGTTCGCCCAGTTCCAGGCGGACCGGTCGGTGGTCGGGCTGGCCCGACAGGTGCAGCGCAACACCGAGACCATCGACGCGTACGGCGCCGAGGCGGCCTGTCACCAGGGTGACTTCGACGAGTACTTCGCGCTGCGGGTGGCCATCGCCGACCGGGAGCGGGCCATCGCCCGGCAGGGGCAGACCCAACGCAAGGCCGCCGCGGTGGCGGCGCTGGAGCGGCTGCGGGTCGGTGACGTGATCCGGGTGCCGTCCGGGCGGCGGGCCGGGCTCGCGGTGGTGCTCGACCCGGCCACCGGGGGGTTCGGTGAGCCCCGGCCGTTGGTGCTCACCCAGGACCGCTGGGCGGGCCGGGTCAGCCCCGGCGACTTCACCACCCCGGCCGAGGTGCTCGCCCGGATCCGGGTGCCCAAGCACTTCAACCACCGCTCGCCGGGTGCCCGACGGGATCTCGCCGCCGAGGTCAGCGGCATCGGGCTGGACCGGCACGGCGGTCGTCGGGGCGGGCGGTCCCGGCAGGCCGCCGGTGAGGACCACCGGCTCAGCCAGCTCCGTACCGAGCTGCGTCGGCACCCCTGCCACGCCTGCCCGGAGCGGGAGGAGCACGCCCGCTGGGCGGAGCGGCGACGCCGGTTGGAGAACGACACCGAGGAGCTGCGTCAGCGGGTGTCCGGGCGTACCGGCTCGTTGGCCCGTACCTTCGATCGGATCGTGGCGCTGCTGACCGCCCGGGGTTACCTGTCCGCCGACGGCGGGGTCACCGACGCCGGGCGGATGCTCGGTCGGATCTGGACCGAGGCCGACCTGCTGGTCGCGGAGTGCCTGCGGCGGGGCGTCTGGGACGGGCTGTCCCCGTCGGAGCTGGCTGCCGCCGTCTCGGTGGTGGTCTTCGAGGCCCGGCGGGACGCCGACGAGCGGGCGTCGCTGCCGCGCGGGCCGGTCGCCGACGCGGTCGACGAGACGCTCAAGTTGTGGAGCGAGATCGAGGCCGACGAGGCGCAGCGGGGCCTGACCGTCACCCGGGAGCCGGACTTCGGCTTCGCCTGGCCGATCTACCGCTGGGCGCGGGGGGAGACCCTGGGCAAGGTGCTCGCCAGCGGTCATCAGATCGAGGGTGAGATGCCCGCCGGGGACTTCGTCCGCTGGGCCCGGCAGGTGGCCGACCTGCTCGGTCAGCTCGCCGACTCCGGTGGTGCGCCGGCCGAGCTGCGGGCCACCGCCCGACAGGCGATCGCCGCCGTCAACCGGGGCGTGCTGGCGCACTACACCTCGGCCTGATCATCACTTTCGGTCACGTTGGTCGGGTGAATCGACGCAGCGGACGGTCACCGTGACGGCACCCCGCGGATAACCCGGGGGGCGCTGTTGCGCCTGCTAGAAGCCTCCCCGATCATTGCTCGGGCGCGGTCTCCTACGCGCCGGTAGCGAGTGGGGGGAAGACCGCCGTGGCGGAGATCAATCACTTTGAGTACGGGTGGATCACACCGGCGCTGAGTTATGCGCTGTCCGTGCTCGGTTCGTTCCTCGGTCTGGTCTGCGCCGGGCGGATCCGCACCGCCGCCAGTTCCGGTCAGCGCGTCTGGTGGGGTCTGCTGGCCGCCTGGGCGATCGGTGGCACCGCGATCTGGGCCATGCACTTCATGGCCATGCTCGGGTTCGCGGTCACCGGCACCCGGATCCGCTACGACGTGCCGCTCACCGCCGCCAGCACGGTGATCGCCGTCACCGCGGTCGGGATCGGCCTGGCCATCGTCGGCACCGGCCGGCTCAGTGCCGCCAAGGTCCTCGGCGGTGGCCTGTTCACCGGCGTCGGTGTCGCTGCCATGCACTACACCGGGATGGCCGCGATGCGGCTCAACGGTGACCTGGACTACGACGGCACCCGGGTGGCGTTGTCGGTGGTCATCGCCGTGGTGGCGGCCACCGTGGCGCTCTGGCTGGCGATGACCGTGCGTCGGGGCCTGGCCATCGCCGGCTCCGCCCTGGTCATGGGGGTCGCCGTCAACGGCATGCACTTCACCGGGATGAGCGCCCTGTCGGTGCACCTGCACGAGCGGCGTGGCGAGGTGACCGGGGCGGGGGTGAGCACCCTGCTGGTGCCGATCGTCCTCGCGGTGATCTTCGTGGTGGTCGGGTTGGTCTACGCGTTGCTCGCCGCCCCCACCGACGACGACCGGGCCGCCGCCGCGTACCTGCGCGCCCGGCAGGTCGCCCCGCCGGCATCCGAGCCGGAGGCCGCCCCGGACCCGGTGGGTCTGCGCAGCCGGTCGACCACCCTGGGCCGGCCGGGCACCCCGTTCCCGTCCCGCCGGGACGTCCCACCGCCGCGCTGACCGGGCACCCCGCACCCGGGCGGTCGGTCAGCGCGACAGCCCGGTGAACCCGTCCGTAGCCCGTCACGTACAGGGCCGTGCAGCGGCAGACATCACCGGCCTGCGGCAGCGACCTGCTCCAGGGCATCAACGGCGACGGTGACGCCGTCCTCCGCGCGGATCCGCTCGCCGAGCCGCCGTGCTGTCCCGGCCAGGCCCCCATCCTGTGCTGCGTGCCGGATCGCGACGGCGAGAGAGCGCGCGTCCAGGCGTTTCTGGCTGATTGGTGCGGACGCGACGCCGAGTCGTTGCATCCGGCGGCCCCAGAACGGTTGGTCGGCGACGAACGGGCAGATCACCTGCGGGCGGCCGGCACGGGCGACGGCTGCGGTGGTCCCGGCGCCGCCGTGGTGCACGATCACCGCGCAGCGTGCGAACGCCGCTTCGTGGTTGACCTCTCCTGTCACGAAGGCGTGTCGGTCGGAGGTGAACGGTTGCAGGCCGCCCCAGCCGCCGGCCACGATGCCGGGCAGCCCGGCAATGTCGAGTGCATCCAGGACGATGCGGGTGGTCGCGGCCGGGGACCGGCCGGCCATGCTGCCGAACCCGACGAAGACCGGCGGTACCGGCCCGTCCAACAGCGACCGCGCGTGCGCGCTGAGACCTCCGGTGGCCGGGTCGGTGGGCTCGGCGAACCAGTAGCCGGTGACCTGGGCGGTGGCCGGCCAGTCGGCTGGGCGGGGCAGGACCGCTGGGCTGATCGCGTGCAGCACCGGCGCGGGACTACCGTCCGGGCGGCGCGTGGGATCGTGCCGGTCTCGCCGACGGGGTAATCCGAGCGTGTCGCGCCACCGGTCGACGGTGCGGCCGAACACCAGTGCCGGCGCGCGCATCCCGGCGTACGTGGCCCGGTTCAGTGCTCGCGGCAGCAGGTCCGGAAACTCCTGCCCCGGCCACGGGAACTCGCGGGTCGGCACGTACATCGGCAGCGGCAACGCCAGAACTGCCGGTACGCCGAGCTTCTCGGCCACGTGTTGACCGGCGATCACCTGCCCGTTGTGCACGATCAGGTCCGCGCCGCCCGATGCGGCCTGCCAGCAGTCGTCGAGCACCCGACCGAACATCTCCGGAAGGCGGCGCATCAACGCCGCCTTCGCTCGGAGACCGCCATCGGCCACATCACCGACCGCGGAGCCGGCGTCCAGCACGCGCATCGGCCCATCGTCGAGGGCGACGAACGGCACCGTGTGCGCGGCGGCCAGCGCGGCGAACCGCTGCGGCGCGGCGACCACCGCCTCGTGACCACGACCGTGCAGTTCCCGGGCCAGCGGCAGGAACGGCTGCACGTCGCCACGCGTGCCGAGAGTCAGAATGAGAACCCGCACGATGAGCCTCCTGCTGGACGCGCGTGTGTGGACACGCCGACCAGGCTTCCCGGCTCACCAGCGGTGAGCCTACGCCCACCAGCGCGCAGGAAGCGACCCCGCGACATCGCAGCCGACCAGGATGGACGGCCCGGTGGCGGACGGTGGGCCCGAACCCGGCTGCGTGGGGGCGTACCCGTCAGGGGTGGTGGGCGAGGGCGTCGACCAGCCGTCGGCACGAGCCGGCCAGGTTCCATCGTTGCGCCAGCTCCAGCAGCCGGTCGGGGTCGGTGGGCGCGGTCGGCATCGCGGTGGACAGCGTCGGCAGCGGCACGTCGGTGGCGACCCGGACCACCTTCGGGGCCACCGCCAGGTAGTCCCGGGCACCGTCGAGCTTGGCCCGCAGCCCCGGCGCGAACCCGGAACCGGGGTCGTCGAGCGCGCTGAGGATGCCGGGCAGGCCACCGTAGCGGTCGATCAGCCGGGCGGCCGTCTTCTCGCCGACCCCGGGCACACCGGGCAGCCCGTCGCTCGGGTCGCCGCGCAGCGCGGCGAAGTCGGCGTAGCGGTCGGCGGGGACGCCGTAGCGGGCCCGGACCGCCGCGTCGTCGCAGTCGTCGAGCTTGGCCACTCCGCGACCGATGTAGAGCAACCGGACCCTCCGGGCGTCGTCGACGAGCTGGAACAGGTCCCGGTCGCCGGAGACCACCTCCACCGGGCCGGGTTGGGTGACCGACAGGGTGCCCAGCACGTCGTCGGCCTCGTAGCCGGTCGCCCCGACCGCGGTGATGCCGATCGCGGCCAACACGTCGAGGATCACCGGCACCTGGGGGGAGAGGGTGTCCGGCACCTCCTCGCCGCCCTCCGGGGCGACCCGGTGCGCCTTGTACGACGGCAGCAGCTCCACCCGCCAGGCGGGCCTCCAGTCGTGGTCGAGTGCGCAGACCATCCGGTCGGGCCGGCGGGTGCGGACGAGCTGGGCGAGCATGTCGAGGAAGCCGCGTACGGCGTTGACCGGCTGGCCGTCCTCGGTCCGTGCGGCCGACTCGGGCACGCCGAAGTAGGCCCGGAAGTAGAGGCTGGGGGCGTCGATCAGCAAAATCGGGGGTTGGTCTGCCACGCCCGACAGCCTGACACAACCCACCGACGACGGGGGTACGGCACGACGGCCGGGCGGGCTTCTCGATCGTGCTGGTCCTGGTGTCGCCGGGCCGCCCGCCCGCGGTGCCGCCCGGTGGGCGGGAAACCGGGGTGACGCCGGCCGGGCGGTGGGTGAGACTGCCGGCCATGGAGTTCGTGCCCGGCCTGGTCCTGTGCCGCCGCTTCCACGACGAGGCCGTCGCGCCGCTGCTGGTGGACCGCCTGCCCGGCCTGCGGTACTCCGCCGGCCTGCTCGACGGCGGTTCGGAGCTGCTGGGCCTGGACACCGAACGTTCCACCGACCACGACTGGGGGCCGCGGGCCCAGGTCTTCGTGGCCGACCCCGCCGACGTGGCACCGGTGCGGGCGGTGTTGGCCGACCTGCCGGCCTGGTTCCTGGGCCGGCCGACCCGGTTCCTCAGCTGGCCGGACGCCCGGGTGGGGGTGCCCGACGTCGACGGTGACCGCAGCGGGGTGGAGGTGGTCGGGTGGCGGGACTGGCTGCGGGGGCGGCTCGGTTTCGACCCCACCGTCGCCGTCACCACCGACGACTGGCTCGCCGTGCCGACCCAGCGGCTGGCCGAGCTGACCGGTGGCGCCGTCTTCCACGACGGTCTGCACGGCGCGGTCGGCGCGGTCCGTGCCGCCCTGGCGTGGTATCCGGACGACGTGTGGCGGCACGTGCTGGCCGCCGGGTGGACCCGGGTGGGGCAGGCCGAGCATCTCGTCGGACGGTGTGCGGAGGTGGGTGACGCGTTGGGCAGCCGGTTGGTGGCCGCCCGGGTGGCCCGGGACCTGCTGCGCCTCGGTCTGCTGCTGCACCGGCGCTGGCCGCCGTACGACAAGTGGCTCGGCAGTGTGTTCGCCGCCCTGCCGGACGCCGCGCCGGTGGTGGCGGCGTTGGCGGACGCGCTCGGGCCGGGTGACTGGCCCGAACGGCAGGCGGGTCTGGTACGGGCGCTGGAGACGGTCGCCGACTGGACCAACGCCACCGGGCTGGCCGCGCCGGTCGAGTCCACGGTCCGGCCCTTCCACGGGCGGCCCTTCCTGGTGCTCGACGCGCCCCGCCTCGCCACCGCGCTGAGCAACTCGATCGTCGACCCGTTCCTGCGGGACCGTCCCCTGGTCGGCGCGGTGGACCAGTACGTCGACAGCGTGGAGGTGCTGACGCACCCCGACCGGGTACGCCGGGTCTCGGCGGTCGTCGCCGGCTGACCGGCGTCGGCCGCCCGACGATCCTGACCGGCGATGCCGGCCGGGCAGCGGATCCCGCCGCCCGGCCGGCATCGACCAGGCGGCTCAGCCCAGGATCCGGGACCTGATGTACGCCCCCGACTCGGTGAGCACGGCGGTGCCTGTGTAGTCGGTGCCGGCGCAGGTGCCCTGCCGGAACACCGAGTTGCTCTCCGGGCCGTCGGAGTAGCTCCACATCGCGTAGCTGATCTTGAGGCTCTTGAGCAGGTCCAGCCAGGCGGTGGCGCTGTCCAGGTCGTTCGGGCCGTCGCCGGTGAAGGTCTGGGTGCCGAACTCGCTGACGAACAGCGGCAGGCTCCGCGCGGCGCGCGCCACCGTGGCCCGTTGCAGGTCCCGGTGGGACGCGGCGTAGAAGTGGAACGTGTACATGATGTTCGCGGCGTCGACCGGGTCGTCGATCACCTCGGTCTCGTCGGCGCCCTCGGAGACACCGAGCGAGGAGAAGCCCCGGGTGCCGACCAGCACCACGCTGTCCGGATCGGCGGCCCGGATCACCGGGATGACCTGCTCGGCGTAGCTCTTGATGCCGGCCCAGCCGACCCCGTTGGGTTCGTTGGCGATCTCCCAGAGGACGTTGGTCCGCGCGGCGTGCCGGGCGGCGACCTCGGCGAAGAAGGACTTCGCCCGGTCCAGGTTGAGGCGGGGGTCGCCCGGGGTCAGGATGTGGAAGTCGACCACCACGTACAGGCCGAGCGCACTGGCGGTCTCCACGGCCTCGTCGACCTTGCGGGTGAAGCCGACCGGGTCGGTCTCGAACCCGCCCTCCTGCACGTACATGGCGACCCGGACGAAGTCGGCCCGCCAGTCGGTGCGCAGCGCTGCCAGCGAGTCCGGGTTGAGGCAGTTCGGAAAGAACTGGAGGCCGTGGCTGCTCATCCCGCGCAGTTGGACAGGTGCCCCGGTCTGGTTGCACAGGTTCACCCCGCAGACCCGCAGCCGGCCGTTGACGGCCACCGGGGAACCGGCGGGCGCGGTGGCCGGTCGGCCGGTGGCGTCGGCGGTCGGCTCCGGCCCGTCGGCGGTGGCCTGCGGCCCGTCGCTGCGTGTCGACGTCGCCGGGCGCGTGGTGGCCGGCGGCCCGGTCTCGGCGCTCGCGGTGGGGACGGTCAGGGCCGCCCACCCGGTGGCGAGCGCGGCGAGGGCGACCCCCGCCGAGGTCAGTACGGTGCGTCGGTGCATCGGGAAACTCCGTCGGGCTCGTCGGGACCCGGGGAGGGCATCCGGTGGTACGGAGGTGTCGCCGCTGCGGTTCACCGCAGGCGCCGGCCGTCACGACCCGGGGTGGGTCGGGCCGCCGTGACCGGAGTGGGCCGCGGCCCGAACGACCGTTAAGCTGACGGCGTGGTGCCCGATGACGGCGGGCAACGGCTCAACCACCCCTGGAGCTCATCGCGCTATGACTGTCGACCGGATCCTCCCCACCGACGAGGCCCACGACCTGCTCGACCTCGCCACCGAACTCGCCGACCGCGAGCTCGCGCCGAGGGCCGCCGACTTCGAGGAACGCGCCGAGTTCCCCCGGGAGGTGCTGCGCACCCTCGGTCGGGCCGGGCTGCTGGGCCTGCCGTACGACGAGGAGCACGGCGGCGCCGCCCAGCCGTACGAGGTCTACCTCCAGGTGCTGGAGATCCTGGCCGGCCGGTGGCTCGCGGTCGCCGAGGCAGTCAGCGTGCACACCCTGTCCTGCTACCCGCTTGCCCAGTTCGGCACCGACGCGCAGCGCGCACTGCTGCCGGACCTGCTGGGCGGGGAGCTGCTCGGGGCGTACTGCCTCTCCGAGCCGCAGGGGGGTTCGGACGCTGCGGCGCTGACCACCAGGGCGGTCCGCGACGGCGACGACTACCGGGTCACCGGGGTCAAGGCGTGGATCACCCACGCCCAGGTGGCGGACTTCTACAACATCTTCTGCCGCACCGGCGGGCCGGGCCCGAAGGGCATCTCCTGCCTGTTGGCCGACCGGGGCACGCCGGGTGTCGCACCGCAGGCGGCGGAGCGGACCATGGGGTTGCGCTCCTCGCCCGTCGCGCAGCTCGTCCTCGACGACGCCCGGGTGTCCGCCGACCGGCTGATCGGCGGGGAGGGGGCGGGGTTCACCATCGCAATGTCCGCACTGGACTCGGGGCGGCTCGGCATCGCCGCCTGCGCGGTCGGCTTGGCCCAGGCGGCGCTGGACTACGCCGTCGGCTACGCCCGGGAACGGCAGCAGTTCGGACGGGCGATCGTCGACTTCCAGGGGCTCGGCTTCCTGCTGGCCGACGCGGCCACCCAGATCTCCGCGGCCCGGGCGCTCACCCTGGCCGCCGCCCGCCTACGCGACGCCGGCCGCCCGTACTCGATCGAGGCGGCCAAGGCGAAGCTGTTCGCCACCGACGTGGCGATGCGGGTCACCACCGACGCGGTGCAGGTGCTCGGTGGTGCCGGTTACGTCTCCGACCATCCGGTCGAGCGGTACATGCGCGAGGCGAAGGTGCTCCAGATCGTCGAGGGCACCAACCAGATCCAGCGGATGGTGATCTCCCGGGCGTTGGCGAAGGGCTAACCTGTGCCGGTGACCTTCCCCCGGATCACCGTCGACCCCGAGGTGATGGGCGGCGCACCCTGCGTGCGGCAGTCCCGGATCCCGGTGGCGACCCTGCTGGCGATGATGGCGGAGGGGATGTCGGTGACGGACATCCTCACCGATCTGCCCTTCCTCGACGAGGAGGATCTGGCGGAGGTGTTGAACTTCGCGGCCGACGCGGTGCGCGACCGGGCGGCCCGCTGAGCGTCACACCGGGCGGGACACCGTCGCCAGGGGAGTGCGCCACCGGGTAGGTTGCACGCGTGGAGGAGATCGACCGCGCCATCGTCGCCGCGCTGACCGCCGACGGCCGCCTGTCGTACACGGACCTGGCAGAGAAGGTCAGCCTGTCGGTCTCGGCCGTGCACCAGCGGGTCCGCCGGCTGGAACAGCGCGGCGTGATCAACGGGTACACCGCCAGGGTCTCCTTCGAGGCGCTGGATCTGCCGCTGACCGCGTTCGTGGCGATCCGACCGTTCGACCCGTCCCAGCCGGACGACGCGCCGGAGCGGCTGGCCCACCTGCCCGAGATCGACTCCTGTTATTCGGTGGCGGGGGAGGACTTCTACCTGCTCCTGGTGCGGGTGGCCGGTCCGGCCGACCTGGAACGGGTGCTCCAGGAGATCCGTACCGCGGCGAACGTCACCACCCGCACGACTGTGGTGCTGTCCACCCCGTACGAGTCACGACCGCCGAAGATCCCGCTGGCGGCAATGCCACGGCGGTCCCGCGACAACGGCTGAGCCCGTCGTGCCGGCACGGCGGCCTCTCCGGTCGCGGTCGTGCCGGCAGACCGCCGGCTCACCGGCTCAGCCGCCGTTCCAGCGCAGGATCACCTGTCGACCGTGCTCGTGGCCGAGGACGGATACGGTGGCGGTGTCCAGCCGTAGCTTCCCGCCGCCGGACACCGGCAGACCGATCCAGCGGGCGCCGACCACCCGCAGGGTGTGCGCGTGGCCGACGAACGCCACGCTGCCGAGCTCCAGCAGCGGGACGACCCGGGCGAGTAGTCGGTCGACCCGTACGCCGAGCTGCGCGGGGGACTCTCCGCCGGGGCAACCGTCGGTCCAGATGGTCCAGTCCGGGCGTTCCTGCTGAATCTCCGCGGTGGTGCGTCCCTCGTACTCGCCGTAGTTCCACTCGGCCAGGTCGTCGTCGACCTCGTCGACGGTGAGGCCGGCGAGCTGGGCGGTGTGCCGGGCCCGCCGGCGGGGGCTGGCGAGCACCCGGGCGAAGCGCTGGCCGGTGAGCACACCGGCCAGCGCCCGTGCCTGCCGCTCACCGTCCGCGGTCAGCTCCAGATCGGTGTACGAGGTGTGCCGGCGGCTGGCGCTCCAGCTGGTCTCGCCGTGTCGGACCAGGATGATCTCGCTCATCCCCCCAGTCAACCAGCCCTCGCCAGGACCGACCCGCCACCTGTTGTCCTAGGACGACCAGAGGACTGTGCGCCCTACCACCCTGATCATGCGGGATACCCAACCGTCCTAGGACGCCCTACGGATGGTGCGCCAAGGCGCACCCCCACCCCCGGCGCCTACGGCGCTGTTCGTTTCATGTCGAGCCGATCGGGGACGCCACCGATGAGCGGGGCACGCTGCCCCCGTGACCGCCTGAGCGACAGGAGGCGACATGAGCTTCACCGACAAGGCGAAGAACAAGGCCCAGGAGTTGACCGGCGCGGCCAAGGAGCGGATCGGCGACGTCGCCAACGACGAGCGGATGCGGACCGAGGGCGCCACCGAGCGGAGCAGGGCCCGGGCCAAGCAGGCAAACGAGCACGTCAAGGACGCCGGACAGGACGTCAAGGACGCCGGACAGGACGTCAAGGACGCGCTGCGCTGAGCGCTCCGTGCGACGGGTGGCCCCCTGGAAGCTCAGGGGACCACCCGCGTTAGCGTGCGGTCATGCTGGTCGCCCGCTCCCTGGTGTTGTTCGTCCTGGCCGCGCTCGCCGAGATCGGCGGGGCGTGGCTGATCTGGCAGGGCTGGCGGGAGCACCGGGGGTTGTGGTGGATCGCCGGCGGGGTGGTCGCGCTCGGCGTGTACGGCTTCGTGGCGACGTTCCAGCCGGACGCCAACTTCGGCCGGATCCTCGCCGCGTACGGCGGGGTCTTCGTGGCGGGCTCGCTGACCTGGGGGGTGCTGGTGGACGGCTTCCGGCCGGACCGGTGGGACCTGACGGGTGCGGCGATCTGTCTGCTCGGCGTCGCGGTGATCATGTACGCCCCGCGCGGGGCGTGACCCCGTGCGCCGCCCCCG
The DNA here is from genome assembly GCF_036017915.1 of Micromonospora sp. NBC_00421. Classification (NCBI taxonomy): domain Bacteria; kingdom Bacillati; phylum Actinomycetota; class Actinomycetes; order Micromonosporales; family Micromonosporaceae; genus Micromonospora; species Micromonospora sp. NBC_00421. The sequence continues at coordinate 2,197,119 of NZ_CP107929.1, forward strand.
GACCGGTCGGGTCGCGGGGGCGGCGCACGAGGTGTTTCAGTCGTCGCGGTGCGCGGCCCACCACCGCTGGCCGGCGTCGGGCAGCGTGTCGATCGGGTCGTAGTAGGCGTAGCGCTTGTCGAGCACCTCCAGGTCGGCCGACTCGATGGAGGTGCGGTAGTTCTTGGTCCAGTAGGAGATGCCGCGTTCGCGGTCGTACTCGGTGAGCATGTGCACCCAGCGTTTGCCGACGAAGGGGACGTCGCAGACGATCCGGGGGGTGGCGTAGCCGGGCAGGTAGCCCATGATGTCGTGCTGGAGCTGCTGGGCGTGCCAGACCGGGACCCGCCAGTGTTCGGCGTTGGGGATCATGTCGCACATGTAGAAGTAGTAGGGCAGGATGCCGGCTTCGCCCTGCAGGGCGAAGCAGAGGTCGAGCAGGTCGGGGGCGGTGGCGTTGACGCCGCGCATGAGTACACCCTGGTTGCGGACGTCACGGACGCCCACGTCGAGGGCGGTCTGGGTGGCCCTGGCGACCAGCGGGGTGATCGACTGGGCGTGGTTGACGTGGGTGTGGATGGCCAGGTTGACGCCGCGTCGGGCGGCGGTGCGGGCGACCCGTTCCAGGCCCTCGACGACGTCGTTCTGGAGCCAGTGCTGGGGCAGGCCCATCAGGGCCTTGGTGGCGAGCCGGATGTCGCGGACGGTTTCCAGTTCGAGCAGCCGCATGAGGTACGACTCAAGGTTGCGCCAGGGGACGTTGGCCACGTCACCGCCGGAGACGACCACGTCGCGGACGCCGGGGTGGGCCTTGAGGTAGCCGATGTGGGCGTCGTAGCGGTCGACGGGCTTGAGGGTGAGCTTGAGTTTGTCGACGGCGGGGGTGGAGTTGCCGACCAGGTCCATCCGGGTGCAGTGCCCGCAGTACTGGGGGCAGGTGGAGAGCAGTTCGGCGAGGACCTTGGTGGGGTAGCGGTGGGTGAGGCCCTCGGCGACCCACATGTCGTGTTCGTGGAGCGAGTCTCGGCTGGCGTAGGGGTGTGACGGCCAGTCGGTGCGCCGGTCGGCGGCGACGGGGATCATGTAGCGCCGGATGGGGTCGGCGCGGAACGCGTCGGTGGTCATCGGGGCGAACGGCACCATCGTGTTGATCATCTGGGGTGGCACCAGCATCGACATGGTGGCCAGGGCCTGCTGGTCGGCGGCCAGGTCGGTGTAGAAGGTCTCGTCGACGGTGTCGCCGAGGACGGCGCGTAGCTGCTTGATGTTCTTGACGCAGTTGACGCGTTGCCACTGGGCGCTCTCCCACTGCTCGCGGGTGACGTGACGCCAGCCGGGGAAGCGGGTCCAGTCGGGTTCGACCAGGGGGCTGCGGCGGTATTCGTAGGGCTGCCCTGCGGTCGGTACGGCGACCGGGGCGGGGCGGGGCCCAGGGATGGTCTCCATCGGTTGGGTCTGGGTCACGGCCCCTCCTCGTGGCGCCTGGCCGGGGTGACCGGCGTGCTGGTGTGATGATCGGTAGTTCCGAAGGCTACTGGAAAATATCCGGCGGAGAAATTAGTCTGCCGTAAGTTTTCCCGCGATGCGAGTCCTGGCCGGGGCTTCGCGCGGTGGAGAGGGGAGGTTGGTGTGACGTCACCGGTAGGCCTGCACCGTGTCGTGGAACCGGCGGGGGTGCTGCCGCAGGCGGCTTGGCGGTTGGACGCCGACCCCCGGATCGCCGTGAACGAGGTGCGGATCCGGGTGGAGCGGCTGAATCTCGACGCGGCGAGTTTCCGGCAGTTGGCGCAGAAGCACGGCGGGGACGGGGAGAAGGTCCGCGCCGAGGTGCTGGAGATCGTGTCGGCCCGGGGCAAGATGCAGAATCCGGTGACCGGGTCGGGTGGGATGTTGATCGGCACCGTGGAGGAGGCCGGCCGCCGGTCGCCGCTGGGGTTGACCGTGGGTGACCGGGTGGCGACGCTCGTGTCGTTGACGTTGACGCCGTTGACAATCCTCGACGGGTTGGCCCGTTGGGACGGGCGCAGCGAGCAGGTGCCGTGTGACGGGTACGCGATCCTGTTCGCCCGGTCCATCGCGGCGGTGCTGCCGGCGGATCTGCATCCCGAGTTGGCGTTGGCGGTGCTGGACGTGTGCGGGGCACCGGCGTTGACGGCGCGGGTGGTCGGTGACGTGGTGGCGCGGCGGGAGCGGGCCGGTGACCCGTCGACGGTGACGGTGGCGGTGATCGGTGGGGCCGGTAAGAGCGGGTCGTTGTCGTTGGTGGCGGCGCGGCGGGCGGGTGCTGGTCGTACCGTCGGGGTGGTGCCGGTGGCGGCGGAGCGGGACGCGTTGATGGGGGCCGGGGTGGCGTCGGTGGTGGCGTTGGCCGATGCCCGGGATCCGGTGACGTTGTCGTCGGCGGTGACGACGGCGTTGGGTGGGCCGGCGGATGTGACGGTGGTCTGCGTGGACGTGCCGGGGTGTGAGCATGGTGCGGTGTTGGCCACGGCGGACGGTGGCACGGTGATCTTCTTCTCGATGGCGACGAGTTTCGCGGCGGCGGCGTTGGGTGCGGAGGGCCTGGCGGCGGATGTGACGATGCTGGTGGGCAACGGCTTCGTGCCGGGGCACGCGGAGTTGGCGTTGGGGTTGGTGCGGTCGGAGCCGGGGGTACGTGGTCTCTTCGAGTCCCGGTTGGCGGCAGACTGAGTGCCATGACGAACCCCTCGACGTTGTACCGCTGTGGAGTGCTGCACTGTCCGGCGGAGCCGAGCGCGACGGCGCTGTTGGTGCGGGACGGGCGGATCGCTTGGTTGGGTGTGGACGCGGATGCGCCGGCTGCCGATCGGGTGGTGGAGTTGGACGGGGCGTTGGTGACGCCGGCGTTCGTGGACGCGCACGTGCATGCCACGGACACCGGGTTGGTGTTGTCGGGCCTGGATCTGTCGTCGGTGCGGTCGGCGGGGGAGTTGCTGGGGGCGGTGTCGGCGTTCGCGGCCGGTCTGCCGGGTGACGCGGTGGTGTTGGGACACGGTTGGGACGAGTCGGCGTGGGTGGATCCGCGGTTGCCGGGGGCGGTGGAGTTGGACCGGGCGGCGGGTGGCCGGCGGGTGTACCTGTCGCAGGCGTCGATCCATTCGGCGTTGGTGTCGCAGGCGTTGCTGGCGGCGTGTCCGGAGGCGGCGGGGGTGCCGGGTTTCGACGTGTCGGGGTGGTTGCGGCGGGACGCGCACCATGTGGTGCGGGCGGCGGCGCAGGGTTCGGTGGGTCGGGCGCAGCGGGTGGCGGCGCAGCGGGTGGCGTTGGCGCATGCGGCGTCGTTGGGGATCGCGGCGGTGCACGAGTGTGGTGGTCCGCAGATTTCCGACGAGGAGGACTTCACCGGGTTGTTGGCGTTGTCGGGTGCGGGGTTGCCGGAGGTGTACGGCTATTGGGGTGAGTTGTCGGGGGCGGCGCGGGCCCGGGAGTTGGGTGCGGTGGGTGCGGGTGGTGATCTGTTCGCGGACGGGGCGTTGGGGTCGCGGACGGCGCACGTGTCGCGGGATTACCTCGACGGTGAGGGTTGCGGGCACGGTTATCTGAGTGCGGACCAGGTGCGTGACCATCTGGTGGATTGTGCGGCGCACAGGATGCAGGGTGGGTTCCATGCGATCGGTGACGCGGCGATCTCGACGGTGTTGGAGGGGTTCGCGGCGGCGGCGGCCGTGTTGGGCACGGATCGGGTGCGGGCGGCCCGGCACCGGGTGGAGCACGCGGAGATCATGAGTAAGCGGTTGATCGCGGGTTTCGTGGAGTACGGGGTGGTGGCGAGCATGCAGCCGGCGTTCGACCGGTTGTGGGGTGGTGCGGGTCGGATGTACGAGTCGCGGCTGGGTCTGGCCCGGTCGCTGGAGTCGAATCCGATGGGGGCGATGCACGGTGTGGGGGTGGCGTTGGCGTTCGGGTCGGATTCGCCGGTGACGCCGTTGGACCCGTGGGGTTCGGTGCGGGCGGCGGCGGCGCATCACAGTGCGGCGCAGCGGATGAGTGTGCGGGCGGCGTTCGCGGCGCACACCCGGGGTGGGTGGCGGGCGGTGCACCTGGACAACGAGGGTTTGATCGCCAAGGGTGCGCCGGCGACGTTCGCGGTGTGGGACACCCCCGTGGGGGTGGAGCGGGGTCTGCCGGTGTTGCAGGCCGAGGATCCGGAGGTGCGGGGCCCGGCGGATCCGACGCCGCTGCCGGTGTGCCGGGCGACGGTGTTGCGCGGTGAGGTCATCTACGAGGAAGGCGTTTCGTGAGCGAGGGGATCATCGGCACGGGGTGGCGCTGTCGCGGCGTCGCCGGGCGGAGCGAGGTGTTGTCGTGACGGGGAAGCTTGACCTGGATCCGGTGTTGGTGGCGCGGGCGCGGGATTTGGCGCGTCGGGCGGGCCGGCCGGTGGTGGAGCTGGCGCGTAGCCACACCACGGTGTCGGTGGAGCGGGCGGTGTTGCGGTTGGCCGGGGTGTCGGGTGCGGATCCGGATGGGATTCCGTGGGTGAACCGGTTGGTGGATGCGGTGGTGGCGGATGTGGGTCTGGGGCACGGGGTGGCGTTGCCGGTGTTCGACGCGCTCGCGCGGGAGGGTGTGCCGGATGTGACGTTGCTGGCGCAGAAGGCGGCGGCCGGGTCGGTGCGGTTCGAGGTGCCGTCGGGTCCTGCGGTGACGGTGGCGCGGCGGGCGGCGCGCAGGGCGGTGGGGGCGGGGATTCGGCAGGTGGATCGGCGTCGCGCGGAGCGGGACCGGTTGGTGCGGCGGTACGGGGATCCGCGGCAGCGGCCGTGGATCTATCTGATTGTGGCCACGGGTGACATCTATGAGGACATTCCGCAGGCGCAGGCGGCGGCGCGGGCGGGTGCGGATGTGATCGCGGTGATCCGGTCGACGGGGCAGTCGTTGTTGGATTATGTGCCGGAGGGGGCGACCCGTGAGGGGTTCGCGGGCACGTATGCGACGCAGGAGAATTTCCGGTTGATGCGGGCGGCGTTGGATGAGACGTCGCGGGAGTTGGGCCGGTATGTGCGGTTGACGAATTACGCGTCGGGGTTGTGTATGCCGGAGATGGCGACGCTGGCGGGCCTGGAGCGGCTGGACATGATGCTCAACGATTCGATGTACGGGATTTTGTTCCGGGACATCAATCCGATCCGCACGTTTGTGGATCAGCGGTTTTCGCGGCAGGTGCACGCGCGGGCGGGGATCATCATCAACACCGGTGAGGACAACTATCTGACCACGGCGGATGCGGTGGACGAGGCGCACACCGTGACGGTGTCGCAGTTGCTCAACGAGTTCTTCGCGCATGAGGCGGGGTTGGCGGACTGGCAGCTGGGGTTGGGGCACGCGTTCGAGATCAATCCGGAGGTGCCGGAGTCGTTCCGGTTGGAGTTGGCGCATGCGTTGTTGGCGCGGGAGTTGTTTCCGGATGCGCCGTTGAAGTGGATGCCGCCGACGAAGCACATGACGGGGGATGTGTTCCGGGGGAATCTGCTGGATGGGTTCTTCAATCTGGTGGGGGCGATGACGGGGCAGGGGATTCTGTTGGTGGGGATGATGACGGAGGCGGTGGTGACGCCGTGGTTGTCAGATCGGGACATCGCCCTGCAGAACGTGCGGTACGTGTTGGGTGCGGCGGGTGGGTTGCACGAGGATTTCGTGCCGGCACCGGGTGGGTTCATCCAGCAGCGGGCGAACCGGGTGCTGGGTGAGGCGGTGGAGTTGTTGGAGCGGATCGGTGAGCAGTCGTTGTTGACGGCGATCGCGGAGGGCACGTTCGGGATCATGAAGCGGCCGGCGGATCGGGGTAAGGGTCTGGCGGGGGTGGCGCGGCATGAGGCGGGCTACTTCAACCCGGCGACGGAGATCCTGGAGCAGCCGGCATGAGCGAGCGCACCGAGCGGAGTGAGGGCCGCGAGAGCATGCCCGGTCAGCACGGCATGGGCGTCGTGGAGTCCGGTGGTGACGCCGGGAAGCGGGTCGTGCGGCCGTACGGTGACACCACCGGGGACGGGATGGTGCAGGTGTCGTTCACGTTGCCGGTGCCGCACGACAAGCGGGCCGAGGGTGCGGCGGTGCAGTTGGCCAACCGGATGGGTATCGATCCGGCGATGTTGGTGCATGCGAAGCCGATGAGTGACGGTTTCACGTTCTTCGTGGTGTACGGGCGGGTGAATCATCTGGTGGACCTGGGTGCCGTGCAGGTGGTGGAGCGGGATTTTCCGCTGCTGGGTGCCAGGGAGGTCAATGCGGCGGTGAAGCAGCGGTTGCGGCGGAAGTTGTCGGTGGTGGGGGCGTGTATCGGGACGGATGCGCACACGGTGGGTATCGACGCGATCCTGAATGTGAAGGGCATCGCGGGGGAGAAGGGCCTGGAGTACTACCGGGAGTTGAAGGTGACCAATCTGGGTGCGCAGGTGAGTGTGCCGGAGCTGGTGGAGGCGGCCCGGCGGGAGCGGGCGGATGCGGTGCTGGTGTCGCAGGTGGTGACGCAGCGTGATGCGCATCTGCACAATACGCGGGAGATGTCGGCGGCGTTCCGGGAGGCGTTGCCGGCGGGGAAGCGGCCGTTGTTGATCGTGGGTGGGCCGCGGTTCGACGAGACGATGACCGCCGAGCTGGGGGTGGACCGCATCTTCGGTCGGGGCACCACGCCGGGTGAGGTGGCGTCGTATCTGGTGCATGCGTTGGTGACGGACAGGAAGGCGAGGGTATGAGTGATTCCCGGGTGGGATTGACGGTCACGCATCGGCGGTATGTGCCGTACGCGCATGCGCATTACGCGGGGAACCTGGTGGACGGGGCGTACGCGTTGGGGTTGTTCGGGGATGTGGCGACGGAGGTGTGTATCCGTACCGATGGTGACGAGGGGTTGTTCGCGTCGTATGCGGATGTGCAGTTCCTGGCGGCGGTGCGGGCGGGTGACGTGGTGGAGGTGACGGCGACGGTGGTGCGGGTGGGCACCCGGAGCAGGACGATTGATTTCGTGGCGCGGGTGGTGTGTCGGGGGCGGCCGGAGCGGGGTGGGTCGGCGGCGGAGGTGTTGGCGGAGCCGGTCGTGGCGGTCACCGCGACGGGCACCGTGGTCGTGCCGGCGGCGGCGTGAGCCGGGTGGTCTGCGCCGACGTCGGGTCGACCTGGACGAAGGCGGCGGTGGTGGACCTGGACGTGGGGCGGTTGGTGGGGGCGGCGTCGGTGCCGACGACGGTGACCACGGATGTGCTGCACGGTCTGGATGCGGCGGTCGCCGCGGCGGTGGCGCAAGCCGGGGCGGTGGGCGGGGACCTGCCGTGGTTGGTGTGTTCGTCGGCGGGGGGTGGGTTGCGGCTGGCGGTGGTGGGTTACGAGCCGTTGGTGACCGCGCAGGCGGGCCGGCGGGTGGGGTTGTCGGCGGGGGCGGACGTGGTGCACGTGGCGGCGGGCCGGTTGGGGGCGGCGGAGTTGGCGGCGGTACGGGCGGCCCGGCCGGATGTGGTGCTGTTGGTCGGGGGCACCGATGGTGGGGACGCCGACACGGTGACCCACAACGCGACGCGGTTGGCGCGGGCCCGGTGGCGGGTGCCTGTGGTGTTGGCAGGCAACGTCGAGGTGCGCGACGGGTTGCGGGAGGTGTTGGCGGCGGCGGGGGTGCCGGTGACGGTGGCGGACAATGTGCTGCCCCGGATCGGGGTGTTGGCGCCGGCGTCGGCGCGGGCGGCGATCCGGGAGGTGTTCCTGCGGCATGTCATAGGTGGTAAGCGGTTGTCGCGGGGGGGCCGGTTCGCCCGGTTGGTACGGGCGGCGACCCCGGATGCGGTGTTGACGGGGGTGGAGGTTCTCGCCGACGTGGTGGGTGGTGATCTGGCGGTGGTGGATGTGGGTGGGGCGACGACGGATGTGTATTCGGTGTTGACGCCGGACGAGCGGGCTGATGGTCCGGGTCGGGAGGTGGCGGGGGCGTGGTGGCGGGCCCGCACCGTGGAGGGGGATCTGGGGATGCGGTGGAGTGCGCCGGGGGTGGTGCGGGCGGCGGTGGAGGAGCGGCTGCTCGACGCCGCCGGGCAGGAGGTGTTGGCGTCGGCGGCGGCGGTGCGGGCGGCCGATCCGGGGTTCCTGCCGGTCGACGACGAGGATCGGGCGGTGGAGGGGCGGATCGCGGCGTTGGCGGCGACTGTGGCGTTGCGTCGGCATGCCCGTGGGGCGGTCGGGGAGCGGGCCGGTCGGGATCTGCGGGACGTGCGGCTGCTGGTGGGTTCGGGTGGTGTGCTGCGTCACGCCGGGGCGGGTGCGGCGGTGGGGGTGTTGGCGCAGGTGCTCACCGATCATGCCGGGGGGTGGCCGGTGCCGCGGGCGGCGCGGCCGGTGGTGGATGTGGATTATGTGCTGGCTGCCGGGGGGTTGCTCGCCGGGGAGTATCCGGTGGCGGCGGGGGCGTTACTGCGTCGGCATCTGGGTGGGGATTGAGACGCGCCGACGCGACACGCCGGGTCGGTGGGTGCGACTGGCCGGGGGTGGGTTGACAGCGGCGGGGGTGCAGGCCGTACCGTCTTTGAGTCCTACTACGGGAAGCGGCTGTTGTTCGCTTCGTCCCTTCGTCCGCTGGCCGAGCGACATTGTTGGTGCATCTCGTCGCGGCGGCCAGGTCCAGCGGGCGGGGGTCGGCGGGGCGGCGCGAACCGGTCGCGGTTACCGGTGTACGGGCAGGGTGAGGGGCACGGCCAGTAGACAACGGCCCGGCGGGGGCAGCCAGTCCACCGTCTGGTCGGTCCGAAGGTCGGCGTCGCTCGTTCTCGCCCCACCGGCTGGGAAGGGCCTGGGAGCATCGGGGCGCGGCTTAGGCCGCGCCCCGATTTCGTGTCCGTGGTCTGGGGCCGGTTCCGGGGTGCCCGGTCATCGTGGTGGCTTTTCCCCTGTCCTGGTCGGTGGGCTCGGGGTGGCGGGGTGGGGCGGGTAGCCTTCGGCCCGTGATCGTGGTGAGGTGCCGGTGACGACGCTCGACCGGGATGAGACGCGTACCCCGCTGGTGGTACGGCCGACCAGTGCGGCGGTGCCGTTGCCGGTGGCGGTGCCGGTGGCGGTGGCCGCCGGGGTGGCGCTGCTGTTGGCGTTCCCGCCGTACGGGTGGTGGCCGTTGGCCCCGGTGGGGGTGGCCGGGTTGGCGGTGGCGGCGCATCGGCGGCGGCTGCGTGCGGGCGCCGGGTTGGGGTTCCTGACCGGGGTGGCGTTCTTCGCGCCGTTGTTGGCGTGGACCAATCTGCACACCGGATATCTGCCGTGGGTGTTGCTGTCGTTGTTGCAGGCCGGTTATCTGGCTTTGCTGGGTGCGGCGTCGGCGTGGTTGTCGCCGGTGGTGGACCGGTGGCGGTGGACGTGGCCGCCGGTGACCGGGGTGTTGTGGGTGGGGCAGGAGGCGTTGCGCGACCGTACGCCGTTCGGGGGGTTCCCGTGGGGGCGGTTGGCGTTCAGTCAGGACGCCTCCCCGCTGTTGGGGTGGGCGTGGCTGGGTGGGGCACCGCTGGTCACCGGGGTCGTGGCGGTGGCCGGGGGGTTGCTGGTGGTGGGGTGGTGGCGGCGGTGGTCGACCCCGGACGGGGTGTGGCGGCCGGTGGCCGGGGTGGCGGTGGGGTTGTTGGTGCTGGTCGGGGTGGGGTTGGCGGTGCCCACGGGCGCTGCCGGCGACGGCCGGTCGGTGCGGGTGGCGATCGTGCAGGGCAACGTGCCACGGTTGGGGTTGGATTTCAACGCCCAGCGGCAGGCGGTACTCAACAATCACGTCGACGCGACGGTGAAGTTGGCCGCGCGGGTCGCCAGTGGGGCCGTGCCGCGTCCCGACCTGGTGGTGTGGCCGGAGAACTCCTCGGACATCGATCCGTTGCGCAACGCCGCCGCCGGGGCGCGGATCTCCCAGGCCGCGGACGCGGTCGGTGCGCCGATCCTGGTGGGTGCGGTGCTGGCAGGCCCCGGTGACGGTGAGGTCCGCAACGCCGGGATCCTGTGGCGGCCGGGTTCCGGCCCGGACCTGACCCAGTTGTACACCAAGCGGCATCCGGTGCCGTTCGCCGAGTACGTGCCGTTGCGGTCACTGGCCCGGGCGGTGTCGTCGCAGGTCGACCGGGTGCGCGCCGACTTCGTGGCGGGGTCGACCCCGGGGGTGGTCGACGCGGGGGCGGTGGTGCTCGGCGACGTGATCTGTTTCGAGGTCGCCTACGACGGTCTGGTGCGCGACACCGTCGACGGTGGGGCGCAGTTGCTGGTGGTGCAGACGAACAACGCCACGTTCGACGTGGCGGAGGCCCGTCAGCAGTTGGCGATGGTGCGGTTGCGGGCGGTGGAGCACGGTCGCGCGGCGTTGATGGCCTCGACGGTCGGGGTGTCCGGGTTCGTCACCCCGGACGGGCGGGTAAGCGATGCCACCGGGTTCAACACCCGGGCGGTGGCGGTGCGGCAGGTGACGCTCTCCGACGGGCGGACCCCTGCCACCCGGGCCGGGAGGTGGCCGGAGGTGGCGTTGGCGGGCCTGGCGGTGGCGGCCCTGGCCGCCGCGGGGGCGCTGCGTCGACGGCGGGGGGTCACCTCCGTCGGGTGAGCCGGCAGGAACGGGGGAGACGGTGGGTGAGGCAGCCGTGGGGTATCCGGGGGTGGGCCGGGTGCTGGTGGTGATCCCCACCTACAACGAGGCCGACAACGTCAGCGACGTGGTGGCCCGGGTGCGCCGGGCGGCGCCGACGGTGGACGTACTGGTCGCCGACGACGACAGCCCCGACGGTACGGGGGCGTTGGCCGAGGCGATGGCCGCCACCGACGCGCAGGTGCACGTGCTGCACCGGCCCGGCAAACAGGGGTTGGGGGCGGCGTACCTGGCCGGGTTCGGGTGGGCGCGGCAGCGCGGTTACGACGCGGTGGTGGAGATGGACGCCGACGGTTCGCACGCCCCGGAGGACCTGCCCGCCCTGTTGGATGCCGCCCGGGACGCCGATGTGGTGATCGGGTCGCGGTGGGTGGGTGGGGCGCAGGTGGTGAACTGGCCGTGGCGGCGGTTGCTGCTGTCGCGGTGCGGGAACCTGTATGCGCGGTTGGCGTTGGGGATGCCGGTGTCCGATGCCACCGGCGGATTCCGGGTGTACCGGTTGTCGGCGTTGCGGGCGATGCGCCTGGAGTCGGTGTGTTCGCAGGGGTATTCGTTCCAGGTGGAGTTGTCGCGGCTGGCGCACCGGGCGGGGGCGCGGATCGTGGAGGTGCCGATCACGTTCGTGGAGCGGGAGCGGGGGGCGAGCAAGATGAGCCCGTTGATCGTGGCGGAGGCGTTGTGGCGGATCACCACCTGGGGGTTGCGGGACCGGCGGCCGGGGCGGTGGCGGCGTGGTCATGACCGGTGGCCGTGAGGGCGCCCGTGGCATGCTGGAGGGGCGGGCCTGTCGCCCCGGGCATTGTCCGACCGGTGGTGAGCGGGCGGCCGCCTGATGCGGATGAGGTGAGATGCGCCGATACCTGAGGTTCGTGCCACTGGCCCTGCTGGTGGCGGTGGTGGTGGAGTTGGCGGTGTTCGTCGGGGTGGGTCGGACCGTCGGGTTCGGTTCGGCGGTGCTGCTGGTGTTCGCCGCGTCCCTGCTGGGTCTGGTGTTGCTGCGGCGGGAGGGGATGCGCGCCTGGCGGGGGTTCCGCACGTCGGTGGAGTCCCGGCAGCCGCCGGGCCGGCAGGTGACCGATGGTCTGGTCGGGTTGGTCGGCGCGCTGTTGCTGGCGGTTCCGGGGCTGGTCAGCGGGCTGGTAGGGGTGTTGCTGCTGGTGCCGCCGGTGCGCCGGTTGGTGCGGTCGGGGGTGCAGCGGGCCACCGAGCGGCGGGTGTCGTCGATGGTCGCCGGTGACCTGTTCGGTCCGCGTACGGTGCGGGTGCGGCAGGGGGAGCCGGCGGCGTCGCCGGCGGACGGTGACGTGGTGGCCCCGCCGGTGGTCGACGGGGGTCGGGCCATCGAGGGTGAGATCGTGGAGCCCCGCCAGCCCTGACCTGCGGCGGGCGCGGGCCACCCGGGTGCGGCCCCGGTGGGCCGTGATGACATATGCGAACGGCGCCCCCGGGAGGTCTCCTCCCGGGGGCGCCGTTCGCGCAAGTCGGTGTGTCGTCAGGCGCGGCCGCGGCGGGTGCGGACCTCCTGGAGCCGTTCGGCGAGGATGTCCTCCAACTCGGCGATGGAGCGCCGCTCCAGCAGCATGTCCCAGTGGGTACGCGGCGGCTTGGCCTTCTTCTGCTCCGGTTCGGTGCCGTCGACGAGGCGGGCGACGCTGCCGTCGAACTTGCACTCCCAGGTCGTGGGGACCTCGGCGTCGACGGCGAACGGAACCTCGAACTGGTGGCCCTTGGCGCAGAGGTACTCGCGGGTCTGGCGTGGCGCGAGCTCCGTGTTGCGGTCGGATTCGTAGCTGACCGCGCCCAGACGGCTTCCGCGCAGCATACGCTCGCCCATGATCGACTTCCCCTCGTTCGTGGTGCTGGTCTACCGGTGTAACGGCCGGTCACCGTCGGGGCATTCCCGCCCGGGGGTGGAACGACCCTGGCAAGGGTAGCCGGCCACCGCACCGGCCCCGGCGGGGTCGTCCCCCGGCCGGGTCGCACCGGTGTTCACCGCGATGGTAGCCGCCCCGGGGCGAACCGCAGGCGGTGACGGGCCCGCCGGGGGTGTCGGCGGCGGATAGCATCCGCGGCATGGTCACCACCGTGCACCCCGGCGCGTGCCCCCTGGACTGTCCGGACACCTGCGTCTGGCAGCTCACCGTCACCGACGGGCGGCCGGTGGGCCTACGCGGCGATCCCGGACACCCGTACACCCGCGGCGCGTTGTGCGGCAAGGTGAGCCGTTACCTCGACGCGGTCACCGGCCCCGACCGGCTGACCACCCCGCTGGTGCGGGTCGGCCCCAAGGGGGTGGGGCCGGTGTCGTACCGGCCGGCGAGCTGGGACGAGGCGGTACGCCGGGTCGCCGACGGGTGGCAGGCCAGCATCGACATCCACGGTCCGGAGTCGATCCTGCCGTACTACTTCGCCGGCACCATGGGCCTGGTGCAGGGCTGGACGATGGGGCCCCGGCTCTTCGCCCACCTCGGGGCGTCGCGGCTGCGCACCACCATCTGCACCGCCGCCTCCCGGGCCGCCCTCGGGTCCCTCTACGGCGGGTCGGTCGGCTTCGAACCGGAGTCGGTGGTCGAGGCGAAACTGATCGTCCTGTGGGGGGCGAACCTGCTCTCCACCAACCTGCACCACTGGCCGTTCGTGCGGCAGGCCCAGCAGCGCGGCGCGTACATCGTCACCATCGACCCGCTGCGCACCGACACCGCCGCCCGCAGCGACGAACACGTCGCCCCGCTTCCCGGCACCGACGCCGCCCTGGCCCTGGGGCTGATGCGGCACGTGCGGGACCTCGGCGGCGCCGACCGGCCGTGGCTGGCCGCGCACACCGTCGGCTGGGAGCGGATGGAGGCCCGCCTGGACGAGTGGCCGGTGACCCGCGCCGCCGCCGAGTGCGGCCTCGACGCGGACGTGGTGCGCCGGCTCGGCGAACGGATCGCCACCACCCGGCCCACCGCCATCCGCATCGGGCTCGGTCTGCAACGACACGCCGGCGCCGGGCAGGCGGTCCGGGCCATCGCGGCGATCCCCCTGCTCACCGGTGACTTCCGCTATCCCGGGGGCGGGGCGTTGGCCACCACCAGCGGGCATCACCGCATCGACCCCGACCGTGTCGCCCGGCCCGCCGGGATGCCCGCGCCACCGGCCCGGTCGATCAACATGAGCCGGCTCGCCGCCGCACTGACCGGGGAGGCCGACCCGCCGGTCACCGCGCTGGTGGTCTTCGACACCAACCCGGTCGCCACCGTGCCCGACCAGAACCGGCTGCGCCGGGGGCTGACCCGCGCCGACCTGTTCACCGTGGTGCTGGAGCAGCGGTGGACCGACACCTGCGACTACGCCGACGTGGTGCTGCCGGCCACGATGCAACCCGAGCACCTGGACCTGCACACCTCCTACGGTCACCACTACGCCACCGTGAACCTGCCGGCGCTCGACCCGCCGGGGCAGGCGTTGCCCAACACCGAGATCTTCCGTCGGATCGCCGCCGCCCTCGGCCTGACCCATCCCCGGCTGCGCGACAGCGACGAGGACCTGGCCCGGCAACTGCTCGACGGCACCGGCATCGACTACGACGAGTTGACCCGCCGCACGTATGTGCGGGCCACCGGGGTGGCGGTGGGCTCCGCCCCGTACGCGCAGGGAGGTTTTCCCAGCCAGGACGGGCGGGCCCGGTTCCACGACCCCAGGTTGGCCGGGCAGGGGGTGGACCCGCTGGTCGGCTACACCCCGCCGGTCGAGGTGGGTGACGCGGCGCTGGCCCGCCGGTTCCCGCTGGCGTTGATCTCCCCGGCCGGCCGGTTCTTCCTCAACTCGACGTTCGCGTCGCTGCCCTGGCACCTCGGTCGCACCGGCCCGCCGCGCATCCACCTGCATCCCGTCGACGCCGCCGCCCGGGGCCTGACCGACGGCGACCCGGCGCGGGTGCACAACGACCGGGGGGAGTTCCTGGCCACCGTCGCCGTGGACGACGCCACCCGCCCCGGGCTGGCGTTCACCTACAAGGCGTACTGGGCGCGGTTGAGCCCCGGCGGCAGCACCGTCAACGCGGTCACCGGGGTCCGCGACACCGACCTCGGTGGGGGGCCGACGTTCCACGACACCCGGGTCGAGGTGCAGGCCGCCCCGGCGGACCTGATGCCGGCCGGCCCGGGGCAGCCGGAGCAGAGTCCGGCGGATGCCCCGCCCGCGCCGTCGGGTACCGCTCAGCCGGGCTGAGCCGTGCCGCCGAGCCGAGCCAGCGCGGTGGCCAGGGCGCTGACCTGGTCGGCGAGTTGGGCGGCCCGTTGGTGGGCGGCGTCGCGGTCGGCCTGCACCGCCGGCAGCAGCCGGTCCAGTTCGGTCAGCCGGGCCCGGTCGGCGGCGGTAGCCCGGTGGGCCTGCGCCAGGTCGGTGTGGGCCTGCGCCAGGTCGGCGGTCAGGGCGTCCACCCGGGCCAGGGCGGCGGCCAGGTCCTCGCCGGCCCTGGCGGTCGACGCGGCGGTCTCCTCCCGGGCGGCGTCGGCGTCGGCCCGCGCGGCGGCGGTGTCGCGACGGGCCACCTCGGCGGCGGCCTCGGCCTGCCGGGCCCGCTGCCCGGCCACGTCGGCCTCGGCACGGGACGCCACCGCATCGGCACGCGCCTGCCGGGTCTCCTCCCGGGAGGCGGCGGCGTCGGCGTCGGCGCGCTGTGCGTCGGCCTGCCGCCGGGCGGCGTCGGCGCGCGCGGCGTCGCGTTCGACGGTCAGGTCCGCGGCGCGTTGTCGCTGCGCGTCGCGTTCGGCGCGCAGGGTACGCAACTCGTGGCGGGCGGCGTCGCGGTCCCGTTCGGCCTGCACCCGCAGTGCCTGCGCGGCGGCGGTGTCGCGGCGGGCCGCCTCGGCGGCGGCCTCGGCCTGGGCGGCCGCCTGGTGTGCGGCGTCGGCCAGGGCCTCGGCCTGCGCGGCGCGGGCGTGCGCGGCGTCGGCGGCGGCTGTCGCGGCCCGGGTCTCCTGCCGGGCCCGGGTGGTCTCGGCGGCGGCCGTCTCGGCGGCCTCGCGGGCCTCGTCGCGGGCGGTGTGCGCCTCGGCGACCTGGGTGGCGGCGTCGGCGCGGACCTGGGCGAGTTGCCGTTCCACCCCGACCGGGGACAACTCGGCGTGCAACGCCTCGGTGAGGGTCTCCACCACCTGGTCGAGCCGGTCGACGGCCTCCCAGGTGCGGGCCACCTGACCAGGCAGGCCCGGGGCGTTGCGGTGGCGCATCCGCGAGTTGCGCGACGCCCGCTGGCAGGCGCCGTCGTTGTCCCGGCAGTAGCGGAACGGACGTCCCGCGCCGGCACGTTGCGGGACGTCACGTCCACAGTGCGCGCAGGGACGCAGGTCGGTGGGGGAGGGCTGCGGGTCCATCGACGGGGAAGTCTAGAGGCTGTGCCGGGACGTCGGCGGTCAGCCCGGCCGGAGCATGATCCAGGTCCGGGTGCGAGGGCCCCCGCGCGCCGGAGCCGCCAGGATGGTCCGCCGGCACCACGGCCGCTACCGTGGGCCGGTGACCGTCTCCCGGTACATCGCCACCCTACGCGCCCACATCGGGCATGACCTGCTGCTCCTGCCCGGGGTGACGGGTGTGGTCCACGACGACGCCGGCCGGGTGCTGCTGGCCCGCCGCGGCGACAACGGCCGCTGGTCGTTGCCGGCCGGGGTGGTCGACCCGGGTGAGCAACCCGCCGACGCCGTCGTCCGGGAGGTGTGGGAGGAGACCGGTGTGCGGGTCGTCGTCGACCGGATCGCCGGCCTCGCCACCCATCCGGTGGTCTATCCCAACGGCGACGCCTGCGAGTACCTCAACGTCTGGTTCCGGTGCCGGCCGGTCGGCGGGCAGGCCCGCGCCGACGGCGACGAGTCCACCGAGGTGGCCTGGTTCGCCCCCGACGACCTGCCGGAGCTCAACGAGTGGGCGCGGCTGCGCCTGGACACCGCCACGTCCGGGGACACCCCCTGGTTCGCCCCGCCGGGCGAACCACATCCCGCCCTGTGCCGACCCGACGCGTTGTGAGCGCCGCGCCCACCCGTACGGTCCGGCCGGTCACCGCCCGGACCGTACGGTGGGCGCGGCGGTGCTGTCCCGGATGGTCAGCCGGGGCGGCAGCAGGGTCACCTCCGGCACCGGTTCCTCGTGCAGCTTGCGCATCAGCAACGCCACGGCCTGCCGGCCGATCTCCTCGGCGGGCACCGGCACCGAGGTGAGCCGGGGGGCGGCCTGCTCGGCGAACTGGTCGGGGCAGATCGCCACCACCGACATGTCCTGCGGCACCCGCCGGCCGACGGTGGGCAGCGTGGCCAGCACCGGCCCGACGGCCGCCTCGTTCTGCACCACCAGCGCGGACAGGTCGGGGTGCCGGTCGAGCAGGGCGGCCAGCTCCTGACGGATCGACGCCGGCCCCTCCTCGAAGGGCTGGGTGACCACCGTGACGCCGTGCCGGTCGGCGGCGGCGCCCACCCCGGCGCGGGTGCGGTGGGCGAAACCGGTGCCCCGGTCGTAGACGGCGGCCGGGGCACCGAGCAGCGCCACCCGGCGGTGCCCCAGCCGGGCCAGGTGTTCCACGCACACCTGGCCGGCGCGGTGGAAGTCCAGGTCCACACAGGTCAGCCCGGTGGGGTCGGCCGGCACGCCGATCAGCACGCTGGGCCGGGTCAGGTCCCGCAGCAGCGGCACCCGGGAGTCGTCCAGTTCGACGTCCATCACCAGCATCCCGTCGACCATGGCGCTGCCGGCGATCCGGCGCAGCCCGGCCGGCCCCTCGTCGGAGGTGACCAGCAGCACGTCGTGGTCGTACCGGCGGGCGGTGGTGACCACCGCGATGGCGAACTGCATCACCACCGGCACCTGCATGCCGGCGCGCAGCGGCAGCACCAGGGCGATGGTGTTGGCCCGTCGGCTGGCCAACGCCCGCGCCCCGGCGTGCGGGTGGTAGCCCAACTCCCGGATGCTGGCCAACACCCGGGTGCGGGTCACCTCGGAGATGGCCCGTTTACCGCTGAGCACGTACGACACGGTGCTCACGGCCACCCCGGCGTGCCGGGCGACGTCGACGATGGTGACCTGGTCGGGGGACTTGCGGCGAGGCCCGGACGTCCCGCTCACCGCGACCCACCGCCGGCCCGTACCGTCGGGCGGGACGGCCCGGTCGGGGCGCCGGCGTGCACGGTCACCGCGCCGACCGCGCGGATGTCGCGGGCGGAGCGGCCGACCAGCAGGGTGTGCGTGGCGTCCTCCACCACCGGCCCACCGTGCTGCTCGTCCCACCAGGCCAGTTCGGTGGTACGCAGCCGCAGGGTGACCGTCCGCCGTTGGCCGGGGGCCAGGGTGAGCCGGACGAAGTCGCGCAGCTGCCGCAGGGGCTGTTTGACCCGGGAGCGCCGTTGCCGGGTGTAGAGCTGCACGGTCTCCTCACCCTCCCGGTCGCCGGTGTTGGTGACCTCGACGCTCACCTCGACCTCGTCGCCGACGGTCACCGTCGACGTGCTGACCCGAAGGTCGGCGTAGTCGAACCGGGTGTAGCTGAGGCCGTGACCGAACGGGTACAGCGGCTCACCCCGGTAGTAGAGGTAGGTGGTGTCCGCGCCGATCACGTCGTAGTCGAGCAGGTCGGGCAGGTCGGCGGCGTCGGCGTACCAGGTCTGGGTGAGCCGGCCGCCGGGGTCGGCGTCGCCGAGCAGCACCTGCGCCAGGGCGGTGCCGTGTTCCTGCCCGCCGTGCGCCGACCACAGCACCGCCGGCAGGTGCTCCTGCGCCCACCCGACCGCGTACGGGTAGCTGCTGGTGAGCACCAGCACGGTACGCGGGTTCGCGGCGTGCACGGCGCGCAACAGCCGGTCCTGCCCGGCCGGCAGGGTCAGGTCGATGCGGTCCTCGGTCTCCCGGCCGTCGACCATCGGGTGGTTGCCGAGGACGACGACCGCCACGTCGGCGGCGGCGGCCAGTGCGGCGGCCTCGGCCGCGCCGTCGGTGACGAGTTCGACGGTGAACCCGGTGGCGGTGTCCGGGTCGGCGGTGTCGGCGCGTAACCGCCCGTCGTCGTCGACCCGCACGTACGCGCCGGTGGCGAGGTGGTGCAGTAGGGCCGTGCCGTCGGGGCGGTGGTGGAACCGGAAGGTCTCCCGCACGATCCACCCGCCGGGCCCGGGCCGGTCGTTGGCCAGCGCCCCGTCGTCGTCGGCGCCGACGTGCCGGCCGTTGGCGACCGCACAGAGCGCCACCACGTCGTGTCCCCAGTCGAACACGTCGAACCAGGTGCCGTCGCGGCCGTCGTCGGCGGTCAGCGGGCCACCCTCCGACGCGCGGGGGCAGCGGACGTACCGGTCGCCGACGCGCAACGCGATCCGGTCGGCCCCGGTGTGGTGGGTGACCGCCGGCAGCCGCCGGGCCAGGCCCTCCCGGACGGTGACCGCGTAGGGCAGGGTGCCGCTGTACCAGTCGGCGTGGACGGTGTCGGCGAGCGGGCCGAGCACCGCCACCCGGGGTACGGTGGCGGCCGGCAGGGGCAGCAGCCCGTCGTTGTGGAGCAACACGATCGACTGGCGGGCGGCCTCCCGGGCCAGTTCCCGGTGAGCGGGGCTGTCGAGGACGTCGGGGGAGACCCCGGCGAACGGGTCCTGCCCGGGTGGGTCCAGGTCTCCCAGGCGGACCCGGACGGTGAGGATGCGGCGCACCGCCCGGTCCACGTGCGACTCGTCGATCAGGCCCCGGTCGAGGGCCTCGGTGAGCCGCCGGACGGTCTGCCCGCTGTCGGTGTCGTCCTCGGTGAAGTTGTCGATGCCGGCGCGCAGGGCGGCGGCGAAGCCGGTGACGTGGTCGGGCAGGTACTGCTGCACCCCGGCGATGTTGGTGACCGCGCCGGCGTCGCCGACCACCATCAGCGCGTCGGGGGTCCACCGCCGCAGTTCGCTCTCCAGCAGCGGGCTCAGGTGCGCGGGTACCCCGTTGACCAGGTTGTACGAGGCCATCACGGCGACCGCCGCGCCGGCGGCGAGGGGGGCGCGGAACGCCGGCAGTTCGTAGTCGTGCAGCACCCGGGGTGGCAGGTCGCTGGAGGTGGTGGCCCGGTCGGTCTCGTTGTTGTAGCCGAGGAAGTGCTTCACCGTCGGGGCGGTGCGCAGCCGGTGGGGGTGCTCGCCGCGCAGCCCCCAGGCGTAGGCGGTGGCGAGCCGGCCGGTCAGCCACGGGTCCTCCGACCAGCCTTCCTCGTTGCGGCCCCACCGGGGGTCGCGCAGCGGGTTGACCACCGGCGCCCACACGTTGAGCCCGACGGCGGCCGGGTCGGCCTGGTGTTTGACCCGCACCTCGTCGCCGACGGCGGCGCCGACCGCCCGGATCAGTGCGGGGTTCCAGCTGCTGGCCAGGCCGACGGCCTGCGGGAAGACGGTGGCCGGCCCGAGCCAGGCGACCCCGTGCAGCGCCTCGGTGCCGGTGCGGAAACCGGGCAGGCCCAGGCGCGGCACGGGGGCCTGCCACTGGTGCAGCAGGCCGATCTTCTCCGGCAGGGTGAGCCGGGCCAGCAGGTCGTCGGCGTACACCTCGGGGGACGGACCGGTGGCGCGGTCGGCGGGGTCGTTCATCTGCGGTTACCTTCCGGTGGGCGCGCGGTGAGGCGCCGACCGGCGGTCGAAGCGCTTCGACGGCCGTGGTGACGTGCGGCATCGCGCGGTGGTGGGGTCGTCGGCCCGGAGCGGCGAAGCGCTTCGACGACTGCGGAAAACATGCCGCCCCGGGTGCCCGAACGACGGGGCGGCGGTTCGAGGTTGGCACCTGCGCGTCGACCGGTCAAGGGGTGACCGGTACCCGGATCAGCCGACGGGAAGTCGACCGGCCTCGATGGTGGCCAACGCGGCGGTCGCACCGCCCAGCGCGGTGGCGGCGGAGTCCAACCGGGAGGCGTCGAGCCGGCAGCCACCGGCCTGCGGGGCGAGGGTCCGGGCGGCCAGTTCCGCCCGGGCCGCCGGCAGCAGCCAGGGTGCCAGGGTGGCGAAGTGCCCACCCACCACGATCGCCTCCGGGTTGAGCAGGTTCGCCAGCACCGACGCCCCGTGCCCGAGGTACCGGCCGATCTCGGTGAGCCCCGTCAGCACGAACGGGTCCTCCTGCCGGGCCGACGCGATGATCCGGTCGACCTCCGGCAGGTAGTCGGTGACGGGGCCGTCCCCGGTGGTGTCGGGCAGCAGCCGGGCGACAACGGCCGGGAGGGCGGTCACCGCGGCCAGGCAGCCGCGCCGCCCGCACGGGCACGGTGGCCCGGCCGGGTCGAGGCAGAGGTGGCCGAGTTCACCGGCGTGTCCCCGGCTGCCGCGCAGCAGCCGACCGCCGGTGAGCACCCCGGCGCCGACGGAGACACCGCCGGTGAGGTGGACCAGGTCGGTGGCGGCGGCGTACCCGCCGTGCCGCTGTTCGGCCAGGACGGCGAGGTTGGCGTCGGTGTCGACGGCGACGGGGAAACCGGTCTCCCGCAGCGCGGCCCGCAGGTCGGCGGCGAGCGGCACGTCCCGCCAGCCGAGGCCGCTGGCCAGCGGCACCCCGCCGGCGGTGTCGACCAGGCCGGGCACCCCGACGGTGAGGCCGAGCACGGTACGCCCCTGCCCGGTGACCCGGCCGACCGCACGTCGGGCCAGCGTGACCAGCGCCCGGACGGTCTCGGCGGGGGAGGCGGTGGGGGCGGGGAACGCCCGCCGCCAGGTGAGCAGCCGGTTACCGGCCGGGTCCACGGCGACGACCACCAGGTCGTCCGCCCCGATCTGCAGACCCAGCGCGGCGTAGGGGGCGCCGTCGAGGACGAGCATGGTGGCCGGCCGGCCGACCCGGTTGCCGGTCAGCCCGGTCTCGCGGACCAGCCGCCGGTCGAGCAGCTCGGCGACCAGGCTGGACACGGTGGCCTTGTTGAGTCCGGTGGTGGCGGCGATGTCGGCCCGCGAACAGGGGGCGTGCAGGCGGACGTGCCGCAGGACCACGGCCCGGTTGGCCACCCGGACGTCGCCCAGGTCGGTCGGCTGCGGTGCGTTGTGGATGCTGATCACGATCTGCCCGCTCCCTGCGGCCGACGGTGGGTGGTGCCGTGCCGGTGCATCATCGCCCACCGCCGCCGTGGCGGCGGTGGGCGACACCGTCGGTGGGCCGGTGCACCGACGGAAAGCCTATTCGGATGGAAATTCAACTAATCCTAGCGGCACACCCGGCACCGGGGCACCGTGAGGAGGACCGCCGACCCGCAGGGCTCAGTCACCCGGGAACCACTGCGCGAACGGCGTCAGGGGACCGGTTCCCCGTTGAGCGGCGGGGGTGCCGCCGGTGTGGTGCGGCTGCCGGACCGGCAGGTCGGGCGGGTCGGCCTCGAAGGTCTCGTACGAGACCTTCGGCGGGCGGTACGGCATCGGCGTCTCCTCTGGAGCGTTGTCCCGGCGGTACCGTCAGTTTCTTTGCTTTCCCAACGAACTGTCAACGATCCAGTTCGATCCGCCCACGAACCAACCAATTGACATGGGTAAACCCGATACATAGTTTGGACATCTACCAAACAAAGTAGGTGGGATGGTGGGTATGTGGGACGACGGGCGGCTCTGCCACGGCGGCGACTACAACCCCGAACAGTGGCCCCCGGCCACCTGGCGCGAGGACGTCGACCTCATGCGCCGCGCCCGGATCAACCTCGTCACCGTCGGCGTCTTCGCCTGGTCCCGACTGGAACCCGCCCCCGGCCGCTACGACTTCGACTGGCTTGACGAGGCACTCGACCTGCTCCACGACAGCGGCATCCGCGTCGCCCTGGCCACCCCCACCGCCTCCCCGCCACCCTGGTTCTCCCTGGCACACCCCGACGCCCTCCCCGTCACCGCCGACGGCGTCCGACTACACCACGGCAGCCGCGACACCTACTGCGCCGCCGCCCCCTCCTACCGGGCCGCCGCCCGCAGCATCGCCGCCACCCTCGCCGCCCGCTACGCCCACCACCCGGCAGTCGCCCTGTGGCACGTCCACAACGAATACGGCACCACCTGCCACTGCCCCCACACCGAAACCGCGTTCCGCCGCTGGCTCATCGACCGGCACGGCGACCTCGACACCCTCAACACCGCCTGGGCCACCAGCTTCTGGAGCCAGCACTACGCCGACTGGGCGTACGTCAGCACCCCCCGGGCCACCCAATACCATGCCAACCCCGGCCACCTGCTCGACTTCCGACGATTCTGGTCCGACACCCTGCTCGCCGCCTACACCGAACAACGCGACCTGCTCAAGGCAGCCAACCCGACGATCCCCGTCACCACCAACTACGTCCTCGGCGACTGGGTACCCGTCGACCACGCCCGCTGGGCGACCGAAGTCGACCTCGTCGCCATCGACCACTACCCCTCGGCCGTCGACGGCGGCGCCGAGGAACAGACCGCCCTCGCCGCCGACCTGGCCCGCGGCTGGGCCCGACACGGCCACCACCGGCGAGCCCACCCCACCACCCCCGACCGACCCGCCACCCCGGCCACCTGGCTCCTCATGGAAAGCGCCGCCAGCCAGATCCACACCACCGGCCGCTCCCACACCAAAGAACCCGGCCGAACCGCCCGACACAGCCTTTCCCACATCGCCCGCGGCTCCCTCGGGGCGATGTTCTTCCAATGGCGCGCCCCCGCCGGCGGCGCAGAACGCTTCCACTCCGCCCTCGTCCCGCACACCGGCCCCGACAGCCGGACCTTCCGCGAATCGGTACGCCTCGGCGACACCCTCGCCCGACTCGCCGAGGTCACCGCCGGCGAGGTGACCGCCGACATCGCACTGGCCTGGGACGCCGCCAGCAGCTGGGCACTACGCCACCCCGGCATGCCCTCCACACTGCTCGACGGCCACGCCGAACTGGCCGCCGCACACCGGGCACTCTGGCGGGCCGGATACGCCTGCGACGTGATCGTCCCCGGCGACCCCCTCGACCCCTACCGGCTACTCGTCCTGCCCGCCCTCTACCTGGCCGACGACACCACCGTCGACTGGGTCCGCACCCACGTCGACGCCGGCGGGCACCTGCTGGTCAGCTACCTCAGCGGGGTCGCCGACCCCCACGCCCGCATCCACCTCGGCGGCTACCCCGGCGCCTACCGCGACCTCCTCGGCCTCCGGGTGGAGGAGTTCCACCCGCTCGCCGCCGACGAACAGGTACTCCTCTCCGGCGGTGGAACCGGCCACATCTGGTCGGAAACCGTCCACCCACACGGCGCCGACACCGTCTGCACGTACGTCGGCGGGGTGCTCGACGGCCGACCGGCAGTGACCCGGCACCGGGCCGGCACCGGGACCGGCACCACCTGGTACCTGTCGACCCGACCCGACGACAACACCTACCGGCGGCTGATCACCGAGGCGGCCCGCACCGCCGGCGCACACCCGGTCCACCCGGACGCCCCACCCGGCGTGGAGGCCATCCGCCGCGCCCACCCCCAGGCCAGCTGGCTGTTCCTGCTCAACCACACCGACCGGCCACAACGGGTACCGACCGACGGGGTGGACCTGCTCACCGGCACCCCCACCGACGGGCAGACGACCCTGCCCGCCGGCGGTACGGCGGTGATCCGTGAACGCCTCCGGTGACCGGACCCCGCGGCCCCACCACACGGTGCGACCCGTCACAGCCGTCCCGCCGATGACCGAACCGCACATGCCGGCCTAGCCTTGCCCCGGTGGGAACGAGGAACACGGCGCCGCCGCGGGTGCTGCCACTCTGGCCGCTGTACGTGATGTTCGCGGCGATGCCGCTGTGGTGGCTGCTCGGCGGCCTCTACCTGGGCTGGACGCTGTTCGGGATACTGCTGGCGGTGGTCCTGCTCGCCCATGGCCGGGTGACGTGGCCGCCCGGCTCGGCGCTGTGGTTCGTCCTCGTCGGGCTCATCCTGGTCAGCGCGACCCGCCTGGAGAAGGCCACCGGCCTGCTCGTCTACGGACTACGGCTGGGCTTCGTGCTGACCGCCCTCGTGGTCTACCTGTACGTCTACACCGCCGCGCGGCAGGGGGCGCGCTGGGAACGGCTGTTCCAGCCGGTGCTGTTCTTCTGGCTGGCGATGGTCGCGCTCGGCTGGGTCGGAGTGCTGGCCCCCCGCCTGGCGTTGACCACCCCGATGGAGTCGCTGCTGCCCGACGGGCTGACCGGGCAGCGGATGATCCGGTCGGTCACCCACGTGCACGCCACCGAGTTCAACCCCACCGGCCGCAACCCGTACTACCGGACGGCGGCCCCGTACCCGTACACCAACAACTGGGGGACCGGGTTCGCACTGCTCGTGCCATGCGTACTGGCGTACCTGTCGGCGGTGCGTACCGGCCCGCTGCGCCGGGTGCTGGTGGCGTCCCTGCCGCTGGCCCTGGTGCCGGCGTTCCTCACCCTCAACCGGGGAATGTTCATCGGCCTCGGCGTGGGCCTGGTCTACCTGGGGCTGCGCGCACTGCTGCGCGGTGACGTCCGGCTCATCGGCACGATCACCACCGGCATGGCCGTGGCCTGGGTGGTAACCCTGGTCGTCCCGGTCGGCGACATGATCATGAGCCGGGTGGAGAACACCGACTCGACCCGGGACCGCGCCGACCTCTACCGGCAGACCCTCGACGCGGTCCTGCACTCGCCGCTGCTCGGCTACGGCGCCCCCCGCAGCGTCGACACCACCACCGGCGTGGAGCCGCTCGGCACCCAGGGCCAGGTCTGGCTGACCATGTACAGCCACGGCATCCCGGCCCTGCTGACGCTGCTGACCCTGCTCGTGGTGCTGGTCCGCAGCACCGCCGCCGCGGTGTCCGCCGCCGGCCGGTGGCTGAGCGTGGTCCCGGTCGTCGCACTGGCCCTCGCCCCGTTCTACGGGTTCACCGACATGAACCTGTCGGTGATGTTCTACGCGATCGGGCTGGCCGTGGCCGCCGTGGACGGCCCGGTGAACCGGAAACTACCGACGGCCGTGGCCCGGCCGTCGCCGGCCTGACCGGATCAGCCGGTGGCCACCGCGGCCCGGGACCGATCCGCCGCGATCCGCACCGCCATCGCGGCGAGCACGCTGCCGGTCACCCAACGCTGCACCCGCGCCCACCCCGGCCGGCGCACCAGGAACACCGACACCGACCCGGCGGTCAACACGATCACCGTGTTCACCGTCAACGCGACGGTGATCTGAGTGGCCCCGAGCAGCAGGCTCTGCACCGCCACGTCGCCCCGGGCGGGGTCGACGAACTGCGGCAGCAGCGACACGTACAGCACGGCGATCTTCGGATTGAGCAGATTGGTGAGCAACCCCATGGCGAACAACCGCCGCGGCCGATCCACCGGCAACGCCTGCGGCACGAACGCCGACCGCCCACCCGGACGCACCGTCCGCCACGCCAACCACAGCAGATACCCCGCACCGGCCAGCTTCACCGCCGTGTACAGCGGCGGCACCAGCACGAAGACCGTGGCGATACCGGCAACGGCCGCCGCCAGATAGACCCCGAACCCGGCAGCCACCCCCAACAGGGACACCAACCCGGCCCGACGACCCTGCGCCACCGACCGGGACACAAGGTGAACCATGTTCGGCCCCGGCGTGAGCACCAGACCGAGCGCCACCAGAGCGATCCCCACCACCGCACCGACCGTGACCATCGACATCCCCCGTGCGTTATCCCTGCCCGGCACCCTACGCCGCCCGACCGCACCCGGAACGCCCCGTCACCGCACGACCCGACGCCGCACCGCCCACCGCAGGGGTTCCGGCCGGGAACGGGCACCGGCCACACTGCACAGATGTCTGTGACCCTGCGGGCCGCCCCCACCCCCACCGCCCCCGGACTGGTCCTGCGCTGCTGGCGCGACGACGACGTCGACGCGTTGGTCCAGGTCTACCGGGATCCGGAACTGCGGGCCCGGACCCGCCACCCGCTGACCACCCCGACACAGGCCAGACAATGGGTGGCCGACAACCGGCAGGGCTGGGCGGCGCGCCGCCGGTTCAGCTTCGCCGTCTGCGAACCCACCCCCGGCGGCGAGCGGTTGGTGGCCTGCGTCCTGCTCAAGGACGTGGTGCCGGGACGCCCCGACGCGGAGGTCGGCTACTGGACCGCCGGCCCGGCACGCGGCCGGGGAGTGGCACCCCGGGCGGTGGACACGGTGAGCCGATGGGCCTTCACCCGCTTCACCGCGACCGGGCTACGCCGCCTGGAACTGCTGCACCAGGTGGACAACCCGGCATCCTGCCGGGTCGCGCAGAAAAGCGGATACGCCTTCGTCGAGGTGCTACCCGCCCGACCGCCGTTCCCCCGCGACGGGCACCGCCACGTCCGACACCACCCCTCAGACACCCCGGCGGGAATGCCCCCCGCCCCGCCGACGCTGCACCGGTGACGGCCAGGGCGGATACGGTGGGCGCGGGGAGGTGTCCAGGCGATGGTGGACGCGTGGGAAGCGGCGGTCGAGGCACAGATCCGCAGCGCCCAAAAACGAGGCGAATTCGACAATCTGCCCGGTACGGGCAAACCCCTCCCCGGCCGCGACCTGCCCTACGACGAGTCCTGGTGGATCACCAGTTTCCTGGAACGGGAAGCGCTGCCCACCGACCTGCTGCTGCCCACCCCGTTGCAGCTGCGCCGCCGGGTCGAACAGCTCCCCGCCGAGGTTCGCGACCTCCACACCGAGCAGTCGGTACGGGAATTCGTCGGACTACTCAACCGGGAGATCGTCGACTGGCTACGGTTCCCCTCCGGCCCCCGGGTGGTGGTCCGCCCCGTCGACACCGAGGCGGTGCTGCGCCAGTGGCAGGCCCACCGCGCCACCCGGAACACCGCCGTCGCCACCGCGGCACCGCCACCACCCTCCACGCGCCCCCGGCGACGGTGGCGCTGGCCGTGGCGACAGGCCTGACTACCACCCGCGGCGCACGCACCGGCGGTCAACCCGCCGGGTAGAAGAGGAACAGCGTGCAGCCGGTAACCGTCGCGGGCACATGCCACGACCCGGCCGGAGCGTGCAGGAACGTCCCCGCCGGATAGTCGCGCGCACCGTCGTGGAACGTCCCGGTCAGCACGAACACCTCCTCCGGACCGGGGTCGTGCACGTCACGGCGGGGCCACGAACTACCCGGATCCATCTCCAACACCGCGGCCTGCGCCCCACCCGGCCCGGTCCACAACGGACGAAGCCGGACCCCGGGAAACACCTCCCGCACCGGGGACGCCTCGACCGCGACGGAACAGTAGCCCTCCTGGGCCAGGATCTCAGGATGCACGCCTCCCACCGTGCCGGCATCCGCCGTACCGGAACAGGACCCGCGCCGACAACATGGGGTACTTTCCTGCCATGCATCACGTGGTCGCCCTGGTCCGGCCGGTGCAACCCGCATTCGCACTCGGCTGCGCGGTGGAGGTCTTCGACACCGTCCCACCCGGCACACCCCGCCACTACACGTTCGAGGTGGCCACCGAGACACCCGGCCCCATACCCACCACCGCCGGATACGCGATGTCGGTGCCCCGGGACCTCTCGGCCGTCCGGTCCGCCGACACCGTGATCATCCCGGGCTGGACACCGGTGGAGACACCGCCGTCCCCGCAGGTGTCCCGCGCGCTGCGGCAGGCCCACCAACGCGGAGCACGCCTGGTCGCCCTCTGCGGCGGGACGTTCGCGTTGGCCCGCACCGGACTGCTCGACGGCCGGTCGGCCACCACCCACTGGGCACGTGCCGACCGGCTCCGGCAGGAGTTCCCCGCGATACGGGTGGAGTCGGACACACCCTTCGTGGACCACGGCGACGTGGCCACCAGCGCCGGCGCCGGCGCCGGCGTCGACCTGTGCCTGCACCTGCTCGCCCGGGACCACGGGGCCGCGCACGCCGCACTCGTCGCCCGGTACCTGGCGATGACCCCGCACCGCGCGTCACACGGCACCCACCCGCCGCCCGAGGACCCCCTGGACGGGTTGGCCCGCTGGGTCGACGCGCGGCTGGGCAGCCCCCTGTCGGTGACCGACCTGGCCGCGCAGCTCCAGGTGTCACCCCGCACCCTGGCCCGACGCTTCACCGACAGGTTCGCCACCAGCCCCGGCGCATGGCTGCTGGCCCGCCGGGTGGCCGCGGCGCGTACCCTGCTGGCCGAGACGGACCTGCCGGTGGACGCGGTCGCGGCCCGCGTCGGTCTCACCTCGGCGACCAACCTGCGTCGCCGCTTCCGCGCCCAGGTCGGCACGACACCCGGTGCCTACCGGCGGGCGCTGCGCGACGGCTGACCGGCCTCAACCCCGCGCGGCCCGCCAGCTCCACGAGGCACGACGCGGCAGGCCGGGTAGGGCGGTCCGACCGGTCGCCCAGAGCAGCACGTCGGACGGGTCACCGGCCGGGGCGTCGGGGAAGAGCCGCCGCAGCACCGCCGCGCTGGGCGCCGCCGGCAGCCGCCAACCCACCCCCAACCCCCTGGTGATGTCGTACGTGTGCAGCAGCATCTCGGCGATGCCCATCGCGGCGAAACCGGGCGGGTCGCATGGCCCCCAGTGCCAGGCGCGGGTCTGCGGGACCGCTCCAGTCCCGGTCGGAGTACGGACCGAGCACGCGGGTCAGCTCGCCGACGGTCTCCCGTACCCCGTCCCCGGACAGCCACTGCTCGATGGGCATACGGCGATCCTCCCACCGGCCGCGGCCGCACGTCCTGCGGGAACCGACCCACCCGTACCCGTGGCCCCTCAGGCGGCGGCGAGGGCCTCGATCACCGACCGGGCGGGCGTCGGACGCCGACCCAGGAGAGCCTCCAGGGTCGGGTCGGTGACGGCGAACTCCCCCCGTCGTGCCGCCCGGTACATGCCGAGGGTGAAGTCGGCGGCCGCCTCCGGCATGCCGCGTCCCACGGCGGCCGACCTCCACTCGTCGTCCCCGACGACGATCCGGGAGATCGTCCGCCCGGTGAGGTCGGTCAGGATGCCAGCCACCGATTCGAGGTCGAGCAGCTCCCGGGCGGTCAGCGGGGGCGTGACCCCGTCGAGGACCCCCTCCTCGGTCAGGGCGACGGCGGCGACCTCGGCCAGGTCGGCGTGCGCGGTCCAGGACACCGGACCGTCGGCCGGCGCCACCAGGCGACCGGTCCGCCGGGCGTCGCCGATCGCGAACTGCAGGGCGCTGGCATAGAAACCGTTGCGCAGAGCGGTGAAGGGGACACCGAGCCCCGCCAGATGCTCCTCGGTCTCGGCATGGGTGAGCTGGGCCGGGAAGAGGGAGTCCCGGGCGGCAGCCTGGTGACTGGTGTACAGGATCCGCCTGGCCCCCGCCGCGTGGGCGGCGTCGACGGCGGCGCGGTTCGCGGCTACCGCACCGCCGCCGCGAATGGCGGCCGACACGATCAGCACCTGGTCGGCCCCCGCGAAGGCGTGCTCCAGCGTGGCGGGCTCGGTGAAGTCCCCGCCACGCACCCGCACCCCACGGGCGGCCAGGTGGGCGGCCCTGTCGACGTCGCGCACGCTCACCCCCACGGTGTCGGCGGGAACCCGGGTGAGCAGCTGGTCGACGATCCGGGAACCGAGCTGGCCGGTGGCGCCGGTGATGACGAACACGATGACGACTCCTTGGCCGATCCACTGATACGCCGGCGACGTTAGCACCGATATCTCAGCGATAACAATGCTCTGTTAGCATCGATTCATGACCGCGACCCCGGCCACCCCACCCCGCGACGGCGTCCGATCCGACATCGTCGAAGCCGCCACCCGGCTGCTACGCGAAAACGGCGCCCACGCGGTCACCACCCGGGCCGTCGCCCACGCGGCAGGCGTCCAGGCACCCACCATCTACCGCCTGTTCGGCGACAAGAACGGCCTCGTCGACGCCGTCGCCGAACACGTACTGGCCACCCACGTCACCACCAAGACGATCACCGCCCACGACACCGGCGACCCGGTGGCCGACCTGCGCTCCGGATGGCGGACCCACGTCGAGTTCGGCCTGGCCAACCCCGAACTGTTCCGGCTCCTCGGCACCCGCGGACCGGACGACCTCTCACCGGCGACCATCGCCGGCATCGAGGTGCTACGGACCCGGGTCCGCCGCCTCGCCACCGCCGGACTGCTCCGGGTCGACGAACAACGGGCCACCATGATGATCCACGCCGCCGGCACCGGCGTCATCCTCGCCCTGCTGGAGACACCCGCCCCGCAGCGCGACGCCGAGCTGGAGAAAGCCATGTTCGACGCCGTGCTCGGCAGCATCCTCACCACCACCCCCGTCACACCCGACCCCACCATCAGCGCCGTCACGGTGACCTTCGCCGCAGCGGCACCCGACCTGCCCGGACTCACCGACGCCGAACGCGCCCTCATGGCCGAATGGCTCCACCGGTCACTCACCCGGCTACGAAACCCACACGGGTGACGACCCGCCCGTGCCGCAGCCCACCGACCGGAACCGGGGGCGGCACCCACCGCCCCCGGCACGGATCAGAACGCATGCTCACACAGGACGATGCCCGTGCCGTCGGTGCCCCACCGACACGGCGAGGATCGCGACACTGCCGCTTCGCCGCGCCGGCTGCACCACCCAGGACGTCAACTGGCGGCCGAAAGCAGCGGCAAGCCGACTCTCAGCTGCGGGTACGCCACGCCGCGAAGCAACTCGTGTTCCCCATGCTATCGGCCACGGCAACCACCCCCACACCACCGCCCACCGCTGCTAGCACCGGTCCGACACCAACCCCACCAGCACCCGATGCGTCCGGTTCGACCGCACCGCCGCCCGCTGCTGACCCGCCGTCACCTCGATGTACGTCTGCGACGAAGCCAACGACGCATGCCCCAGCAACCGCATGATCTCCGCCGCCCCCGCCCCGTCCTCGGCCAACCGGGTGGCGAACGTGTGCCGCAACGCGTGCAACCGGGCCCCCGCCGGCACCCGATCGGTGATCCCCGCCCGCCGGTAACAGGAATCCACCAGGTACTGCAACCCGCCACGGCGCAACGGCTCACCCCGCCGATCCACCAACAACACCCCGTCCGGGCGTACGCTGCGCGCCCCGAACCGCCGCCGCCGGCTCTCCAGATAGGCCGACACCACCTCGTCCAACTCCGGCTCCACCGGCACCACCCTCGGCCGGCCACCCTTACCGGCCACCGACACCCGCCGCTCACCGGCCCGCCCCGACACCGACGACACCCGCAGCGCCAACAACTCCGCCAGGCGCAATCCCGCGCACAGCGCCAACGCCAGCACCGCCACGTCCCGCTCCGGCCACGGATCGCGCTGCCGCCCGTCCTCCCGCGACACCGACGCCAGCAGCACCTCAGGGGTGTCCTCGCCCCGTAGCGGCTTGGGCTGGGGGAGCGGGGTGCGGGGCCGCCCCACCGCCGGCATCGGATTGCCCGCCACCACACCCTCGGCCACCAGGAACGAGAAGAAACCGTTCCAACTCGACCAGGCCCGGTGCACCGACGCCGCCGCCCGGGGAGCAGCGAACCGGGCGAACGCCGCACGCATCACCCTGGGGGAGAGGGCGGAGATCATCAACTCGTCGACGGGCAGGGGTGGGACGTGCTCCTCACCGATCAATCCCGCGACCGTACGCAGATCCCGCCGGTACGCCTCCTGGGTGTGCGGGGAGGGCTTGCGGGTGGCCCGCGCGGTGAGGAACTCCTCGATGAGCGGCCCCACCGATTCGTCCCGTTCATCATGCATAAGGTATATTATGCAGCTTTCTTGGGTTCCCGACCACCCGGGAGGAGGGGAGCGGCGCACCCGCCACCGGTCATGACGGGCCGATGCTCGGCGGGCCGACGGGCACCCCGGTGCCGCGCCGCCGGTCCAGGCGGCCATCGTCCCCGGGTCGACCCGGGGGATGTGGTCCGTCTCGGCTGCCCGGTCTCCTGCGGGAGCTGCACCAGGATGCGGCGGTGCGGGGCGCGCCGGAGGAGGGTCCCGACCGACTTACTTTACATAATGTGCATTATCGAATCTGTGGAGCGGGGTGTGCCCGGACGACCGTTCGGCTCACCGGGGTGACCGCCGGGCGCGACGCCGGTTTGGTCGCAGCGTGCGGCGGGGGCATGAAACGTGCACGTCACCGCCATGTTCCGGAGAGGAAGCAAGCATGCTGTCCGCACTCGACCGTCGGCACACCGTCGCGCCACCCGGGTACAGCCGTTGGCTGATCCCACCGGCGGCGCTGGCGATCCACCTCTGCATCGGCCAGGTCTACGCCACGAGCGTCTACAAGAACTCCCTGATCGCGCACTTCGACGCGAGTCAGACGGCGATCGGGGTGATCTTCAGTATCGCGATCGTGATGCTGGGGCTCTCCGCTGCGGTGGCCGGCACCTGGGTCGAGGCGAACGGGCCGCGCAAGGCGATGTTCGTCTCGGCGTGCTTCTGGGCCGCCGGGTTCGGGGTGGGCGCGCTGGGCATCGCCACCGGGCAGTTGTGGCTGCTGTACGTCGGGTACGGGGTGCTGGGCGGGATCGGCCTGGGCATCGGCTACATCTCCCCCGTGTCCACGTTGATCAAGTGGTTCCCGGACCGTCCCGGCCTGGCCACCGGTCTGGCGATCATGGGGTTCGGTGGTGGGGCGATGGTGGCCTCTCCCCTGTCGCGCCAGTTGTTGTCGCTCTACGACTCCGGGTACGACCCGGCGGACGCCGGCTCGACGGCGTCCGGGTCGGCGCTGGTGTGGTTGTTCGTCACTCTCGGTGTCGGTTACTTCGTGATCATGATGTTCGGGGTGTTCAACGTCCGGGTACCGGCGGCGCACTGGCGACCGGCCGGGTTCGATCCGGCGCAGGTGGCGGCGAAACCGCTGGTGACCACGGCGAACGTGTCGGCGGCGAACGCGGTGCGGACCCGGGCCTTCTGGCTGCTGTGGGTGGTGTTGTTCTGCAACGTGACCGCCGGGATCGGGATCCTGGAGCAGGCCAGCCCGATGATCCAGGACTTCTTCCGGGATGGTGGCACCTCGGCGGTGTCGGTGGCCGCGGCGGGTGGCTTCGTGGGGTTGCTGTCGTTGTTCAACATGGCCGGTCGGTTCGTCTGGTCGTCGACCTCCGACGTGATCGGCCGCAAACCGATCTACCTGGTGTACCTGGGTGTGGGGATGGTGCTGTACGCGTTGCTGGCTCTGGTAGGGCAGACGGCGACGGCGTTGTTCGTGCTGCTCGCGTGCGTCATTCTGTCGTTCTACGGTGGTGGGTTCGCGACGATTCCGGCGTATCTGCGGGATCTGTTCGGCACGTTCGAGGTCGGTGCGATCCACGGTCGGTTGTTGACGGCGTGGTCGGCGGCGGGGGTGGCCGGGCCGTTGATCGTGAATGCGTTCCTGGACGCGCAGGGCAAGCCGGGGACGTTGACGGCGGCGGCGTACCGGCCGGCGTTGTTCACGATGGTCGCGGTGCTGGCGGCGGGCTTCGTGGCGAACCTGCTGGTTCGTCCGGTGCCGCAGCGGTACCACGAGCCGGGCGGTGACCGGGAGACGGAGATGGCGGCGACGCAGAGGGGTGGGACACGATGAACGAGCGGAGTCCTCGCGGGCAGCGGGCCCGGTTGTGGGTTTCCTGGTCGGTGGTGTCGGCGCTGTTGGGCTACGGCGTGGTGCAGACGGTGCTGACGGCGGCGAAGTTGTTCACCGGCTGACCGTCCGGTGTCGTGCGTGACCGGTGGCCCGGGACGGTGCGTCCCGGGCCACCGGTCTACAGGCCGCCGGCGACGCGCAGCACGGTGCCGGTGGTGTAGGTGGCGTCGGGTCCGAGCAGCCAGGCGACGGCGCCGGCGACCTCGTCGGGTTCACCGGCGCGGCCGAGTGGGATGCGGCCGGCTGCGGTGTCGGGGCGGTCGGGTGCGCCGGAGGCGGCGTGGATGTCGGTGCGGATGATGCCGGGGGCGACGGCGTTGACCCGGATGCCGTGCGGGGCGAGTTCCTTGGCCAGGCCGATGGTGAGGGTGTCGGTGGCGGCTTTGACGGCGGCGTAGTGGACGTACTCCCCCGGGCTGCCGAGGGTGGCGGCGGCGGAGGAGATGTTGACGATGGCGCCGCCGTGGGTGAGGCGGCGGGCGGCCTGTTGGGCGCAGAGGACGTACCCGATGAGGTTGATGTCGACGACCCGACGCAGGTCGTCGGGGCGCAGGTCGGTGAAGGGGCCGATGGGGCTGGTGACGCCGGCGTTGTTGACCAGGGCGGTGAGGGGGCCGAGTTCGGCGGCGGCGGTGAAGAGGCGGTCGATGTGGGTCGGGTCGGTGGTGTCGGCGGGGACGGCGACGGCGCGGCGGCCGAGGCGGTGGATGTCGGCGACGACGGTGGCTGCGGCGGCGTGGTCGCGGCGGTAGCCGATGACGAGGTGGTGGCCCTCGGCGGCGAGTCGTCGGGCGGTGGCGGCGCCGATACCTCGGCTGCCGCCGGTGATGACGGTGACCGGAGTCAATGCCCTGCTTCCCTGTCGGCCTGTGGTGCGGTGGTGTGACGGTACCGCCCGGCCGATGGGGTGGGCAGGGTGTGGGCGGTCACGTGGCGCGGTGGCGCGGTGGTGTGCGGGGTGATCGCTTACGCTCACCGCGTTTCGGACGGATCGGTGGAGGTGTGTGGTGGGTGTGAGTGTCGGTGATCTGGTGGAGGATTTCGTGCTGCCGGATCAGACGGGTACGCCGCGGCGGTTGTCGGAGTTGTTGGCGTCGGGGCCGGTGGTGTTGTTCTTCTATCCGGCGGCGATGACCCGTGGGTGTACGGCGGAGAGCTGTCACTTTCGGGATCTGGCGGCGGAGTTCGCGGCGGTGGGGGCGCAGCGGGTGGGGATCAGTCGGGATCCGGTGGCGAGGCAAGCGGAGTT
The DNA here is from genome assembly GCF_036017915.1 of Micromonospora sp. NBC_00421. Classification (NCBI taxonomy): domain Bacteria; kingdom Bacillati; phylum Actinomycetota; class Actinomycetes; order Micromonosporales; family Micromonosporaceae; genus Micromonospora; species Micromonospora sp. NBC_00421. The sequence continues at coordinate 2,232,476 of NZ_CP107929.1, forward strand.
CTCCCGGTTGCACGGGTTCGACTATCCGCTGTTGTCGGATGTCGACGGGGTGGTGGCGCAGGCGTTCGGGGTGCGGCGGCGGTTGCCGTTGGGGCCGTTGAGCACTCGGCGGATGACGTTCGTGATCGGGGTGGATCGGCGGGTGCTGGCGGTGGTGCACAGTGAGTTGGGGATGAACGAGCACGCCGATGAGGCGTTGCGGGTCCTGGGGGGCTGATCTTCCGGTTGTCGTGGTGGGCTGGTATCAAGGCAGGATCAAACACGTGTACGAAAGAGGGCTGTGATGGTGGACCAGGGTTTGTCCGAGGACGAGGTGCGGGGCATCCGGGAGGCGTTGGCGGCGGGGCGGAAGCCGAAGGTGGTGTTCACCGCGGCGGCGGGGCAGGTCGCCGGGCAGGTGGGTCAGGTGGTGGAGCTGACCGATCCGGCGGTGTCCGACGAGTTCGTGGTGGTGCGGTTCGGCCGTGACGAGTTGCCCTTCTCCCCCGCTGATGTGGCGGTGGCGCCGCGCGGTGTGGGTCGCCGGGTGGCGGAGCCGAAGCCGGAGCCGGTGGTGGAGCAGGTGGAGTCGAAGTCGGCGCCGGAGTTCGTGTTGGACACGCCCCGGGTGCCGGGGCAGCGTCGGGAGGAGCCGGCGGCGGAGCCGGTGCCGGTGGTGGAGAAGCCTGCGGCGCGTCGGCCGGCGAAGGTGGCGAAGCCGAAGGGGCCGGCGGGGTTGACGGTGACGTTGGCGTATGCCGACGGTGAGTGGACGGTGGCGGCGCAGCAGGGGGCGAAGGCGTTGGCGAAGCCGTACGTGGTGAAGCCGGCGGAGGCGTTGCGGATGGTGGCGCTGGTGGACGTGCCGGGGGTGCAGGAGGCGGTGGAGCAGATCCTGTCGGCGGAGCGGTCGGAGGCGGAGCAGCAGGCGGAGAAGCTGCGTGCCGAGTTGGCGGAGATCGAGGCGCGGTTGGCGGAGTTGCGCGAGGCGCGCTGAGGTCGGTTCGTGGTGGGCGGCCCGACGGCTGGTTTCCCGTGCTCGGGTGGCGGTCGGGGCGTCTCCGCGGCGGTGGGGGGTGTGGTGCGGCGGGGCCGGGTCAGAAGTAGTCGCCGAGTTGGGCCGGGCCGCCGGCGGCGAGCAGGTCGAGGGTGGCGGGGTCGGTGCCGGTCGGGTGGTGCAGGAGGCCGGCCTGGGCGATGGTGCGGGCGGTGGCGGCGCCGGTGTAGAGCAGGGCGAAGCCGCGGACGGTGAGGTGCAGGTCGGCGGGGGTGGTGGTGCGGCGTAGGTCGGCGCTGCCGTTGGTGATCTCCAGGTGCCAGGTGCCGGTGTTCCAGTCGGCGAGGGGGTCGTCGAGGGTGAAGGTGGCGGTGCCGTGCAGGTGTGCCGGCCAGCCTCGGTCGCGGATGGCGCGGCTGACGTCGACGGGGCGGTGCATCCAGGTGTCCTGTTCGTGTTCGCGGGCCTTCTCCACCGGTAGGTGGGGGGTGAGGGGGTCGCCGGGGATCAGGGGCAGGCGCAGGGTCGGGGCGACGCTGTGCCAGCTGGCGAGGACGCCGACGAGTTCGCGGGCGGCGTCGGCGGTGGTGGCGGCGAGGTCTTCGACGGTGAGGGTGCCGTGGTCGCCGTAGCCGTCGCGGCGGTTCCAGCCGGCGTAGCCGACCAGGTGGCCGTGGTGTTCGACGAGGGTGAGGCCGTCGTAGGGCAGGGTGGCGTCGGTGGTGTGGCGGGCGCGGTGGTGCTCGTGCAGGGGTCCGCTGCGGGCGAGCAGGCCGCGGCGGTGGCGGGCGGTGGTGGTGTGCAGGTCGTCGACGGTGGTGAGGTCGGCGGGGGTGCCGGGGCGGACGGTGAGGTGTGGGGTGGGTTGGTGGCGGGTGAGCAGGGCGGTGGGTAGTTCGACGGTGCGTAGGGTGCCGGCGGTTTCCCAGCCGCAGGCCCGGTAGGGGGCGGCGACGGTGGGGAAGAGCGCGCTGATGGCGGCGCCCCGGTCGTGTGCGCCGCGTAGCAGGGCGGTGAGCAGGGCGCGGGCGACGCCTCGGCCGCGGGCTTCGGGGGTGACGGCGACGCTGGCGATGTCGGCGGCGGCGACGGTGCGGCCGTCCCACCACTGGTCGTGGTGGAGGTCGACGGCTTTGCCGATGAGGCGGCCGGTGTGGTCGAACGCGCCGTAGCGGGTGGTGCCGGGGGTGGTGGTCGGTGGTGGTGGTTGCGGGTCGGAGCCGAAGGTGGTACGGCCGAGGTGCCAGGCGGCGGTGGCGTCGTCGTCGGTGAGTTCCCGGACGTGTGGGGCATGCATGCGGCGACGATAGCGGTGGGTGGGTGGGGCGGCGATCGGTTTGTGTGGGGATGCGTTGCGGGGCCGGTGCGACCCCCTCGCACCGGCCCCGCGTCCCCGCGCCCCTCGCGCGTCTTTCTAGTGTTGCGGGATGTTCTGTACCCCGATTCGCTTGCGGAACACCCAGTAGGTCCAACCTTGGTAGGCGAGGACGATCGGCGTGAAGATCACCGCTACCCAGGTCATGATTCTGAGGGTGTAGGGGGTGGAGGCGGCGTTGGTGGCGGTGAGGGTGCCGGCGGGGTCGAGGGTGGAGGGCATGACGTTGGGGAACAGGGCGGCGAAGAGGGTGGCCACGGCGAGGGCGATGGCGAGGGCGGTGCCGGTGAAGGCCCAGCCTTCGCGGCGTACCCGGGCGGCGGCGAGGGCGCCGAGCAGGGCGAGGGCGGCGCCTACGGCGAGCACGACGGCGGCCGGGCTGGAGCGGATGGTGAGGGTCCAGGTGAGGAAGGCGACGGCGGCCACGGCGGTGCCGGCGCCGAGGGTGACGGCGAGGGTGCCGGCGCGGTGGCGGATGTCGCCTGTGGTTTTGAGGGCGAGGAAGACCGCGCCGTGGGTGAGGAACAGGCCGAGGGTGGTGAGGCCGCCGAGCAGGGCGTAGGGGTGGAGCAGGTCGAGCAGGCCGCCGACGTATTCGTGGTCGGCGTCGAGCGGTACGCCGCGGAGGATGTTGGCGAAGGCGACGCCCCAGAGGACGGCGGGGATGGCGGAGCCCCAGAAGATGGCGTGGTCCCAGCGGCGTTTCCAGGTCGCTTCGGGGCGCTTGTGGCGGTATTCGAAGGCGACGCCGCGGGCGATGAGGGCGAGCAGGATGAGTAGTAGGGGTAGGTAGAAGCCGGAGAAGAGGGTGGCGTACCACTCGGGGAAGGCGGCGAACATGGCGCCGCCGGCGGTGATGAGCCAGACCTCGTTGCCGTCCCAGACGGGGCCGATGGTGTTGATGAGGACGCGGCGTTGCCGGTCGTCGCGGCCGAGGACGGGGAGCAGCATGCCGACGCCGAAGTCGAAGCCTTCGAGGATGAAGTAGCCGGTGAAGAGCACGGCGACGAGGAGAAACCAGATGGTGGTCAGTTCCACGGGGGGCTCCGGGGCTCAGTAGGCGAAGGCGAGCGGGCGCTCGGCGTCGTCGGTGTCGTCGGGTGTGGGGGTGATGTCGGGTACGCCGGCGCGGGCGTAGCGGAGGAGGAGTTTGAATTCGATGACGGCGAGGGTGGCGTAGATGAGGGTGAAGGCGGTGAAGGAGGTGAGGACTTCGGTGAGGGAGACGGTGCGGGAGACGCCGTCGCGGGTGAGCATTTCGCCGAAGACGATCCAGGGTTGGCGGCCCATTTCGGTGAAGATCCAGCCGAAGGAGTTCGCGAGCAGGGGTAGGGCGGGCATGATCAGGCCGGCGCGCAGCAGCCAGCGGTTGGTGGGGGTGCGGCCTTTGCGTTGGGCCCAGAGGACGAGCAGGGCGATGGCGGCGGCGGCGAGTCCGAAGCCGATCATGAAGCGGAAGCTCCAGTAGGTGACCGGGATGATCGGGGTGTAGCTGCCGGGGCCGTACTGGCTGGCGTACTGGGCCTGGAGGTCGTCGATGCCGTGGACGGTGCCGTGGGGGTCGCCGGTGCCGAGGTAGGACAGCAGGTAGGGGATCTTGAGGGCGAAGACTTCGCGGCTGCCGTCGAGGCTGCCGATGGTGAGTACGGAGAACGAGGCGGGGCTCTCGGTGGTGTAGAGGCCTTCGGCGGCGGCCATCTTCATCGGCTGCACCTGGGTCATGATCTTGCCTTGGATGTCGCCGGTGAGCAGGACCAGGGTGGCGGAGATCAGGACGACCCAGGCGCCGAAGCGGGTGGCGTACCGGTAGGCGTCGGTGTCGGGGCTGGTGCGGTGGCGCATGAGGTGCCAGAGGCCGACGGTGGTGACGAGGGAGCCGGCGACGAGGAAGGCGCCGGCGAGGGTGTGCGGGAAGGTGATCAGGGCGACCTTGTTGGTGAGGACGGCGGGGAAGTCGGTGAGTTCGGCGCGGCCGGTGTCGGGGTTGAAGCGGTAGCCGACGGGGTTCTGCATGAACGAGTTGGCGGCGAGGATGAAGTAGGCGGACAGGTTGGTGCCGATGGCGGCGGCCCAGATGCTGGCCAGGTGCAGGCGTGGGGGTAGCCGGTCCCAGCCGAAGATCCACAGGCCGATGAAGGTGGATTCGAGGAAGAAGGCGACCAGGGCCTCGATGGCGAGGGGGGCGCCGAAGATGTCGCCGACGAAGCGGGAGTAGTCGGACCAGTTCATGCCGAACTGGAATTCCTGCACGATGCCGGTGACCACTCCCATGGCGAAGTTGATCAGGAAGAGTTTGCCGTAGAACTTGGTGAGTTTGAGGTATTTCTCGTCGCCGGTGCGGTGCCATCGGGTCTGGAGGATGGCGACCAGGACGGACAGTCCGATGGTCAGTGGTACGAAGAGAAAGTGGTAGACGGTGGTGACACCGAACTGCCAGCGGGCGACGTCCAACGCGTCCACCGGGATCCCCCTGCCGTTGATACTACGATACGTAGTAGATACTACTGCGTGTCGTAGCCCGACGGGCAGGGCCGGGGGTCACGACCCGACCCGGGACCAATGACCCTGATCACCGCAGGCCACCCGACCCGGGGTCCGGTCCTCCCCCGTGCCCGTGCGACCATCGGCGACTGATGGACACCCCGCGCCCCGGCTGGCAGCCACCACTGTTCTGGCGTGCCGCCCAACTGTTCGCCCGGCTGGTCGTCGCCCTGCTGGCCCGGCTGGAGGTCACCGGGGACGTGCCCGCGCACCTGCGTCGGGGGCCGCTGATCCTGGCCGCCAACCACATCAGCCCCTTCGACCCCATCGTCCTGGGCGCCGCCTGCCGGGCCCGGGGCATGGCGCCCCGCTTCATGGCCACCGGAGGGCTGTTCCGCGCCCCCGGGCTCGGCGCGCTGATGCGTCACGCCGGGCATCTGCGCGTCGACCGGGGCACCACCGCCGTACGCCGGGCCCTCGACGACGCCGCCGCCGCGGTCACCGCCGGTTCGGTGGTGCTGGTCTATCCGGAGGGCCGCATCGGGCTGGACCCGGCCATGTGGCCCGAACGGGGCAAGACCGGCACGGCACGGCTCGCGATGACCTGCGGCGCCCCGGTGGTGCCCGTCGCCCAGTGGGGGTCACACGAGGTGCTGCCCTATCGGACGCCCCGGGGGATGCTGCGCGGGCTGGGCCGGTCACTGCTGCGCCGGCCGGTGATCCGGGTCCGCTTCGGCGCGCCACTGGACCTGCGGGACCTCTCCCCCACCGCGCCCGGCGCGGCCCGCCAGGGCACCGACCGGATCGTCGACGCGATCACCGACATCCTGGTGCCGCTGCGCCCCGACGAACCCGACAGCCCCCGGCACGTCGACCCGGGCCGTCCCGTCGACACCAGCCGGATCCACAGCCGCCCGTCGTCACCCCGACCCGGGTCGACGCCCACGCACAGTCGTCCCCCGGAAGAAGGTCAGCAATGAGCGAACAGACCGTCCTGATCACCGGCACCTCCAGCGGCATCGGACTGGAGACCGCCCTGGGCTGCGCGCGGGCCGGCTGGCGGACCGTGGCGACCATGCGCGACGTGTCCCGGGCCGCGCGGCTGCGGGCCGCCGCCGAGGCCGCCGGCGTCGCCGACCTGATCGACGTACGGCACCTGGACGTGGTCGACCCGGCGTCGGTCACCGCCGCCGTCGCCGACGTCGTCGACAGGTACGGGCGGCTCGACGCGGTGGTCAACAACGCCGGCGCCGGTCACCTGGGCACCCTGGAGCATGACGGCGTGGACGCGGTCCGCGCCGTCATGGAGGTCAACTTCTTCGGGGTGCTGCACGTCAGCCGGGCCGCCCTGGTGCACCTGAGGGCCAGCGGGGGCCGGCTGGTGACCGTCAGCAGCGTCGGCGGGGTGGTCGGGCAGCCGTTCAACGAGGCGTACTGTGCGGCGAAGTTCGCCGTCGAGGGGTTCATGGAGTCCCTCACGCCGGTCGCCGCCACCGTCGGGGTCACCGTCACCGTGGTCGAGCCCGGGGCGGTGGCCAGCGAGTTCGTCGCCAACGTCGGCGTCGACCGGGACGCGGCGGTGACCGCCGTCGGGGCGTACGGGCCGGCGCTGCGGGCATACCTGCGGCGTACCGACGACGCGTTCGCCGCCGCGCAGTCCCCCGCCGACGCCGCGGCGGTCGTAGTGCGGGCCGTCACCGGGCCGACCCCGCCGCCTCGGGTGCAGACCTCCGCGCCGGCCCGGCAGTTCGTCGGGGTGAAGCTCGCCGACCCCGACGGCACCACCGTCACCGCGCTGACCGGGGCGTGGATCGACTGAGGCCGCCGGCGCACCGGGGGGCGACGGTCGCCGGTCGGCCACCCGCCGGTCACCGGGGGCGGGCATACTGCGCTGCGTGCCGACCGGTTCCGGTTACCTGGACGCCCCCGCCCCGCTGGCCTTCGCCCACCGCGGTGGCGCCGCCGACGGCGACGAGAACACCGTCGCCGCGTTCACCCGGGCCGTCGACCTGGGTTACCGGTACGTGGAGACCGACGTGCACGGCACCGCCGACGGGGTGTGTGTGGTCTTCCACGACGCCACCCTGCACAGGGTCACCGGTGAGCGGGGGCGCATCGCCGACCTGCGCTGGGCCGACCTGGCATCGGTGAGGGTCGGCGGCGCCGCGGTGGTGCCCCGGCTCGACGAGGTGCTGGCCGGTTGGCCGCAGGTCCGGTTCAACATCGACGTGAAGGCCGACGGGGCGGTCACCCCGGCGGTCGAGTCGGTGACCCGGGCCGGCGCGGCTGACCGGGTGCTCCTGGCGTCGTTCAGCGACGCCCGGCTGACCCGGCTGCGGGCGGCCACCGGCGGCCGGGTGGCCACCGGGCTGGGCATGCGCGGGGTGGCCCGGCTGTGGTGGGCGTCGCGGCACGGCCGACCGGTGCGGTTGCCACCGTCGGTGGTGGCCGCGCAGGTGCCGCCCCGCTACGGGCGGGTGCCGGTGGTCGACCACCGGTTCCTGGCCTACTGCCACCGGTCGGGGTTGCAGGTGCACGTCTGGACGATCGACGAACCTGCCCAGATGCACGACTTACTGGATCGTGGTGTGGATGGCATCATGACCGATCACGTCGACGTGCTGCGCGACGTCTACCGCAGCCGCGGCCACTGGGCCGCCTGAACACCGAGGACCGCGATGGCCGAGCCGGTCACCACCCCCACCGTCGCCGACGCCCCGGCGAGCACCCGCCGGGAACGGCGGGGCTGGTACCTGTACGACTGGGCCAACTCGGCCTTCCAGACCACCGTCATCACGGTGTTCCTCGGCCCGTTCCTCACCACCGTCACCGAGTTGGCGGCCGGCTGTGAACTCGGCGCGGACAGCTGCGACGGGTACGTGCACCCGCTGGGCATCCGGGTCGCCGCCGGGTCGTACTACCCGTACCTGATCTCGTTGTCGGTGTTCCTGACGGTGTTCGTGCTGCCGGTGGTGGGGGCGGTCGCCGACCGGACGGTGCACAAGAAGCGGTTGCTGGCCGGGGCGGCGTTCACCGGGGCGGGGGCGACCATCGCGATGGCATTGGTGACCGGGGAGCGGTACCTGCTCGGCGGGGCGTTGTTCCTGGTCGCCAACATCGCCTTCGGGGCGGCGGTGGTGGTGTACAACTCGTTCCTGCCGCAGCTGGCCGGTCCCGACGAACGCGACGCCGTGTCCAGCCGCGGCTGGGCCATCGGCTACCTCGGTGGTGGGCTGCTGCTGGCGTTGAACCTGGTGGCGGTCACGCTGCTCAGCGAGGACGACAACCCGCAGCGCACCCTGGACCTGGCCCGCTGGTCGATCGTGTCGGCCGGGGTGTGGTGGGCGGTGTTCACCCTGGTGCCGTTGCGGTGGTTGCGGGAGCATCCCACCGCCGAGGCGTTGCGCGGCGGCGGTCGTAACGTGGTCACCGACGGGTTCCGGCAGTTGGGCCGGACCCTGCGGGAGATCAAGGCGTATCCGTTGACGTTGTTCTTCCTGCTGGCGTTCCTGGTCTACAACGACGGCATCCAGACGGTGATCACCCTGGCCAGCCAGTACGGCACCGAGGAGCTGCGGTTGGGGCAGAGCACCCTGATCGTGACGATCCTGCTGGTGCAGTTCCTCGCCTTCGGTGGCGCGTTGGGGTTGGGGGCGTTGGCCCGGCGCATCGGCGCGTGGAAGACGGTGCTGCTGTCGCTGGTGCTGTGGACCGGGGTGATCCTCGGCGCGTTCCGGTTACCCGCCGAGGCACCGGTGCCGTTCATGGTCCTCGGTGCGGCGATCGGTCTGGTCCTCGGTGGCAGCCAGGCGTTGAGCCGGTCGTTGTTCAGCCAGCTCATCCCCGCCGGCCGGGAAGGCGAGTACTACGGCTTCTACGAGATCAGCGACAAGGGCACCAGTTGGCTCGGCCCGCTGGCCTTCGGGTTGGTGTTCCAGCTCACCTCCTCCTACCGGGTGGGTCTGGTGTCGCTGCTGATCTTCTTCGTGGTCGGGTTCGCGCTGCTGGCCGCCGTGCCGATGCGTAAGGCCATCCTCGCCGCCGGGAACACCCCGCCCCGGGTGCTCTGACCGGCGGGCAACCCAGCAATCCCAACGGCGTGTGTCGATGGGCTAGGCTGCCCCGACGTGACCGACGACGCCATCCCCTCCTGCCTGGCCCGCCCGCTCCCGGGCCCGGACGACGGGCGCACCGGCTGCGCCGCCGCCCGGGGCGTCGACGGTCGACCGTTGCACGCCGCCGCGTTGAAGTTCTTCTGGGGGCCGATGGACTGCGGGAAGTCCACCATGGCGTTGCAGATGAACTACAACCATGCCCGGCAGGGCCGCCGGGGACTGGTCACCACCCGCATCGACAGGTCGTTGGGGCCGCAGGTGACCACCCGCATCGGGCTGGCCCACTCGGCCGTCGAGGTGACCGACGGGTTGGACCTGCGCACCCTGGTCCGCGACACCTGGGCCGAGGGGGTGCGCATCGACTACCTGATCTGCGACGAGGCGTCGTTCTACGACGTGGCGCACGTCGAACAGATGGCCGAGCTGGTCGACGGCTACGACGTCGACGTGTACGCCTTCGGCCTGGCCACCGACTTCCGGTCCTGCCTGTTCCCGGCCGCCCGGCGGCTGTTCGAACTGGCCGACGAGGTGGCCCGCATCCAGGTGGAGGTGCTGTGCTGGTGCGGCCGGGAAGGGCTGCTCAACGCCCGGGTCGTCGACGGGCGGGTGGTCCGCGAGGGCGCCCAGGTCGTCATCGGCGACACCGTGGACACCGCCGAGGTGCGCTACCAGGTGCTGTGCCGGCGGCACTACCGCTCGGGGGACCTCGGCCCGCGTACCTGAGGGAGGACCCTCGCCCCGCGACGGGCCGGCGGTCAGTACGGGTCGCCGCAGACCCGCCACTTCCCGTCCTCCTTGACCACCGGCAGCCGGCGCTGTTCGTCGGCCCCGCCGTCGCGGGTGACCCGGACGGTCACCTCACCGGCGGGCCGGCCCGCCCTGGTGCGCACCGACACGTCGAGGATCTCGTAGCCGGTGACCACCGGCGGGGTGCGGACCCAACCGGCGAAACCCACCTCGCTCCACCGGCTGCGGGTCTGCGCGCACAGCCGCCGGTAGGCCGGGTCGACCTGTCCGCCGGACAGCTCCCGGAAGAACCCGTCGGCGGTGTCCCGCACCGGGCCGGAGGCACCCATGACGACCTGCATGTTCCACAGGCCCAACCCGGCCACCCCGACCAGACACAGGCCGACGGCGAGACCACCCAGGAACAGCCCGGTGCGCACCGGGCGGTGCCGCCGCGCCGGCCTGGTCCACACCTGGTCCACACCCATCACCTGCGACGGTATGCGGCCGGGGAGGTGCCGCGCAGGCGCTTCGACCCCTGTCGCGCCGCCGCGCCGATCGTCTACCGTCGGCGGACACCCCTGGCGAAGGAGCGACGGATGAGCCGTTTCGTGCAGCCGGTACCGGCCGTCGAGGACCCGTACACCGGTGATCCGCTGCTACGGTCCTGGCTCACCCGGCACCTCGGGCCGGCCGGGCACGCCGCCGCGCAGGGGCGGCTGGCCGACCTGGCCGCCGACGTCGTCGGGCCGCTGCGCGCCGCGCACGCCGACGCCGAGGCCCACCCGCCGACGCTGGTCCGCTACGACCCGTGGGGTGCCCGCGTCGACCGGGTCGACACCAGCGCCGGGTGGCAGGCGCAACGGGCCGCCGCCGCCCGGCACGCCGTGGTCGCGCTGCCCTACCTGGAGTCGGCGCGCGGCACGTGGGGGGCCGCCGCCCGCGTCGTCCAGCACGCCCTGCTGCACCTGTACGGGCCGGAGTCGGCGACCTTCTCCTGCCCGGTGGCGATGGCCGACGGCGCGGCCGCGCTGCTCAGCAGCCCCGGGGTCGACGCGGGAGTACGCGACGCGTGGCTGCCCCGGCTGATCTCCACCGACCCGGACACGGCGGTCGTCAGCGGGCAGTGGATGACTGAGTCGCAGGGCGGCTCGGACCTGTCCCGCACCACCACGGTCGGGCGGCCCGCCGCCGACGGGTCGTGGCGGTTGACCGGGGAGAAGTGGTTCTGCTCGGCCGCCGACGCGGCGGTGGCGGTGGCGTTGGCCCGGCCCGAGGGCGCCGGCCGGGGCAGCCGGGTCCTCGCCCCGTTCCTGGTGCCCCGGTACGCCACCGACTCACCGCTGGCCGGGGCGGACGCCGCGCCGGGCTCTCCCGCCCCCGGGATCACGGTGCACCGGCTCAAGGACAAGCTGGGCACCCGGGCGCTGCCGACCGCCGAGATCGGGCTGCGCGACGCGTACGCGTCGCCGTTGGGTGACCCGGCGGTGCCGGGGCTGGCGCGGGCGATGACCCTGGTGGTGGTGACCCGGGTGCACAACGCCTCGGCCGCCGCGTCGGGAATGCGCCGTGGCCTGGCCTACGCCCGGGCCTACGCGGGCAGCCGGCACGTCGCGGGCGGGCCGCTGGCCGACGATCCGCTGCACCGGGCCACCCTGGGGGCCTTGGCGGTCGACGCGGCGGGCGCGTTCGTCCTGGCCGGTCACGCGTTCGCGTTGCTCGGGCGGGCGGAGGTGGGCGCCGACCCGCAGGCCGCCGCGGAGCTGCGGGTGGTGGCGCCGTTGGCGAAGCTGGCCACCGGCCGGTGGGCGGTGGCCTCGGCCGCGGAGTACGTGGAGGCGTTCGGCGGGGCCGGTTACGTCGAGGACACCGGGGTGCCGAGGTTGCTGCGCGACGCGCAGGTGCTGCCGATCTGGGAGGGCACCACCAACGTGTTGGCGGTGGACGTGCTGCGCGCGGTTACCCGGGAGGACGCCGGCACCCCGCTGCTGCGTCGGCTGGCCGGGGCGGTGGACCTGGCCAGGCCGTTGGCGCCGGCCCTGGCCGACACCCTCGCCGAGGTGGTGCGGGAGCTGCAGGTCACCCTCGCCGAGGTGACCGCCGACCCGGGCGCGGTGCCGGTACGGGCCGGCGCGCGGGCGGTGGCGCTGCGGATGGCGTACGCGTTGACCACGGCGCTGCTGGTCGAGCAGGCCGCGTGGGGTGACCAGCAGGCCGAGGTGGCCGCCCGGTTGTGGGCCCGACGGTGGCTGCGGCACGAGGACGTCTCCGCCGACGCCCACCACCACCTGGACCTGCTCGGCTGAGACACCCGCCCGATGTGGCCGGACGAGGGCCGGGCTCCCCCGCAGCGGGCGCTCACCGGGGTCGACGGGTCCTTCTCTCAGCCCCGCCGTCGCGCCCGGGCCGCCCAGATGACGTATGCCGGGTCCCGGTCGAGGTTGTGCCGGTCCCGGTCGTAGCGGCGGGTGGTCCGCGGATCGGCGTGACCCATCGCGTCCTGGACGTCCTCCAGCGGCACCCCCTCCTCGCGGGCGGTGGTGGCGAAGGCGTGCCGCAGCGAGTGCGGGGACAGCTTCGCCGCCGCCGCGATGCCGGCGGTGGCGGCCAACCGGCGCACCAACCGGAACACCGAGTGCCGGTCGAGGCGGCCACCGGTGGTGGTGGCCAGCAGCGGTCCGGTCAACGCGTCCACACTCACCCCCGCCGCAGCGGCCCGGTCGGCCAGGTAGGCGTCCACGGCGTACGCGGTACCCGGGGTGAGTGCCCGGCGGCGTGGCTTGCCGCCCTTGCCGACGAAGCGGACGCTGCGGTGCCCCCGTTCGGCCCCGAGGTCGGCGAGGTCGAGCGAGACCAGCTCACCGACGCGCAGCCCGAGGTCGGCCAGCAGGGCGACGGCGGCCCGGTTGCGGGCGGCCGTCGGGCCGGTGTCGGCGTCGGCGGCGGCCAGCAGTGCGTCGACCTCCTGCGGGCTGAGCCCGACGGTGGCCGAGTGGTCCCGGTCGACGCGTGGGCGGTCGGCGCCGGAGACCGGGTTGGCGTCCACCGCACGCAGCTTGACCAGGAACTCGTACCAGCTGGACAGGGCGGACAGTTTCCGGGCCACGGTGGCGGGGGTCAGTGGCCGACCGCTGCGTGCCGCCGGGGTGGCCTCCAACTGCCGGGCGTAGGCGTTGACGTCGAGGAAGTTGGCCCGCAGCGGATCCAGGTCACCGGCGGCGCACCAGGTGAGCCAGCCGGCGATGTCGCGCCGGTAGGCGTCGCGGGTGTGCGCCGACAGCCTCCGGTTGCGCAGCCACGCCTCGGTGAAGTCGACAGGTGTGCCGGACAGGGCCGGGCGGGTCGAGGTGTGGGGCAGCACGGGGACGTCGGGGCGCGGCATGTGAAAAAGGCTCTCAGCCTCGGTGGGGAATCGTGGTGAGGCGCGCCCGACCGGATCACCCGAAGTCGTCCGCCCGGTGGGGGCCGGTGCGGCCCCCACCGTGTTGGTGCGCAGGTCAGGCGGTGAGCTGCCGGCGCCCATCGCCGGCGGTGACGGGCACCCGGCGTGGCTTGGCGCGCTCCGCGATCGGGATGCGCAAGGTCAGCACACCGTGCTCGTACGCCGCCTCCAGGCGGTCGGTGTCGAGGGTGTCGCCGAGGAAGAGCTGCCGGGAGAAGGTGCCCATCGGCCGCTCGGCGGCGACCAGTTCGACGGATTCGGTGGTGGGACGGCGGCGCTGCGCGCGGACGGTCAGCACGTTGCGTTCCACCGTGCAGTCGATGCTGTCGGGGTCCACGCCGGGCAGGTCGAACGCGGCGTGGAAGTGGTCGCCGTCGCGCCAGGCGTCCAGGTGCATCACGGCGGGTCGGCTGGTGGTGCCCAGCAGCTGCTCGGCGAGCCGGTCGATCTCCCGGAACGGGTCGGTACGCATCAGCATGGTCGTGCCTCCTCGGTTTCCTCGGGCCGAAGGTCCTTGAGTTGAGTCGGGTGGGCTCAACTCGTACTTCAGTATTTACCGCGTTGCGGCCCGCTCGTCAACCCGACGGGTGAGGCTCAGAGGGGGTGGCCGGTGGTGGCGTCCACGTGGGCGGGCACCTCGTCGTGCCGGTCCCCCACGCTGGACGTCCCCGACGGCTCGAACAGCAGGATCGACGCCCCGGCGGGGGCGGACGGTCGGTGCGCCACCCCGCGCGGCACCACGTACACCGCGCCCCGGGGCAGCACCACCGTGCGCTCGCCGGCGTCGTCGCGCAGGGCGATGCGCAGCTCACCATCGAGGACCAGGAAAAACTCGTCGGTGTGGTCGTGGGTGTGCCACACGTGCTCGCCGGCCACCTTCGCCACCCGGACGTCGTAGTCGTTGACCCGGGTGACGATGTGTGGGCTCCACAGCTGGTCGAAGGAGGCCAGCGCGGTCGTCAGGTCGATCGGCTCGTCGCTCATCGCACCATCGTGGCACCGCCGGCCGCCGGGCACCGCCCCGCGTCGGGCGACGGTCGGCGAAACCCGGTTGTCCGCGACCGGATCGCCGGCCAGGGTGTGCCCATGCCCCACGAACTGTTCGCCGTCACCGCGGCCACCGGCGCCCTCGGCCGCCTAGCCGTCGCACACCTGCGTGACCGGGTACGGCCCGACCGGATCGTGGCCGTCGCCCGCGAGCCCGGCCGCGCCCGGGACCTGGGAGTCGCCGTACGCCCCGGCGACTACGACGCTCCCGACACGTTGGTCAGCGCCTTCGCCGGGGTCACCGGGCTGATCTTCGTCTCGTCCCCCGAACTCGACCCCGCCCGCCGTACCGCACAGCATCGTGCCGTCGTGGCGGCGGCGCTGCGCGCCGGGGTCACCGACGTGGTCTACACCAGCTTCCACCCGGTCGAGGGTCTCTTCGACGCCCACCGGGCCACCGAAGAGGCGCTCGTGGCGGCAGGGCTGGCCCACACGGTGCTGCGCAACCCGTTCTACACCGAGCCGTTGGTCGACGCGGCGGTCGGGGTCGACGTGCTGGTGCACGCCACCGACGGCCGGGGTCTGAACACCGCCGCCCGGGCGGACCTGGCCGAGGCCGCCGTCGCCGCCCTGCTGCGGGCCGACACCCGGGGCCGGACGTTCACCCTCACCGGGCCAGCGTGGACGTATCCGCAGCTGGCCGCTGCCCTCGGTGTCCCGGCCCGGTCCGGCGAGGTCGCCGGGGCGATGGGTTGGCTGCACGCCCTGGCCTGCGCCGGTGTCCTGGAAGTGTCGACCGGGGATCTGCGGGAACTGCTCGACCACGCACCCACAGGCATCGTCGACCAGCTACCGAGCACCGGTCCCAAGCCTGGAGGCACCAGCGGGTCACGAGGCCTCAACGCAGGCTAGGAATAATCCTCACCGCACCATGCGTGGCGCGTTACTCGACGAGGCCCGGCAGGGCCCAGGCCTTCCTGAACAGGAGGATTTGTCACTACCGGCGACTACATTGCGCACGTGTCAGAAAGCAGAGTGTGCAAGCGGTGCCGGAAGTCGCGGAGTGTCAACGCCTTCATCGGAACATCAGGATGCCCCACCATCTGCTGCTCGACTTGCCTGCAGCGAGGCCGCGACATGAACCGCGCCACTCGCCAGAGGCTTGGACCGGCGGCGGTGCGGGCGATGAACCTCCGCACGAAGTACGGCATCACAGAGCAGGAGTACGACGCGCGACGCGCCGCCCAAGACCACCGCTGTGCCATTTGCGGCACTCACGAGCGCGACATTCCCTCCCACCCCGTCGGTCGCCCCCGGTTGGACGGAACGCCCACGGCTGATGCCGCGCGTCTCGTGGTGGACCACTGCCACGAGACCAAGCGGGTGCGAGGACTGCTCTGCGTGGGCTGCAATGCCGCGCTTGGCCACTTCAGGGACTCTCCCCAGTCGCTGCGTGCCGCGTTGCGCTATCTGGAACAGCCGGCAACAGACGGGTAATTCCTACATGGATGTAGGAAAATAACAGAACAGACATTATGGTGTCTGGTCGATCTGCCCCATATGCACTACTGGTTTAGCGAATTACTGGTAATAGTTATTCGATAATACGGGCGGGTGTGGTCGAGGGTGGAGGCCGACGACGAGCGAGGGCTGATGGCGGGCGCGCGTGGGGCCACGAGGCCGCTCCGCAGCCAAGGGGCATGCGCGGGTGCGGGCGGCGTGAAGTCAGGTCGTGTGGCGGAGGATCAAACCGGCGATCCGCTCGGTGAGCCCCGGCGAGAAGACCGGATTGTCAGCCTGCGGTAGCGAGTACCGCGGGGCTGCCCTGCACCACCCGCAGGTCCATGCGCGGGTAGCGGGCGCTGATCTTGCCTGCGTCGCGCTTCGGGTTGTTGATGCCGACCGCCACGTACTGGCCGGGCTCCGCGCCGACGCTGTGCAGCTGAATGCCTCGCCCCTGCCAGTAGGTGAAGTCGTCGCTGATCTGCTCGACCCACGCGTCGAGGGTCCGCTTGGAGTACCTGGCGTCGGTGAACTGCACTGTCACGGTGGGCACCACCGCTCGGACGGCGGCGTCGAATCCGGGGGTGGGGATGCGCTGTACCAGCAGGAGCTGGGCGGGCATGTCGAGGGCCACTCCGGCGTAGGCGTCGGGCCAGCGCGACGGGGCCGTTTCGTCCACGGTCGTTGCGGCGTCCCCCAGTTCCTGTTGGCGTGGCCATTCGGACTGCCCGGGGTTGGGTGTGGTGCTCGCGGGTGGGAGCTGAGGGGGTGTCGTTGGCGCGGCTGTGGCGGCGGTGCACGCGCTGAGGGCCAGCAGCGGCGGCGCCAGCAGCGTGGTCAAGTGTCGGGGCATGGGTCAGACCTTCCTCGCAGCGGCTACCGAGAAGCCGCTAATAGGGCGTTAGGGATTTAGCGAGCCGGTCGGGGGTGGGACGTACTCCCGCCCCCGACCGGTTTCCCGAGTCCCCCGAACGAGGTCAGCGTGCGGCTTCTCGTTGCCCGGCGGTCAGGACGGTTGGACCTGGTCGAAGAGGGCGACCGCTTCGGCGGGGTCCGGGCTCACTAGGCGTTCCAGACCAGCCGTCGTCATCGCCGCCCACCTGTTGGCCCGCGCCCACATCCGTTCCTCGAAGGCCCGGACGGCCTCGTCAAGATCCTCCGGGCCGACGGCGACGGACTCCGCGAGCTCGGCGCCGTCCAGCATCGCGAGGTTCGCGCCGGCCCCCAACGGTGGCATCAGATGGGCGGCATCACCCAGCAGCGTCACCCCGGCGACGTGGGCCCACGTGTGGGACACGGGCAGGACGTAGCAGGGGCGGTGGACGAAAGCGGTGCCGTGGCCGAGCAGGTCGAGCACGGAAGCGGCCCAGCCGTCGAACAGCGCCAGCAGACCCGACCGCGTGGCCTCGACGTCGGCCAGGTCCAGCTCCGTGTGCCAGTCCGACGGGGCGCGGAAGGTGGCGTACACCTTGACGTGACCGCCGCTGTTGCGTTGGGCGACCAGGGACCGGTTCACGCCGTACACGGCGAGTGCACCGTCGCCGATCAACCGGGCGAGGTCGGGGTGGCGGGTGTCGACGTCGTCCAGGGAGGTCTCGACCGAGGTGACGCCCGTGTAGTGCGGCGTCACCGACGACACCGCCGGGCGGACCCGGGACCAGGCTCCGTCCGCGCCCACCACCAGATCGAACGTCTCCTGCTGTCCGTCTGCGAAATGCACCACTGGCCCCTGCCCGGTGCTCGGCATCACCTGGGTCACCTTCCGTCCCCACCGGACGTCGAGACCGCCGAGCAGCAGGTCACGCAGTTGCCCACGGTCGATCTCGGGATTGGCCCGTTCGTCCGATCGTGGTCGCCAGTCCCGAAGGACGGTCCCGGTCGGGTCCAGGATGCGCATGGCCTGACCCTCGGGACGGGACAGCGCCTGGAAATCGGTCAGCAGCCCCGCCTTGTCCAGCGCCAGCTGGCCCAGTTCCTCGTGCAGGTCGAGGCTCCCGCCCGGAGGGCGGGCGTCGGGTCCGGGATCGCGTTCGAGCACCGCGACCGGGTAGCCGTGGCGGTGCAGGACCCGGGCGAAGGTAAGGCCAGCCGGGCCGCCCCCGACCACCGCAATACGATGTCTCATAGGAATACACTGTATCGAGCTCCTACAATGCTGTGCAACAGCAGGGAGTGACCATGACCGTGTGGGACCGACCGGAGCCGCCCAGGTCTCCGACGCCGCTCGACCGGCAGCGGATCGTCGCCGCCGCCATCGCCCTGGCCGACGAGGGCGGGCTGGCGGCGGTGTCGGTGCGCAAGGTCGCCGCCCGGCTGGACGCCGGCCCGATGCGGCTGTACGGATTCATCTCCACCAAGGACGACCTGCTCGACCTGATGGTGGACGAGGTCCACGCCGAGATCCTTCCCGAGCAGCAGCCGGGCGACTGGCGGGAGGCACTGCGTATGCACGCCGACCGCACCAGGCAGGCGGCGCTGCGGCACGAATGGTTGGCCGACCTGCTCGGCGGCCGCCCGACCCTCGGCCCGAACGGCCTCGCCGTGACCGAGGCCAAGCTGGCCGCCCTCGACGGCCTCGCCGACATCGACACCGTGATGCGCGCCGTCGCGACGGTCAGCGCCTACGTCACCGGCGCGATCAGACGCGAGGTCGCGGACCTGCGGGCCGAACGCGCCACCGGTCTGTCCAAGCGCGACTGGCAGCGCGCTTGGGGCCCGCACCTGACCGGAATGTTGGCCACCGGCCGCTTCCCGGCACTGAGCAGGGCCGTGCACGACGCCATGGACGTCGATGCCGAGACGTCCTTCGCGGCCGGCCTGGAATGGGTCCTCGACGCCGTGGCCGCCAAACTCCCCCGCGCGTCGACCTGACGCCCGCTTCTGCCGCAGGTGAGCGAGATCGGGGTCGGGGGCCTCCAGGGCGACGTTCGTCAGGGGTACCGTGCCCGTGTCCGTCGCGTGCCCACCACGGACAGGTCGGTGGCGATGGGCGTTTCCGTGACGCGGGCGCCGCAGCGAACTGCCGGGCGGCGGCAGTCAGCCGAGGTCGACGACCAGCGGCCGGTGGTCGGAGATCGTCGAGCGGGGGGTGTCGACGGCGGTGACCGGGGGCAGCCGGTGCAGCCCCCGGGGGTCGGCGAGGATGTGGTCGAGCTGCACCCGGGGTGCGATGGCGGGGTAGGTGGGGCGGCGGGCGAGGGGTCGCCAACCGGTGAGCAGGCGGGCGGGGCCGGCGGGCAGGTTGAGGTCGCCGAGGAGGATGCGGGGACCGGGCAGGGCACGCAGGGCGCGCACGACGCGGCGCAGTTGGTATGCGTTCCAGCCGGGGACGAAGGACAGGTGGGTGGCGGCGACGGTGAGGGGGCCGTGCGGGGTGTCGAGGACGGCGGCGAGGACGACACGGGGTTCGTCGCGCAGCAGCAGCAGTCCACCGCCGGGGCCCGGTGCGTAGATCGGGGATCGTACGGGTGCGGGGGCCAGCCGGGTGACCTGCCAGGTGCGCACGGGGTGGCGGCTGATCAGGCCGATGCCGTAGCAGGGTTCGCCGTGGCCGTCGTCGTCGTGGCGCAGGGGCCGGAACTGTTCGCCTGGGGTGCCGACGACGGCGGCGGCGAAGCGGTGTTCGGGGGCACCGAGGGCGTGTGCGGCGATGCTGGTGAGGTCGTGGTGGCCGCTGCGGGACTGGTCGCGGTCGACTTCCTGGAGGGCGAGGACGTCGGCGTCGAGGGCGTGGACGGCGGCGGTGAGCCGGTCGGGGTCGACGAGCCCGTCGGTCAGGGAGCGGCCGTGCAGCAGGTTGAAGGTCGCCAGGCGCACCTGTGCACCCTACGTCCGTGGCACAGTTACCGGATGATCAAGTTGCTGTGTTGTTCGGTGCTGGTGTTCGTGGCGCTGGGTGCGGTGGGGGTGTGGATGCGTCGGCGGCGGGGGCGGTGAGCTGGGCCACTTCGGTGGCCGGGTGGGCGGGTGGGGTGGGCAGAATTGCCGCCCGTGGATCCTGTGTCGTTGACGACCCTGTTGATTGCGGCCGCCCTGGCTGGTGGGGTCGACGCGGTGGTGGGCGGGGGCGGGTTGTTGTTGTTGCCGGCGTTGTTGGTGGCGGCACCGGGGGTGCCGGTGGCGACGGCGTTGGGGACGAACAAGTTGGCGGCGATCGCGGGGACGTCGACGGCGGCGGTGACGTTCGCCCGGCGTACCCGGGTGGACTGGGCGGTGGCGGCTCCGGCGGCGGTGCTGGCGGTGGGTTGCGCGGGGGTGGGGGCGGCCTTGGCGGGATCGGTGCCGGCGCAGGCGTACCGGCCGGTGGTGTTGGTGGTGTTGCTGCTGGTGGCATTGTTCGTGGCGGTGCGGCCCCGGCTGGGGACGGTGGCGGTGCCGCGACGGCGGACTCCGGTGCGGGTGACGGCGGCGGTGGGGGTGACCGGCGTGGGTATCGCCCTGTACGACGGGTTGATCGGTCCCGGTACGGGGACGTTTCTGGTGCTGGCGTTCACCGTGTTGGTGGGGGCGGATTTCCTGCACGGCTCGGCGATGGCGAAGGTGGTCAACGCGGCGACGAATCTGGGGGCGTTGGCGGTGTTCGCCGCGACCGGGCACGTGTGGTGGGGGTTGGGGCTGGCGATGGCGGTGTGCAACGTGGCGGGGGCGGCGGTGGGGGCGCGGCTGGCGTTGCGCCGGGGGGCGGGGTTCGTGCGGGTGGTGTTGCTGGTGGTGGTGGCGGCGCTGGTGGTGAAGTTGGGTTACGACCAGTGGTCGGCCGGCTGAGCGTGCGGTGGCGCCCAACCGGCCCGACGGTGGGCTCAGGCGTGCCGGACGGCGGTGTCGTAGTCCAGGCGGGGCAACCGGGGGTACCAGGCGTCCGGGCCGGGGTGGCCGATGTTGACCAGGAGCAGGGACTTCCAGCTGGTGCCGGCGAAGAACTCGGCGTCGACACCGGCGGGGTCGAAGCCGCCCATGGGGCCGGCGGCGAGACCGGCGGCGCGGACGGCGAGCAGGAAGTAGCCGACCTGGAGTCCGGCGTTGAAGCGGGCCATGTTCTCCCGTCCGGTGGGGTCGGCGGCGAAGTGCTCGCGCATGCCGGGGCGGACCGGGAAGACGGTGTCGAGATGTTCGTGGAAGTCGGTGTCGGCGGCGAGGACGGCGACGACGGGGGCGGTGGTGGTCTTGGCCCGGTTGCCGTCGGCGACGTGGGTGAGTAGCCGGTCACGGCCTGGGCCGGGGCGGACGAACAGCACGCGCAGGGGTTGGACGTTCATGGCGGTGGGTGGGTACTTGGCGAGGTCGAAGATGGCCCGCAGCTGGTCGTCGCCGACGGGGGTGTCGGTGAAGGTGTTCGCGGTGCGGGCTTCGGTGAACAGCTGGGCCTGGGCGGCGGGGTCGAGGGTGATCAACTGGTCGGGCAGGACGTGGGTCATGGCTGGCCTCCGGTCGGATCGGATGTGCTGCGGCAACGATAGCAGCTAGTTTTTTCGTAGTCGCTAGGGTGAGTTGCAGACCACGTATGCTGGACAGATGACGACGTGCCCCCCTGTCGACGACGGGCCCCGCGCCTGCCCGGGGGGCCTGTCCCGCGCGTTCGCGTTCCTCGGCAAGAGATGGAACGGCATGATCCTGGGCACCCTCGCCGCCGGCCCGGCCGGCTTCGCCGAGCTGACCCGGGCGCTGCCCGGAATCAGCGAATCGGTGCTGTCGGACCGGCTGGGTGAGTTGGCCCGGGTCGACCTGGTCAGCCGCACGGTCCGGGAAGGGCCGCCGCTGGGAGTCAGCTACCAACTGACCGAACGCGGCACCGCACTGCTGCCGGCGTTGGACGCACTCGCCCGGTGGGCCGACGAGAACCTCCCCACCCGCGGTTGCTGACCGGTGCCGGTCCGCGCCGAACACGACCGTGCCGTACTGGCCGCGCTGCTGCGCCGCGATCCGGTCCTGTACGCCTACCAGTTGGGTGACCTCGACGACTTCTTCTGGCCGTACACCTCGTGGTTCCGGCGCGGAGACCAGGTCGTGCTGCTCTACCACGGGGCTGCGGAGCCGGCCCGGCTGGACGCGGTCACCGGCGCGGGTGAGGTGCTCGGCCGGTCCGACCTACCGGCGCCGTCGCCGCGCTGTGCGCCCGGCTGCGCGACAGCGTCGACCACGTGACGTTGAACGTGAAGACCGACAACGCCACGGCGCTGCGCCTCTACCGGCGGCTCGGTTTCACCCGGGTCGCCCGGTTCGGCGAGTACACGTTGACCATCGGGGCGGGCTGAGCCGCCGCCGGTCAGCGGGAGCGGCTGGGGGAGTCGAACCGGCCGGCGCGGATCTCCCGCAACGCCCGCCGCCGCACGTCACCGTGCAGGGTGTCGACGTAGAGCCGGCCGGCGAGGTGGTCGGTCTCGTGCTGCAACGCCCGGGCCAGGAATCCGCTGCCGGAGATGGTCAGCGGATCGCCGTGCCGGTCGACGCCGTGCACGGTGGCGTGCAGGGCCCGGCGGGTCGGGAAGTACAGCCCCGGGATGGACAGGCAGCCCTCGTCGTCGTCCTGGACCTCCGTCGACACCTCGATGGTGGGGTTGATCAGGTGTCCCCGGTGGCCGTCGGCGTCGTAGACGAACACCTGGGCGTCGACGCCGATCTGCGGAGCGGCGACGCCGGCCCGGCCGGGCGCACCGAGCAGGGTGTCCATCAGGTCGTCCACGAGCTGCTGCAACTCGGCGTCGAAGCGGGTCACCGGGGCACAGGCGGTGCGCAGGACGGGATCACCGATGATCCGGATGGGGCGTACGGTCATGCCCGGAAGGCTATCCGGGTGGCACCGGTGACGCTACGTCGGCGCACCGGTCGGCCACCAGGGCGGCGACGCCGTCGAGGACCCGGGCCAGACCGAACTCGAACGCCCGGGTCGGGTCGACGGCGGCCTGGTACTCCTGCCCGGCGGCGGCCCCGACCCGGGCGGCCGTCGGGAAACGGGCCGGGTCCATGACCCTCTCCAGGTACGGTGCGTGCGCCCGCCACCACTGTTCGTCGGTCAGGCCGGTGCGTCGGGTGGCCTGGGCGGCTTCGACCGCGCCGCGTACCGCGCCGTGGACGTAGGAGTCGACGAGGGCGATCACGGCGTCCATCTCCAGGTCGGTCAGGCCGACGCCCTCGACGGCGCGCAGCGCGTGGTCGTACCGGGCGGTGACCTGGGGGCCCAACGGTGGGCGGGTGGTGGCGACCTGCAACAGCCACGGGTGGCGCAGGTACAACGCCCAGGTGTCCCGGGCGAGGCGTTCCAGCCGACCCCGCCAGCCACCGGGGACGTCGGTGGGGCGGGGCGTCTCGCCGTGCACGGTGTCGAGCATGACGTCGAGCAGTTCACCCTTGCCGGGCACGTGGGTGTAGAGGGACATGGTGCCCACGCCGAGTCGTTCGGCGACCCGGCGCATGGACAGCGCGGCGAGCCCGTCGGCGTCGGCGACCTCGATGGCGGCCCGCACGATCCGGTCGACGCCGAGGTCACCGCCGCCGCGGTTGGCCCGGTCCCGGGTACGCCAGAGCAGGGCGAGGCTGCGCGCGGGGTCGCCGGTGCCGCTGTACTCGACGTGCATGCCGCCACCCTAGCCGTATGGTGTACGGCCGGTGTGTTCAGCCGGCGGCGAGCAGGGCGCGCACCGGGGCGGCCTTGGCGGCGGCCTCGGCGACCTCCGCGGCGGGATCGCTGTCCCAGGTGATGCCGCCGCCGGCCCACAGGTGCAGCCGGTCGCGGTCGGCGGCGACGGTACGGATGGTCAGACCCAGATCGAGGTGCCCGGGACCCACCCAGCCGAACGCCCCCATGCCGGCGCCCCGACCGACGGGTTCGACGGCGGCGATCAACGCCAACGCGGCGTGCTTCGGGGCACCGGTGACCGACCCCCCGGGGCAGGTGGCGCGCAGCAGGTCGGCCAGGCCCACCCCGTCGGCGAGGGCCGCGGACACGGTCGACTCGGCCTGCCACAGGTCACACCAGCGGCGTACCGCGAACAACTCGTCGACGGTCACCGAACCGGTACGGGCCACCCGGGCCAGGTCGTTGCGCTCCAGGTCGACGATCATGATGTGTTCGGCGCGTTCCTTGGCCGAAGCGAGCAGGTCACGGCGGCCGGCGGCGGTCGCCGGGCGGGTGCCCTTGATCGGTCGGGTGACGACCCGGCCGTCGTGCACCGCGACCAGGGTCTCCGGTGAGGCGCAGCCGATCGCCCAGCCGTCGCCGTGCAGGGTGCCGCCGTAGCGGGCGCCGGGCAGCCCGGCGAGGCGGGCCAGCGCGGGTCGCGGGTCGCCGCGGTATCCGGCGGCGGCGTGCCCCACCACGTTGACCTGGTAGACGTCGCCGCGGCCGATGGCGGCGCGGACGGCCCGCACCGCGTCGGCGTGCTGCCCGGCGGTCCAACTGTCCCGCCACGGCCCCATCCGCAACCCGCCTGCCGTCGGACCGGACGGGGTGGGGGTGGCGGCGTGGGCGTAGACCACCACGGCCACGTCCGGCAGGCCGGGCGTGGGGCTGACCGCGCCGACGGGTGCGCCGACCATCCGGGCGCCGGCGGCGGCGGAGACGAACACGGCGGCCCCGCAGGGACCATCGGGCCGGTGGGTCGCCGGTCGGGTCAGGTCCTCGACGGGCAACCCGTGCGCGGTGAGGAACCCGGCGGTCAGCGCGGCCGGGTCGCCACCGTCGGTGACGTGCCACTCGAACCGGTCCCGCTCCACCAGCACGCTGCGGCAGCGCACCGGTACTCCCGGTACGTCGACCGACGCCGTTGGGAGCGTTTCCACGCCGGGTGGACCATTCCCGCTCATCCGTTCAGCGGATTTCGGGGCGACATGACGGAAGGCCGCTCGATCCGACACGGCGTCCCTTGGTACTGTGCGTCACTGGTCATGTGAACCATGACACAGTGCCCCCACAGTCCGGAGAACCCGATGTGCCAGCACCAGATCACCTGCCCCTCCGCCGAAGCGACCGACCGGGACGCCGCCCGGGTCATCGCCTGCTTCCCCGAGCAGGGCTGGAGCCTGCTCTGCAACGGTGTCATCGTCTTCGAAGACACCGGTGAACTCCTTCCCGACGGCAGCACAATCGCCCCGCACCGCGGGCCGGCCCGACACGCCCTCGTCGCCTGACCCGCACCCGGGTCGCGTGACCTGCTCACCGAGCGTGGGCAGGCCCGACCAGGACACCCCAGGCTAGCCCCCGGGACAGGGGCCGCCCTCCCCCGGTCGCCGCACCGGGGCGGCACGTCCGCCGCCCCGGCACCGCGCCTCAGTCCTCGAACGCCTCCGGCGCCGGACACGAACACACCAGGTTCCGGTCCCCGTACGCGCCGTCGACCCGCCGCACCGGCGGCCAGTACTTCCCCACCCGGTCCACCCCGGCCGGGTACGCCCCCACCGACCGCGGATACGGGTGCGACCACCGGTCACCGGACACCATCACCGCGGTGTGCGGGGCGTTGGCCAACGGGTTGTCCCCCGCCGGCCACTCCCCCGAGGCCACCCTGTCGATCTCCGCCCGGATCGCGATCATCGCCTCGCAGAACCGGTCCAGCTCGGCCAGGTCCTCACTCTCGGTCGGCTCCACCATCAGCGTCCCCGCCACCGGGAACGACATCGTCGGCGCGTGGAACCCGTAGTCGACCAACCGCTTCGCCACGTCGTCGACACTCACCCCGGTCGCCTTCGACAACCCCCGCAGATCCAGGATGCACTCGTGCGCCACCAGGCCCTTGTTGCCCGCGTACAGCACCGGGAAGTGCTCCCGCAGCCGCACCGCCACGTAGTTCGCGGCCAGCACCGCCACCCCCGTCGCCCGGGTCAACCCCGCCGCACCCATCATCCGCAGGTACGCCCACGGGATCGGCAGGATGCCCGCCGACCCGTACCGGGCCGCCGAGATCGCCGGCGCCCCCGGCACCGGGGCAGCCGACGGATCACCGGGCAGGTACGCCGCCAGGTGCGCCCGCACCGCCACCGGACCCACCCCCGGCCCACCACCACCGTGCGGAATACAGAACGTCTTGTGCAGGTTCAGGTGCGACACGTCCGCCCCGAACCGCCCCGGCTTGGCGAACCCGACCAACGCGTTGAGGTTCGCCCCGTCGACGTACACCTGACCACCGGCGTCGTGGACCTTCGCACACAACGACGCGATGCCCGTCTCGTACACCCCGTGCGTCGACGGGTACGTCACCATGATCGCCGCGAGCGCGTCCCGGTGCTTGTCGATCTTCGCGTCGAGGTCGACCAGGTCCACGTTGCCGTCGGCGTCGCAGCCGACCACCACCACCCGCATCCCGGCCATCACCGCCGACGCGGCGTTCGTGCCGTGCGCCGACGACGGGATCAGACACACGTCCCGGTGGGCGTCCCCCCGGTCCCGGTGGTAGGCACGGATCGCCAACAACCCCGCCAACTCCCCCTGCGACCCCGCGTTGGGCTGCACACTGACCGCGTCGTACCCGGTCACCTCCGCCAACCATCCCTCCAACTGGGCGATCAGCTCCCGGTACCCGGCGGTCTGCGCGTCCGGCGCGAACGGATGCAGGTGGGCGAACTCCGGCCAGGTCACCGGCTCCATCTCGGTGGTCGCGTTCAGTTTCATCGTGCACGACCCCAACGGGATCATCCCCCGGTCCAGGGCGTAGTCGAAGTCCGCCAACCGGCGCAGATAGCGCAGCATCGCCGTCTCCGAGTGGTGACTGCGGAACACCGGATGGGTGAGGAAGTCCCCGTCCCGCACCAACGCCGCAGGCAGGGCCACCTCCGCCGCAGGCAGGGCCACCTCGACGTCCCCGTCGACCGGGTCGACCCCGAACGCCGCCCACACCGCCGCCAGGTGCGCCGCCGTGGTCGTCTCGTCACACGACACCCCCACCCGGTCGGCGTCGACAAGCCGCAGGTTCACCCCCCGCTGCGCCGCCGCCGCCACCACCCGCGCCGCCCCACCCGGCACCACCGCCGTCACCGTGTCGAAGAACGCGACGTCGGTGACGGCGACGCCACCGGCCCGCAACCCGGCCGCGAGCCGCACCGCCATCCCGTGGGTACGCCGCGCGATACGCCGCAACCCCTCCGGCCCGTGGTACACCGCGTACATGCCGGCCATCACCGCCAACAGCACCTGCGCGGTGCAGATGTTGCTGGTCGCCCGCTCCCGCCGGATGTGCTGCTCCCGGGTCTGCAACGCCAACCGGTACGCCGGCTCACCTGCCGCGTCCCGGGACACCCCGACCAGCCGGCCCGGCAACATCCGCTCCAACCCCGCCCGCACCGCCAGATAACCGGCATGCGGCCCACCGAAGCCCATCGGCACCCCGAACCGCTGCGTCGTGCCCGCCGCGATGTCCACCCCGATCCGCCCCGGCGCCCGCAGCAGCGTCAACGCCAACAGGTCCGCCGCCACCGTCACCAACGCCCCCACCGCGTGCGCGGCGTCGACAAACGGCGCATGATCCCGCACCGCACCCGACGCCCCCGGGTACTGCAGGTGCAGCCCGAAGAACTCCGCCGGCAACTCCTGCACCGCCAGGTCTACCACCCGCACCTCGATACCGAGGGGCTCGGCCCGGCCGGCGAGCACCGCGACGGTCTGCGGCAACGCGTCCGCGTCGACCACGTACACCGCGCTGCGGCTCTTCGACGCCCGGCGGGCCAGGGTCATCGCCTCCGCCGCCGCGGTCGCCTCGTCGAGCATCGACGCGTTCGCCGTGGCCAGCCCGGTCAGGTCGGTGACCATGGTCTGGAAATTCAGCAGCGCCTCCAGCCGACCCTGACTGATCTCCGGCTGATACGGGGTGTACGCCGTGTACCAGGCCGGGTTCTCCAACACGTTACGGCGGATCACCGCCGGAGTGTGCGTACCGTGGTAACCCAGGCCGATCATCGACACCGCCACCGTGTTACGGGCCGCCAACGCCCGCAGCTCGGCGATCGCCTCCCGCTCGGTGGCCGGCGCCGGCAGATCCAGGGTGCCGTGCCAGCGGATCACCTCGGGAATCGCCGCGTCCATCAGCTCGTCGATCGAGCCGTACCCGACGGCCTCCAACATGCGACGCTCATCGTCGGCACCGGGACCGATATGCCGGTCGGCGAACTGCTCTACGGTCATGCGTGCGCTCCAGACTCACGGCGAGGTCGACGGATCAACCTCCCCCTGAGTCACGCGCACGGCGCTCCACAGTGCCTGCCCGTCGCGGTCCTTCTGCCTGAGAGGTTCCGGGGAGAATCTGCCCCTTCGGCGCCGCCCGGATACAACTGGGCGATCTCTCCCGCGCGGGTGGTGTCGGCATGGTCAACGCTACCAGCGCCGCTGTTACCGGCGGATGTCGTACCCCCGGGTCAGCCCGCCACCGGCGTCGCCGCCGGCACCGGACCCGACCCGCCGCGCGCCGACGGCACGGCGGCGGCCACCCGGTCGGCCAACCCGGTCAGCACCCGCCCCAACGGGGCGTCCACCCGCAGCGCCGCATACCCGTCACCCCGGGTGGCACCCTGGTTGGCGATCACCACCGGGATGCCCAACGTCGCCGCCCGCGACACGAACCGCCGCCCCGACAACACCGTCAACGACGACCCCAACACCAACAACGACCGCGCCCCACCGACCATCGCGAAACACCGCGACACCCGCTGCGCGGGCACCGCCTCCCCGAAGAACACCACGTCCGGTTTCAGCATCCCCCCACC
The DNA here is from genome assembly GCF_036017915.1 of Micromonospora sp. NBC_00421. Lineage (NCBI taxonomy): Bacteria > Bacillati > Actinomycetota > Actinomycetes > Micromonosporales > Micromonosporaceae > Micromonospora > Micromonospora sp. NBC_00421. Next base: position 2,260,765 of record NZ_CP107929.1, read on the forward strand.
ACAACACGTGCAGTCGACCATCCGGAACCCGGCCACCCGGTCGTCGTCGAGCTCCACGTCACCGTCCGGATTCACCACGTCGACCCTCACGTCGAACCCCGGGTTCGCCGCGACCAACCGCCGATCCAGATCCTCCCGCGACGTACGGTCACCGCAACGCAGACACACCACCGTGTCGAGCCGGCCGTGCAACTCCACCACCTGCCGACTACCCGCCGCCGAGTGCAGACCGTCGACGTTCTGAGTGATCACCCCGTCGACCAGACCCGCGGCCTGCAACCGGGCCACCGCCCGATGCCCGTCGTTCGGCGCCGCCCGCGCGATCAACCGCCACCCCAGGTGACTACGCGCCCAGTACCGCCGCCGGGCCACCGGATCCCCGGTGAACGTCTGGTACGTCATCGGGGTGTGCCGACGGGCCGCACCGGTCGGCCCCCGGTAGTCGGGAATACCCGACTCGGTGGACAACCCCGCCCCGCTGAGCACCACCACCCCACCGGCGGCGACCAGCCCGGCCAACGCGTCGCTCGTCTCCGTCACCGGTCCATGCTGCCTCAGCCGACCCACCCGCGGCGACCCGAAGACACCTGCACCCGGCGCACCGGCCCCACACCCCGCGGCAGACCACACCCACCGCAGCGGATCAGCCGCCCAGCACCGCCCGCAACTGGGCGCTCGCCCCACCCGCCGCCGCCGCATCCGCCCGCAACTGCTCCGACTGCGCCGACAGGTACGCCTGCCACCGGTTCAGCTGCTGCTGCGCCGCCGCGACCGCCGCCAACGCCGCCGCATGCCGCTCCTCCAACGCCTGCAACTTCCCGGCCAACTCCGGCGACGGCCCCCCACCGGACAGCGGACCCGACCCGCCCACGTCACCGGCCCGCCGATGCGCCTCCGCCAGGATCTCCTCCGCCTGCCGCCGGGCATCCGCGATGATCTCCGCACCCTCCGCGCTGGCCTCACCGATCGTCCGGTTCGCCTCGTCCTGCGCCCGCATCGCCAACTCGACCACCATCGGATCCGGGCCCTGCGGCGCACTGCTCGGCAACGTCCCGTGCCGCAGCATCTCCACCTGACTCAGCAGCCCCTGGTTCTCCCGCCGCTGCCGCTCCAACTCCGCCGTCAACAACCCGATCCGGTCATCCGCCGACCGCACCACCGACGCCACCTCGTCGGCGGACAACCAGTGACTACCCCGGAACCGCCGCTCCTCCAACACCGACAACTGGCGGGTGATCTCACCCTGCTCGGCCCCGACCCGGTCGGAACGGTCGACGCTCATCGTGCACCTGTCCCACTGAAGTCACGCGGAGCACCGGAAACGGCCTCGGCGAGCGGCGGATAAAGAGAATGATCATAGCTCTCCGTCAGGATCTGCTCCGGTTCCACACCCGAGCGCACCAGGATCGCCACCGTCTCCCGGGTCATCTCCGGACTCCCACACACCAGGATCTCCGTGTCCGACCACGGCCCCAACCGCACCGCCGTGTCACCGGCCCGCCCGACCGCACCCCGCCAACCCCAACCCGTCTCCACCGTCGGCACGTACCGCAACCACCCCGACCCACCCTGCCAACCCGCCGCCGGCGGCATCGACGCCAACCGCGACAACGTCGGCTCGTCATACAGGTCGTCCGGAGTACGCCCACCCACCACCAACGTCGTACGCCGCCCCGCGCCCTGCTGCACCGCCTCCACCACCGCCCGCAACGGCGCCAACCCCGTCCCCCCGGCGATCAACAACAACGGCAACTGCGGCGACCTGTCGTACGACGACAACGCCGTCCCCGTCGGATGCCCCAACAACAACCGCTCACCCGCCCGCAACCTACGCACCAGATGCGTGGAGAACCGGCCCGCCGCCCGGACATGGAACTCGATCGTCCCGTCCGCCCGCGGCGCGTTCGCCGGCGACAGATACCGCCACGTCCGCAACTGCGGCACCTGCACCGGCAACGACTGACCCGGCCGGTACGCACACAGATAATTCGGACGCACCGTGAACACCACGACGTCGGCGCGCCGCCGCTCCACCGTCAACACCTCCGCCTCCCAGTGCGGCGGCGACGTCCGTTCCGCCTCCGCCGCGCCGTCGAGCATCACCTTCGCCACCAACTCGTACGCCGCCGCCCACTGCGCCCGCAACGCCGGAGTGAAGTACGGGCCGAGGAACCGCTCCAACGTCGCCAACAACGCCTGACCCACCCAGATGTAGTGCCGCTCCCCCAACGCCACCGGATTACCCCGCTGGTCCCGACCGTGGAACCGACGGTGGTCGGCACCCAACCGCTGCGCGAACGTCGTCAACGCCCCCGGATCGTCCAGACTGGTGATGATGTGCCCCAACGCCGCCAGGAGCTTGTCCTCCTGATACTGCATGTTCGTCGGAAACATCGACCGGGCCTCCGGCGCCACCACGAACAACGTGGCATAGAAATACTTCGCCGCCTCCGGCCCGGCAGCGGAGAACTGGCTCCAACTCTGGCGCAACGCCGCGTTGTCCATCCTCAGTCCTCCTGCGCGCGAGCCAGGTCATGACGCTCACGCAACGTCATCTCCACCACACCGTCCGGGTCGTAAGCGCGGTCAGCCTGCCACAGATTCGGATTCGGCACCCGGGTGTCGTAATAGCGGTGATGCACCGCGTGCAACGCCGCCCACCCCACACTCCCGTTGAGCCACGACCAGTCACCGTGCACCGGCCGACCCGCCCGCTCCTCCTGCGCACAGAACTTCATGAACAACTCCGACTCGGTGTGCGGATCGGACACCCGCACCCCCGCCACCCGGAACGAATGCAACACCGCCTGGTTCAACACCAACGCCGCATGCTCCCGCCACAGCGTGTCCTCCCGCGACGTGTCCAGCCCCAACCCCGCCGCCACCACAGGCAACTGGTCGTACCGCTCCCGGTCGCCCATGTTCCGGGTCCCGATCTCGTCACCCAGGTAATGCCCGTTGAACGGCGCGCAACTGTAGTCGACCCCGCCGACACGCAGACGCATGTTACTGATCACCGGCAGCGCATGCCAACGCAGCATCAGATCCGCGAACCACGGATGATCCGGATGACTCAACGCCACCTCCCGCACCAGCTCCCGCGGCACCTCCCACACCGTCGGCCGCTCCTGCGCCGTCTCGATCACCCACGGCAACAGGTCGAACCGCCCCGGCACCGGCGGCGGACGCCACCCCAACCGGCGCGCCGCCCGCACCATCCCCACCTGCGCCGGATCCCCCACCACCGAACCGTCAGCACGCACATGACCGCAGTAACGGACCAACTGGTCGTTCCAGATCCGCGCCCGCGGACCCACCCCCGGCCGATCCGGCGCGAACACCGTGATCACCGACTGGATACGCCCCCCGTTGTCCCCCGCCGCCAGATGCGCCGACAACTCCTGGGCGATACCCGCCGCCGTCGACACGTGCCGACGGTCCCGCACCCGCAACCCCGCCCACCGCACCCGCCCCACACACCGCGCCGACTGCCGCCACGCCACCCGCGCCCCGTACACCAACTCCTCCCGGGTGTGCCGGTAGGAACCGGTCAACGCGATCTCCTCGCGCACCTCCGCCCACCGCGCCGCCAACCCCGACAACTGCCGTTCGGCGTACATCGACTCCAGGAACTCCGCCGCCTCCGCCGCCACGTCCACACCGGCACCGACCGGTTCAGCCGGCGGAAGTGCGGCCGTCACCGGGCAACGCGCCCCGGCGGCAAGATCGGCGACAGCACCACCGGCCCGCGCGGAACCCAGACCGACATAGTGATCAATGTGCACTTCGGTTCGTTTCCCGTCCTCGGCGGGACCACGGATGCGACCCCCGCACCATGGTCCACGCATCAGCTCGACGCCACCACCAACCATCACCCAACGTGATCAGTCGATGTCCCCCGTGATCGCCCTGGACAGGATTCCTGGCCCCACCACAGCTGTCAACAACACGACCCCACCACCGGAAATCCACAGTGGACGCCGCCACACCCCAGTCCCACCCAGGGCACCACGCCAGCCACGACCTGCATCGATGCGACAAAAATCACTACCCACCCACGAAAAAACGCCGCGACCGGAACCCGGCCGCGGCGTCCCCGACACCCCGCTCAACCCGCCCTACGCCGCGCCCGCCGCGCCGCCAGCTCGTCACCCACCACACCCGACGACGAACCCTCCGCAACCTCACCACCGGCCGGCACCGACACCCCACCACCGGCCACCGCCGGCTCCGCCGGCAGATGCGACAACGAACCCTGGATCTCCTTGAACGCCCCACCGATCGCTATCCCGAACACACCCTGCCCACCCTGCAACAGGTCGACCACCTCCTCCGGAGAACGACACTCGTACACCGTCGTCCCATCCGAGATCAACGTGATCCCCGCCAGGTCCTCCACCCCCCGCGACCGCAACGCCTCGATCGCCTTACGGATGTTCTGCAACGACACCCCGGCATCCAACAACCGCTTGACGACCTTCAACACCACCAGATCCCGGAACGAGTACAACCGCGACGTACCCGAACCCGACGCGTCCCGCACACTCGGCACCACAAGCGTCGTCCGCGCCCAGTAATCCAACTGGCGGTAACTGATCCCCGCCGCATGACACGCGGTCACACCCCGGTATCCGACCGCACCGTCACCGTCCAACGGCACCGGCGACGACACCACCGGCGGCTCGCCCCGCTCCACACCTGGCTCAGGATCCCGCGGCTCGTGCATCCCGACAACCTCCCCGTCAGTGCGGCAACCCGCCGTTTCCCACGACGTGCACCCCTCGACACGGCAACCCTAACGCCGCACCCAGGGGTTACCACGGAGAAACCGGCGCGACACGCCGCGCGACGACACACCGCACCACGGCACCGCCACCGCGACACCGACGAGAACCGGCGATCAGCCGGCGAAATCCTCCGGACGCACCTGCTCCAGGAACTCCCGGAACTTCTCCACCTCGTCCTCCTGCTCGTCGGGAATCACGATCCCCGCCTCACTGAGGACCTGCTCCGCACAACGAATAGGCGCACCAACCCGCAACGCCAACGCGATCGAATCACTCGGCCGGGCCGACACCCGCACCCCGTCACCCAGCAACAGATCAGCGTAGAAGACGTTCTCCTTCAACTCCGTGATCTCCACCGCCTGCAACGGCGCCTTCAACGCCGCCAGCACGTCCCGCAACAGATCATGCGTCAACGGCCGGGCCGGTTTGACCCCCTGCTGCTCGTAGGCGATCGCCGTGGCTTCGACCGCACCGATCCAGATCGGCAGATAGCGGTCGCCCTCGACCTCCCTGAGCAGGACGATCGGCTGGTTGCTGGGCAACTCCACCCGAACCCCGACCACGCTCAGCTCGCGCACCGCCGCCTCCGTGTCGTTGTCACCTACACCCGCCGCGCCCTGTCCCTGCACGGTACACGGACCGCGACACGGCCGTCCCATCCGCACCAGCACACACCACGCGCCAGAAAAGGGATTACCCCGGCAAGCCTACGGCACGCTTCCCGGGGCAGAACCTTCCGCACACCTCACCGACCCAACGTCGACCGCAACCCCACCCGCACCAACGCCGCGTGCAACTGCTGCGACAACGCCACCAACTCCCGCGCCGTCTCCGCCGCCCGCGCCCGCGCCGCCGGATCCGACTGCCGCGCCAACGGCGCCACCAACTGCGCGAACAGGCCGACCTCACGATCCGCCGACGACCGGTAACCCCGCAGATGCCGAGGCTCCAGGCCGTACGCCGCCAGCCCCGCCACCGCCTGCGCGATGATCAACGCATCCGCGTCATACCACCCCGGCGGATCCGGCACCAACACACCCAGCCGCTCCAACTCACCCAACGTCGACTCGGCGATCCCACTACGCGCCACCAGATCGGCCCGCCCGAGCCGCACCTGCGACTCAGGCTCCTCCACCGACCGGCCCGGCACCTCACCACCGGGACCCACCGCCACCAACGTCGGACGCTGACGACCCGGCGCCTCGTCGCCACCGTCCCACTGCGCCAACTGCTCGCGAATCACCCGCAACGGCAGATACTGATCCCGCTGCGCCGTCAGCACGAACCGCAACCGGGACACATCGTCCCAGCTGTACTTCCGGTAACCCGCCGCCGTCCGCTGCGGCTCCACCAGACCCTCGGCCTCAAGGAACCGCAACTTCGAAATCGTGACGTCCGGAAACTCCACCCGCAGCTGACCCAACACCTCACCGATACTCATCAGCGGGTGCGACCGGGCCGCCCCGGACGGTACGGAGGCCGCAGGCTCGTTCACCCCCGGCCGGCCTCCTCCTCCGGGCGAGGACCGGCGATGAAGACCACCCGGAACTTACCGATCTGCACCTCGTCACCATTGCTCAACGTGGCCGCCTCGACCCGCTCCCGGTTCACGTAGGTGCCGTTCAGGCTCCCCACGTCCCGCACCGTGAACGTCCCCGAATCCCGATGGAACTCCGCGTGCCGCCGCGACACCGTCACATCGTCCAGGAAGATGTCACTGTCCGGATGCCGGCCACTCGTCGTCACATCATGATCCAACAGGAACCGGGCACCCGCATTCGGGCCCCGACGAACCACCAGCAGCGCCATACCCGGCGGCAACGAGCCGGACATCCGACTCGGCACCACATCGGTGTCCGGACCCTCCAGCACTTCGTCCAGCGAACCGAGATTGAGCGTCGAAGTGACGTCGAGCGGGGGGAACTCGTCGCCTGGGCGCGTCATGGGACCACCTCACGGATCAGTTCGGTCAACGTCAAGGTGACGGCGGGATGGCCACCGGGCAGATCACACACCCAGCGGCTGGCTCCCCGTGCCCAGGAAGGCAATCACCCAACGCTCACCATTTTTGGGGTTCTCGGTCGACTGGGCGAGCCTAGCCAGCGCCGAAATGCAGGGCAACCGGACGCGCGGAGAACATCACCCACGCCCGGCACGACACCACTCAGTTCTCGGTGAGCTCACGGTACTCATCAGCGGACAACAAACCGTCCACCGCCGCCGGATCCGCCGGTGCGATCTCCACCAACCAACCCGCACCGTACGGATCCGAATTGATCACCTCGGGAGAATCACCCAACGCCTCGTTCCGCGCCGCCACCGTACCGCTCACCGGCGCGTAGATCTCCGACACGCTCTTGGTCGACTCGATCTCGCCCAACGACTCACCGGCCTCCACCACCACACCGGAGTCCGGCAACTGGACGAACACGATGTCACCCAACGCATCCTGCGCGAACTGGGTGATACCGACCCGGACGTTACCGCCCTCGGCACCGGCCACCCACTCGTGCTCGGCGGTGTAACGCAGACCCTCAGGAATCACCAGCGCGTCCCTCATCCATCGATACGCCGGGACGGACCCGGCGCGGCCGCGCCGGTCAGGAGACCGGACGGGCGTGTTCCAGCTTCAACGGCGCGTGCAGCGCCGAAACCTCGGCAACCTCACGCTCCTCGACGCTCACGTTACCGCCGTCACCGCGAACCGATGCGGCCACCCCGCCCGGAATGTTCAACGCGGTACGCATCGTCTCCGGATCCCCGATCACCGTGATCGTGAACGGACCCGTCAACGCCCGCCCGTCCACCACCAACACGTCCCCGGACCCGTCCAGGAAGTACGTCGAGGCGATGATCCGCACCGACGCCCGATCCCCACCGGAGATCTGCATCGCCTCCGCACCCGCACCCCGCAGCTCCTGCACCGCGTCCAGCACCCGATCCGCCCGGATCGGCTTGCCACCCGGGTCGAACCGCACCGCCAGACCCGGCCCCCGCGCCGGCAACGCACCCGACAGGATGCCCAACTCGTCGGCCCGCTTCGTCGCCTCCTGCAACGCCGCCTGCCGACCCTGCTCCCCCGACCGCAACTGCCGCTGACTGTCCTCCAGGCCCTCGATGTCCTGCTGCAACCGCTTCTCCCGGGAATCCAGATCCGAGAAGATCCGTACCAGGTCCTCCTGCCGGGTCGCCGCCAGCGTCGGATCCGTCGACGTGGTCTTCAACTGCACCACCAGCGTGAACCCCAACAACGCCAGCAACGCCGCGATCATCACCCCCGCCGACGACACCTTCCGAGCCGCCCCCGAGGCACCAGCCGACCCGGAAGCACCAGCCGACACCGACGAACCCCCCGAGGACCCGGCGGACCCCGACGGCTGCGCCCCCGGCGACGCCAACTCCGCCAGATTCACCGTCGCCCCATCGTCGTCACCGGACTCCGCCGGACGACCCTCCGGCGGCTCATCCGGCACCAACGGACTCAACTCGTCCGGATTCGGCGCGTCCGGCCGCGGATCCGGCTCATCCGTCGGCCCGACCGGGTCCGCCGGCTGCGGCCACCCGGTACCCGTCTCCCGATGCTCGTCGCTCACGCCACCAACCTACGCCCGGAACAGGTGCCGGCGGATCGCCGCCACGTTGCCGAAGATCCGCACCCCCAGCACGACCACCACCCCCGTGGACAACTGACCACCCACCCCCAACTGGTCACCCAGATACACGATCAACCCGGCCACCAGGACGTTCGAGATGAACGACACCACGAACTGCTTGTCGTCGAAGATCCGGTCCAACTTCGCCCGCACCCCACCGAACACCGCGTCGAGCGCGGCCACCACCGCGATCGGCAGGTACGGCTGCAACGCCGCCGGCACCGTCGGATCAAGATAGATCCCCAGCACCACACCGGCGAGCAACGCCAGCACCGCGATCATCGGACACCTCCGGAAGAGCGGGAAGACGGACCCGGACCGGACGACCCGGTACCGGACGGACGAACAGCACCCGAACCCGTCGACGACGGACTCGGACTGACCGACGGCTCCGCGTAGCGTAGCCGTGGCTCCGGAGCGGCCGGCAGCGTGAGGTCGTCCGCCTCACGCACCTCGAACGACAACCCCGTGTCCCGGGCCACCCGACGCATCAGATACGCCGACCGGCTGTCGTCGAACTTGTCCCGCAACGACCTCGGCCCGATCGCCGACACCTCGTACGGGCTGGTCACCGGACGGAAGTCCACCAGGATCGCCGCCCCCGCCGACCGGATCGTCGACGTCGCCGTCAACCGCTGCCCGTTGATCGAGATCGCCTCCGCACCCGCGGCCCACAGGTCGTTCGCGACCTTCTGCAGATCCGAGTAGATCACCCGCGACGGCCCGGCCCCCGAGTCACCGCCCACCGCCCCGTCGTCCTGCACGGGGGCGTCGGCCAACCGCACCACCACCCCGTCCCCCCGCACCCGGCCCAGCCCGGTACCGGCCTCAAGGTTGCGCAACCGGGCCGCCTGCGAACCACTCAACGCCGCGTCCCGTTGCCGGCCGACCTCCTCGCGCAGCCGCCCGGCCCGCACGGTCATCTCGTCGGTCTCCGCCTCCCGCTGTTTGATCTGCGCGATCAACGCAGCCCGCGCCTGACTGCGACTCGGCTCGTCGGCCATCGTCTCCCGGTACGCCACCGCGAACAGGAAACCCACAGCGGCGACCACCACGATCGCCACCGCCCGCGCGGACGCACTCCGCCACCCCCTCGGCGCCGGTGCCTCCCGCCGCCGGGCCGCCGCGTCGGCATAGCCCGGATCCAACGGATTCTGGAACAGCTCGGTGAGGAAGTCCGGGGTGAACAACCGGACCGGCGGCTTCGGCCCGTCCTGCGGCGCGCTCACGCGGCGGCCCCCGAGCGGGCCGCACGGACCAACCGGGACGCCTGCATCACGTACATCGCCCCGGCCACCCAGTACAGCACCAGACCCCACCAGGCCGCCCCCCAGCCGATCGCCGCGGCGGTCGTCGCCGTCACCGACGTGGTCGTCGACGCCAGGAGCAGCACCGGGAAGGCGGCCAGCAGCATGAAGGTGGCGGTCTTGCCGAGGTAGTGCACCGGCGGCGGCCCGTAGCCGTACCGGCGCAGCACCGCCAACGACCCGAGCAGCAGCACCTCCCGTGCCAGCAGCGCCACCGTGAACTGCCACGGCACCACCTCGCGGGCGGTGAAGGCGAGCAGCGTGGCGAGGATGTAGAGCCGGTCGGCCAGCGGGTCGAGCAGCTCGCCGACCCGGCTGACCTGCCCGAGCCGGCGGGCGATCCACCCGTCCACCCAGTCGGAGGTGCCGCCGGCGGCGAGTACCACGATCGCCGCCACGTCCGCCTCCACGACCAGGAAGAGCCACAGGAACAGGGGCACGCCGAGCAAGCGGACGAAGCTGATCAGGTTCGGCAACGTCAGCACCCGGTCCGTCGCGCCGGCGTCACCACCCGATGCACGCGGATGCTCTGCCCGAGCCGGCCGACGTGACACCGAACCTCCCTCCGCAGCACGATCCGGGTGCCCACGTGGGCACCACGGTCAGCCGTGCGCTACCGGGCCGGCGAGTGCCGGCGCCTCGGTGATCCCGGGCCGGGACCTCCCCCTGATCCGGTCCGGGATGGTCGACACCCTGGGCCGGCAGCCACTATATCGGGCGCTCTCGCCTTGTCCGGCGGGACGCGTGGCCGTGGTGCCGTGGTGTGCTGAGCAACCATCCGTAAAGCGTCCTAGGACACAAGGGGACCGGAACGGCAGCGTTCAGGCGGTGCGGACGGCGGGGTCTGCCTGCGGCGGCGTCCCCGAGGCAGCCGCCTGCCCGAAGGCCAGCAACGCCAGCAGCAACTCGTGCTGGGCCCGGGGCGGCATCCGGTCCAACACCGCCTGCACCGCCCGGTGCCGCCGCTGGCGTACCTCGGCCAACAGGGTCACCGCCGCGGCGGTGAGGACCAGTCGCACCTCCCGCCGGTCCCGAGGGTCCGGGGTGCGGCGCAACAGCCCGGTGGCCTCCAACCGGTCACAGAGCCGGCTGGCCGACGAGGGCACCACGTCCAGCAGCTCGGCCAGCCCGTTGACGTTCGTCTCCGGTCGTTCCCTGATCAACGCCAGCACCCGTAGCTGGGTCGGCGGGATCGTCACCTGGTGACGGGAAGTGGCCGAGTCGAGCACGCCGACGAACGCCTCGGCCGCGGCGTCGATCGCCGCAGCAAGATCCGGAGGTCGATCCACCCGCTGTCCCCTGCGATTGTCCGCTGTCGTGTGGCGCTGACCACCGATCATCGTCCGCGCCGCCCGCACCAGTCCAGGCACACGACGACGGCGTCGTCACGTAGATCAGTGTCGGCATGATATGCGAACAGCTCGCGCATCACCGTACCAACCGCCTCCGTCGCCGGTTGCAGCCGAGTCGACCGCATCGACCGGGCCATCGCCCGCTCACCGTAGGCCTCCTGGCCACCTGGTTGCGCGTCGTACACGCCGTCGCTGACCACGAAGAGTCGATCGCCGGGCCGCACGTCGAACTCCTGCACCGTGTACCGGGTCTCGGGGAACATGCCCAACGGCAGTTGCTGTTCCAGGGCGATCCGTTCGACGGTGGTCCCCCGCAGTCGCAGCACGCGCGGCGAACCGGCGTCCACCGCCCGCACCCGGCCGGTGGCGGTGTCCACCGCCAACAGCAACGTCGCCACGTGCCGCTGGCCGCGGTGTTGGTAGAACAGGGTGTCCGAGGCCAGCTCGGCCTGCTCCACCAGGCCGCCGCCCGAGCGCCGCGCGTTGCGGATGGCGTTGACCGTGAGGGCGGTGAGCATCGCGGCGGCCAGTCCGGTGCCGGTGCCGTTGAGGACGGTCAGGGTGAGCCGCCCGGGATCGACCGACCAGTCGAAATGGTCACCACCCACGGAGTACGCCGGCTCCAGCTGCCCGGCCAACAGGAAGGCCTCGTGGGTGACGCTCCGCCCGGGCAACAGGTCCCACTGCATCTCGGCGGCCATGCTGAGTCGCTCCCGACGACGTGTCCGCCGGTAACGGTCGGTCTCCCGGTCCGCGGCCCGCAGGGTGGTGGCCAGGTCGACGGCCAGATCGGCGATCAGGTCCAGCGTCGGGCGGTCCGGGCTGTCGGCCAGCTCGACCAGGAGCACCCCCAGCCGTTCCCCCCAGGCGGTCAGCGGCACCCACACCCGACAATGCCCGCCGTCGTACGGATCGAGCACCGGTTGCTGGCTGCTGAAACAGCGTTGCGCGACGCCCTGGCCGCTGAGGGAGCCGGCAGACAGCTCCGGGTCGAGCACCGACCACAGCCCACTGATCCGGTAGTCGGCCAGGAACACGTCGACCCGTACGGCGGCGAACGTGGACCGGAGAGCCCGGTCGACGGCCTCCACGAGCTGGTCGGGTGGAGCCTCACGTAGCGCACGCGACATCGCTGCGAGCGCATCCGGCATGTTCGTCCCTCCGAGATTCTTGCTACAGGGCAAGCATCATACGGAGCGGTCACCCCACCCCGGTCCCGGGCCACCGGTGCGCCAGGTCACCGAGCAGACGGCGCTGCGCACCCCCGGTCGGCGGGTCACGAGCGGGCCGTTGCGTAGACGGCCCGTCGCACGGGTCACGAGCGGAACGGTCGGGCCCCGGCCATGGTTGCGGTATCGCCCCGCCGGGACCCGCCCGGCCGCGATACTGGCGCGGGCAGGAGGTGCGCGGGGTGAACTCGGCGAACGACGCGGCGGTGGTGGTGGGCGTGGACGGTTCGGAGCCGGCGCTGCGCGCCGTCCGGCTGGCCGCGACGGAGGCGGCACGGCGACACCGGCCGCTACGGGTGGTGCACGGTTTCATCTGGCCGCTGCTGCGGGTGCCGATCGATCCGGTCGCCGGGAACCCACCCGGCGGCGGGTTGCGTCAGCAAGCGAAGAACCTGGTCGAGGCGGCGGTGGCCGAGGCCCGGGCGGTCAGCCCCGGGATCCGGGTGACCGGCGAGATCCTCGACGGTGAGGCCTCGGCGGTGCTGCTGGGTGAGTCACCCACCGCGGCCGTGATCGTCCTGGGCGACCGGGGCCTCGGCGGATTCACCGCCCTGGTGGTCGGTTCGGTGGCGATCCAGATCGCCACGCACGCAGACTGCCCGGTGCTGGTCGCGCGGGGCCAGGAACACGCCGGCGGCCCGGTGGTGGTCGGGGTCGACGGCGCGGCGTCCCTTGACGCGGTGGAGTACGCCGCGGCGCAGGCGTCCGCCCGGGGTGCCCGGCTGCGGGCCGTGCACGCCTACACCCATCCGGCGTCCGCCCGTCCAGGAGACATCCAACCCCTGGTGCACGACGAGGCCCGGCTGCGCGACGAGGAGGCCGACGTACTCGCCGAGAGCCTCGTCGGCCTCGCCGAACGACACCCCGACGTGCCAGTAGACGCCGAACCGGTGCGCGCCCGACCGGTCGCCGCGCTCACCGAGGCGTCCCGTCGGGCGCAGTTGGTGGTGGTGGGTGGCCGGGGCCACGGCGAGCTGACCGGTCTGCTGCTCGGGTCGGTCAGCCACGGGGTGCTGCACCACAGCGCCTGCCCGGTCGCGGTGGTGCGCAGCCCCGACTGAGCGGACCGGCGCGGTTGGCCGGACGGAGGAAGGGTAGTCGGCGCGGGTACCGCAGGCGAGGACGGACCGAGGAGGCGGCGATGCCAGGACCACGGCCAGGAAGCAACGCGTACGACAAGGAACGGGCACGGCTGCGTGACCTGGTCGAGCAGTCGGGACGCGCCTCCGACCAGGAAGCCAACCAGGTGGCCAACCGGATCCTCCAGGACGACCGGGGCCAGCGTGGCGTGGTCCGGGGCGAACGGACCTACGGCCCCAAGGGCGAACGCGAACCCGGCGACCCGAAGTGAGGCACGCGGGCACCCCGCCGACGCCCGACCCGGTCCGGCGGCGGGGTGCCCGCGTCGTGCCGCCCGGCCCGGGTGGTCCCGGTCGGGCGGCACGACGGACGCGGCCGGTAGCCCGGCGGCGGACACCACCGGGCGGTGGTCAGCCCCGGTCGCTGTGGTCGTCGGCGCGCTGCTGGCCCGGACCGTACGGGGAGGCCTGGCCACGGGGCGTCGGTCGGCCCCGGTCACCCGGCGAGGTGCCCCGGTTCGCGGGATGGCCCGTCACACCTGGGCCCTTGCTGTCCTGCACGGTCGGGTTGTTCCCGTTGCGACGCATCTCGGGCTGCTGCACGTTCGTCACGGGTGTCTCCTTCCGGATGGACGGGCACGGCCCTCCGCGCCCGCCAGCCGGTTACCCGCCACCGCCTGACGCATGCGGCCCCGGGGCATTCCGCCCCCGGGTGCAGGGCTGAGGTGCGGCAGGACGGGTAGTACCGGGAGATGGGGAACGACCGACTGGTGGCCCGGACGTTGCTGGAGCGGCACGGCCGCACCTACGCCGAGGAGGCCGGCATCACGCTGGCCGACCGGCCCGGTCCGCTCTATCAACTGCTGGTGCTCACCACGCTGCTGAGCACCCGAATCCGGGCCCAGGTGGCGGTGGCCGCCGCCCGGGAGCTGTTCGCCGCCGGCTGGCGTACGCCGCAGGCGATGGAGGCGTCACGCTGGCAGGACCGGGTGGACGCGTTGGGTCGCGGCCACTACCGCCGCTACGACGAGCGGACCGCCACGATGCTGGGCACGGGCGCCCGACTGTGTCTGGACCGCTGGCACGGTGACCTGCGGCGGTTGCACCGGGAGACCGGGGGCGAGCCGGCGGCGCTGCGGCGGGGGCTGACCGGGTTCCCCGGCATCGGCCCGACCGGGGCGGACATCTTCCTGCGGGAGGCGCAGACGGTCTGGCCGGACGTGCGCCCGTACGCCGACCGGCGCACCCTGGCCGGGGCGGAACGGCTCGGTCTGCCGGCCGACCCGCACGGGCTGGCCGGGCTGGTCGCCGAGCCGGACTTCGGTCGGCTGGCGTCGGCGCTGGTGCGGGTGGCCCTCGGCGAGGAGTCGGCCGGCGAGGTGACCCGGGCCGCCGCCGCGACCCGCTGAGAGGTGAGCTGACCCGGGCCGTGGTCGCGCCGCTCCGCCGGATCGACCGACGGCTCAGTCGACCGGTTTGTTGCCCGCCGGCTTGGTCAGGTGCCACACCAGCAGGGCGGCCAGCAGGGCCAGCAACACCACCCCACCGGAGACCCCGCCGCCCTCCTCGGTGGAGCTACGCCCGGTCACCCCGAAGTAGATCACCGCGAGACCGGCGAGCACCGCCAGGAACGTCCGCATCCCTCGATCCTTCACGCCCCGCACGGTACGAGCAGCAACCCGACCGAAGTAGACGTATCGGACACGCTTCCCTCGTCCGGGCGACGGCGGGCTGGACGAGGGGCGGCAGGCCGCCGATCCGGATCAACCGCTCTCCTGCCCGGGTCAGTCGGTCTCCAGGTCGTCCAGGGAGATCGCGTGGGTCATCAACCAGCGGGCCAGCGCCGCCATGCCGAACAACCACAACGGCGCGGACTCGGTGGGTCCGTTGGTGGCGAAGATGGCGAACCGCAGGTCCGGCGCGCGGTAGGCCTCGATCCGCCAGCGGTGGTTCCGGTCCCGCCAGACCGCCGAAGGGTCCATGGCGTCACGGTAGGCGACCGGGAGCCGGCGGGAGGACGGTTCACCAGCGCGCCCCGACCGGTCGCCCCGGCACGACGCCTCGGCCGGTCAACCGGAGCCGGTCACCTCGCGGGCGTCGTCGGGCAGCCGGCGGGTCAGCCCGCGCCGGTCCAGCAGCTCCAACAGCGGCACCGCCACCCGCCGGGTGGTGTCCAGGGCCTGCCGGGCGGCGCTGAGGGTGAACGGTTGCGGCAGCCGGGCGAGCACCCGTACCGCGTCGTCGGCCGCGTCGGGCAGCAGCACCACGTTCTCCGCCAGCCGCAGTAGCGCCCCGGCCCGGACGGCGGCACCGACCTCCCGGGGCCCGAGGCCCAGCGCGGCCAGCCGGTCGGCCTCCGGCGCGCGGAACGGGTGGGCGGCGTACTCACGGCGGACCCGGTCGACCGCCCGGGCCACCGGCTCGGGCAGCCCGCCGGTGTCACCGACGCCGATCCGGCCGGCCCGTAGCGTCAACGGCGACCGGACCAACGCCTCGACCAGCGCCCGGTCGGGCAGGCCGAGCCGCTGCCGCAGCGCCTCCACCGGGGCGCCCGGCTCCAGGGGGTGCGCGGCAGCCCAGGCGGTGACCTCCTCGACCAGCCGTACCCCCAGCTGCCGCCAGTGCCCGGGGTCGGCCAGCCATTCCCCGGCGACCGGGACGGCGTCACCGGTGATCCCCATCCGGGTCAGGTCGGTGGCCCGGACGAGCCGGCGGCGGCGCAGCTCGCCGGCCAGGTCCGGACGCCCGTCCAGGTCGACGAGGACGGCGGCGCGGGCGGCGGCGGCGCCCCGCCGGGTCAGCGGCGGCGGCGCCACGTCCAGCACGGTCACCCCACCGCAGACGTGGTGCCGCCCCGGATCGCGCAGCAGCGCCCGGTCCCCGACCAGCAGCGGCAACGGACGGGCCAACCGCAGCCGCAGGGTGTCCCCGCCGAGCGGCCGGACCCGGGCCGGCACGGCCGCCGAGCCGACGTGCAGGGTCAGCGTGGCCGGCAGGTCACCGGCCGGGTCACCGGCCAGCCGCACGTCGAGCAGGCCGGTCCGGTGGAACGCGTCGGGGGTGAGCAGCGCGTCGCCCCGACCGAGCCGGTCCCGAGGCACCCCGCGCAGGTTCACCGCCACCCGGGCCACCGCCGCGACCCGCTGCTCGGCCACGCCGAGGCGGTGCAGGCCACGGACCCGGACCGGTTCGGCGCTGCCGGCGACCTCCAACTGGTCGCCGACGCGCAGGCTGCCACCGCCGAGGGTGCCGGTGACCACCGTGCCGCTGCCCCGGATGGTGAACGCCCGGTCGATCCACAGCCGCACCGGCCGGTCGGTCTCCGGCGCGGGCAACCGACCGACCAGCCGGCCCAGGGCGGCGCGCAGGTCGGGCAGGCCGGCACCGGTGACGGCACTGACCGGCACCGACTCCACCGGGCCGAGCGACGTGGCGGCGATCTCCGCCCGGGCCTGCGCCGACGCCGGTCCGGGGTCGGCCAGGTCCGCCCGGGTCACCACCAACAGCCCGTGGGACACCCCCAGGGCGTGCAGGGCGGCCAGGTGCTCGGCCGACTGCGGCATCCACCCCTCGTCGGCGGCGACGACGACCAGCGCCGCCGGCACCGGACCCACCCCGGCGAGCATGTTCGGCACGAAACGCTCGTGCCCCGGCACGTCGACGAAGGCGATCGTGTCGCCGGTGGGCAGGGCGGTCCAGGCGAAGCCCAGGTCGATGGTCATCCCCCGGCGGCGTTCCTCCGCCCACCGGTCCGGCTCCATCCCGGTCAACGCCCGGACCAGCGTGGACTTGCCGTGGTCGACGTGCCCGGCGGTGGCGACGACGTGCATCTCAGTCGGCCACCCGCAGCACCGCGTCGCACAGCGCGCCGTCGGCGTCGGCGGGGACGCAGCGCACGTCCAGCAGGAGCCGGCCCCGCACCACCCGGCCGAGCACCGGCGGATCGCCCCGGCGCAACGGTGCGGCGTACCGCTCGGGCAGGCTCAGCGCCCAGGAGTCCAGCTCGACGCCGGGTGCCCCGCCCCCACCGACCACGGCGACGCTGGGCACCACCTCGGCCTTGCGGCCCTCGACCCCGAGGGCGTCGCGCAGCCGTTCGCAGCGGTCCCGCAACACGACCGGGTCGGCGTGCAGGGCGGACCGGGTCGGGGTGTCCGGCCCGCGCAGGGTGGCCGTCAACGCGGCGAGGGTCAGCTTGTCCACCCGCAGCGCCCGGGCCAGCGGGTGCCGACGCAACCGGTCGACCAGGTCGGCGTCGCCGAGCAGCAGCCCGGCCTGCGGGCCGCCGAGGAGCTTGTCGCCGCTGGCGGTGACCAGGTGCGCACCGGCCCGCAGGGTGCCCGCGGCATCCGGCTCGGCGGGCAACAGCGGGTCGGCGGTGAGCAGGCCGGAGCCGATGTCGACCACCACCGGCACGCCGAGGGTGGCCAACTCTCCGACGTCGACGGCCGAGGTGAAGCCGGTGACCACGAAGTTGGACGGGTGCACCTTGAGCACGAAGCCGGTCTGCGGCCCGACGGCTGCGGCATAGTCGTCGCGGGTGGTGCGGTTGGTCGTGCCCACCTCCCGCAGGCGGGCGCCGGTGCTGGCCAGCAGGTCGGGCAGGCGGAACCCGTCGCCGATCTCCACCAGCTCACCCCGGCTGACCACGATCTCCCGCCCGGCCGCCAAGGCGGTCGCCGCGAGCACCAGGGCCGCCGCGCCGTTGTTGACCACGTGCACGGCGGCGGCGTCGGGCACCGCGGCGGCCAGCGCGTCCAGCGCGTCGCGTCCGCGGCGGGCCCGCCGACCGGTTTCCAGGTCCAGCTCCACGTCGGTGCAGCCGGCGGCGGCGACCAGCGCGTCGACGGCGGCGGCGGACAGCGCGGCCCGGCCGAGGTTGGTGTGCAGCACCACGCCGGTGGCGTTGAGCACCGCGCGCGGATCCGGGGCGGGCAGCGCGGCGAGGGCGGCGTCGCGTACCTCGTCGGGGGTGATCTCACCGTGCCGGGCCCGCTGCTGGGCGTGGGCGACGGCGACCTTGACCCGCGCGCGGCCGAGGGCGGCCGTCGCGGCGGCCAACCTCGGGTCGGCCAGCAGGACGTCGGTACGGGGCACCCGCCGTCGCGGATCCGTCGACGCCTCGCCCATGCGTGTCAACTCCCCCGGTGGTTGGCGGAGACGGACGGGAATCGAACCCGCCTGGCCCGGATCCCGGACCACACCAGCTTTGAAGGCTGGGAGGGGCACCAGCCGCCTGAACGCCTCCGCCTCCGAGTCAACCACAGGGCCGTCCCGGCGGCGCGGCGAGGTGTCAGACCTGCCCGGCCTCGCGGCGACGGATCCGTTCCCGCTGCGGCAGCACCGTGTACTTCGGGTCCCGCGCCGAGGCCACCCCGCCGTGGAAGATGCCGAACCGGGTGGCCACCGAGGCGGCCAGCAGCGCCGTGCCGGCCAGCGCCGACAACGCCCGGCTGCGCCGACCGACAAGCGCCCCGACCACCCCGGCGGCGGTGAGCAGCCGACCGGCACGCAGCAGCCGACCCGCCGTGCCCTCCCGGTAGGGCTCGCTGAGCAGGCCCAGCCGGGTCTCCACCGAGTGGGCGCCCCACAGCTCCAGCGCCGCCCCGGCCACCGCCATCCGCCGGGCCGGCCCGGCCTGCGCGCAGGGCGCGGCGAGCAGCCCGACGCCGGCGCCGCTGGCCAGCGCGCTGGCCGCGAAGATGGTCGGCAGCTCCGGGTACGCCTCGTGCCAGGACGGCACCGCCGTCCCGGCCAGCAGCACACCGGTGTACGTGGCCAGCGCCGGCGCGACGGCGGCGGCGGCCAACCCGGCGACCTGCCCGGCCGGGGGCAGCAGTCGACGGGCCAGCCCGGACACGCCGCGCTCCGGCAGCAGTGGTGCCCCCTCGGCGACGGCGGCGAGCCCGGCGGCCGGGCCGTAGGCGGTGAGGATCCAGGTGCCCACCGACATCGGCGAGGTCGGCTTCGCCACCCGCAGCATGTGGTGGAACCGTGAAGGCCGCCCCAGATCGTTGACCAGGAAGTACGCGCTCGCGGTGACCGCACCCAACGCGGTGACCCGGCCGGCCCGCCGCAACGCCGGCCGGCCGGTGAGCTGCCCCCCGGCGGCCAGCAGCGACGAACCCGCGGCCAGCCCACCGGTGAACAGGTAGGCCGCGATGTCCCACCGCCACACCGGGGCCTTGAGGATCGGCCGGCCGTAGTAGGAGGTGAACTCCGCCTCCGGGACCCGCAGCTCCTCGCCGCCCCGCCGACCCCGTCCGCGCCGCCGCCTGTCGACAGGCGGAACGTCACGGGGCGGTACGACGACCGGGGTGTCGGCCGGCCCTCCGGCCGGGCCGGCACCGACCTTCGACCCATGGCCGAGCCGTGCCGAGGACCGCACCGGCTGGAGGACACCGTCGGCCGCCAGCCGCTCGCGGAAGCCCCGGAACCGCTGCCCCAGCGGGACCCGGCCCGCGGTCACGAGGACCCTCCGACGAACGCGGCGACGGCCGCCGCCGTCATGGCCAGCGCGGCCAGCCCGGCCCGCCGCCACATCCTCGGCAGATCCCGGGTGGTGACCACCGGGTCCGGCGGCAGGCCGTACACCTCGGGCTCGTCGAGGAGCAGGAAGAACGCGCCGTCGCCGCCGACGCCGTCGGTCGGGTCGTGGCCATACAGTCGGGCCTCCGGCACGCCCCGGTCGTGCAGCGCGCTGACCCGCTGGGCGGCCCGCTCCCGCAGCTCGTCGAGGGGACCGTACTGGATGGACTCGGTCGGGCAGGCCTGGGCGCACGCCGGCGTCATGCCGGCGCCGAGCCGGTCGTAGCACAGCGTGCACTTCCACGCCCGGCCGTCGCCCTTACGCTGGTCGATCACCCCGTAGGGGCAGGCCGAGATGCAGTAGCCGCAGCCGTTGCAGATGTCCTCCTGCACCACGACGGTGCCGAACTCGGTGCGGAACAGCGACCCGGTGGGGCAGACGTCCAGGCAGGCGGCGTGGGTGCAGTGCTTGCAGACGTCCGACATCATCAGCCAGCGGAAGTCGGTGCGGGTCTCGACACCGGTCCCCCGGCCCGGCGGGACGGCCCCGGGCATCCCGAGGAACTGGGTTCCCGTGCCGACGGCCCCGCCCGCAGGCACGCCACCTGTGCCGCCCGGGGCGGTGGTCGGGGCGGTGCCGCCCGGCCCGGCGGTGGTCGGGGCCGTGGCAGTGGCCATCCGGGCAGCGGCGTCGGCGCTGCCCGGGGGGACGCCCGGGTCGGTGCCGCTGGCGCTGCCGGTGCCGGCGGCGACCGCCGCCGACGCGGCGCTCGCCGACCCGCCCGTCGGATTCCCGGCGAACGGCGCGCTGCGGTGACCGGCCGGCACCGGCTGCTCGACGAAGGCCACGTGCCGCCAGGAGTTCGCGGTCAGCGCGCCGGTGTTGTCGTACGACATGCCGAGCAGGTCGAAGCCGGACTCCGGGACGGCGTTCCACTCCTTGCAGGCCACCTCGCAGGCCTTGCAGCCGATGCAGACGCTGGTGTCGGTGAAGAACCCCATCCGGGGGCCGGCAGACGTCCAGCCCGCGTCCGGGGCCGGATCGAGCGGACCGTAGAGACTGTTGCCGTCAGGCATGGTCGGCGCCCTTCTCCCGTGGCCCGTCGTCACTGGGACCCGCCGGCCGGCGGACCCGGGTCGTCACCGTCGGCGGGCGTTCACCGGGGACGATCCCGGCCCGTCGACGGTAGTCCTCGACCAGGTCCCGCAGCGGTGGGCCGGTCGGCCGCCGCCCCGGAAGGATGTCACAGGTGCCGACCTTGCTCTCCTGGATGAGCACGTTCGGGTCCAGGGTGATGCCGAACAGGTCGTTGGCCGAGTCGCCGGTGACCAGGCCCTCGTACCCGAAGTGGTACGGCAACCAGAGCTGGTGGATCACCCGGCCGTCCACCCGCAACGGGGTGAGCCGGTCGGTGACAAGCACCTTCGCCTCGATCACCGCCCGACCGCTGACCAGGTGCGCCCACCCCAGGTGGGTCAGCCCCGCCTCGGCGGCCAACTCCGGGGACACCTCCACGAACATCTCCGGTTGCAGCTCCGCAAGCGGTCGCACGGTGCGGCTCATCGCGCCGGCGGTGTGGTGTTCGGTGAGCCGGCTGACCGTGAACACGTACGGGAAGACGGCGCTGTGCTCCTGTGGCGGGCTCGGGTTCACCGAGTTCACCGGGTGGGCGTAGACCTTCCGCGTCGGGTTGGCCTGCTGACCGTAGAGCGGGTTGCGCATCGGCGACTCCGCCGGCTCGTAGTGCGTCGGCAGCGGACCGTCGAGCACCCCGCTCGGGGCGTACAGCCAGCCCTTGCCGTCGGCCTGCATGACGAACGGGTCGTCCCCGGCCAACGCCTCGGTACCCGACGCGCCCTCTGGCGGCCGGTACGTCGGCGGCTTGGTCTTCTCGAAGTCCGGCACGTCGTAGCCGGTCCACTCGCCGGCCTGCGGATCCCACCAGACGTACTTCTTGCGCTCGCTCCACGGTCGGCCCTGCGGGTCGGCCGACGCCCGGTTGTAGAGGATGCGCCGGTTCGCCGGCCACGCCCAGCCCCACTCGGCGGCGACCCAGTCCTGCTCGTGCCGGGACCTGCGCCGGGCGGCCTGGTTGACCCCGTCGGCGTAGACGCCGGTGTAGATCCAGCAGCCCACCGCCGTGGACCCGTCGTCCTTCGCCTCGGCGAACGAGGCGAGTGGGCGGCCGGTGGACACGTCGTACCCGTTGATCTCGCGCAGCACCGCCTCGGCGCTCGGTTCGGCCAGCGGGCCGTGCGTGGGGTAGTCCCAGGCCAGGTCGAGCAGGGCGCGGTCGCGCCGGTGGGCGGAACCGGCCAGCTTCTCCCGCAGCCGCCGCCCCAGGTGGTAGAAGAACCACAGCTCGGAGCGGGCGTCGCCCGGCGGTTCGACGGCCTTCTCCCGCCACTGCACCAGCCGCTGGGTCTGGGTGAAGGTGCCCTCCTTCTCCACGTGCGACGCGGCCGGCAGGAAGAACACCTCGGTACGGCACTCCTGCGGCACGATCTCGCCGGTGGCCACCTCCGGGCCGTTCTTCCAGAAGGTGGCGCTCTCGATCATGAACAGGTCGCGGACGACCAGCCAGTCCAGGTTGGCCATGCCGAGGCGCTGCGCCCGCCCGTGCGCCGAGCCGACCGCCGGGTTCTGACCGAGCAGGAAGTACCCCTTGATCTTGCCGTCGATCATGTTCAGCACCTGCTGGTAGGTGCCGTGGTCGCCGGTCATCCGGGGCAGGTGCTCGTAGCAGAAGTCGTTCTCCGGGGTCGCCGCGTCCCCCCAGTACGCCTTGAGCAGGCTCGCCGCGTACGCCCGCGCGTTGCCCCAGAAGCCCTTCTGCCCGGGGTGGCAGATGCTGTCCACCCAGTCGTCGAAGGTCGGGTGGTCGGCGTGGTGCGGCATCGGCAGGTAGCCCGGCAGCAGGTTGAACAGGGTGGGGATGTCGGTCGAGCCCTGGATGCTGGCGTGCCCGCGCAGCGCCAGGATGCCACCGCCCGGCCGGCCCATGTTGCCCAGCAGCAACTGGATGATCGCCCCGGTGCGGATGTACTGCACGCCGACGCTGTGCTGGGTCCAGCCCACCGAGTAGATCAGCGCGCCGGTGCGTTCCCGGCCCGAGTTCTCCGTCCAGGCCCGCGCCAGTTCCAGGAACTTCTCCTGGGGGATGCCGCAGACCCGCTCGACCATCTCCGGGGTGTAGCGGGCGAAGTGCCGGCGCAGGATCTGGTAGACGCAGCGCGGATGCTGGAGGGTCTCGTCCCGCTCCGCCTGGCCGTGCACCCCCGCGCCGTGCGACTCGTGGAGCAGACCTGCCGCGCTGTCGCGTTCCTTGGCGGTGTGCCCGCTGCCGGAGTCCTGCTCGTGCCCGGCGTACTGCCAGCTGGTCTGCACGTAGCTGTCGGTCTTCGGGTCGTAGCCGGAGAACAGGCCGTCGCCGTCCTCGGTGTCGACGAACTGTTCGCTGACGATCGTCGCCGCGTTGGTGTACGCCAGCACGTACTCCCGGAAATCCAGTTCGTTGTCCAGGATGTAGCGCACGACGCCACCGAGCAGGGCGATGTCGGTGCCCGCCCGGATCGGCAGATAGGTGTCGACCACCGCGCTGGTGCGGGTGAACCGGGGATCGACGTGAAAGACCTTCGCGCCGCGGCGCTTGGCCTCCATGACCCACTGGAAGCCCACCGGGTGGGCCTCGGCCATGTTCGAACCCTGGATGACGATGACGTCAGCGTTGGCGACGTCCTGTTGGAAGTCCGTCGCGCCACCGCGACCGAAGCTGGCCCCCAGACCGGGGACGGTGGCGGAGTGTCAAATCCGGGCCTGGTTCTCGATCTGGAGGGCCCCCATCGCGGTGAACAGCTTCTTGATGAGGTAGTTCTCCTCGTTGTCCAGCGTCGCCCCGCCGAGGCTGGAGATGCCCAGCGTGCGGTGCAGCGGCCGGCCCTCGCTGTCGACGTCCTCCCAGGTCTGCTCGCGGGCGGCGAGGATCCGGTCGGCGATCATGTCCAGCGCGGTGTCGAGGTCGAGGTCCTCCCAGTCGGTGGCATACGGTCGGCGGTAGCGGACCGTGGTCTGCCGCAGCGGGCTGGTGACCAGGCTCTTGCTGGCCGAACCCTTCGGGCAGAGCCGGCCCCGGGAGATCGGGCTGTCCGGGTCGCCCTCGATCTGGGTGACCCGGTCGTCGGTGACGAACACCCGCTGCCCGCAGCCGACCGCGCAGTAAGGGCAGACCGAGCGGGCCACCCGGTCGGCGGTCTCGGTGCGGGCGGTCAGCTCGGCGGAACGGTCGGACTGCGCCGCCGCGCCCCGGCCCAGCGGGTCGGTGCCGGTGAGCTGGCGGTAGACCGGCCAGCCGGCGATGAAGGTACGCAAACCCACTGCGCTCCCCCTTCCCGGCATGATCCGTCACACGGCCGACCCCCTGAACATAGGCCAGCGCGGCGTGGTCCGCGAGCGGAGCGCGAGGATCTTTCCGCGACAGACGGCACCGCCCCCGACCTGGCGGGGTCGGGGGCGGTGGCAGAGCGCCGGTGTGCATGTCGCCTCTCGGCGCGTGGCGCAACGCGGCTCCAGCCGAACGGAACTCCGCGACGGCAATTCAGGTGAGGCCCGGGGACACTGGACACACCGACGCTCCGGTCACCAGGATACCTCGCCCGGCGCTTCACCGCCCCCTTCCGCGCGGAGCCGCAACGGTGGGCAGACGCCAAAAGATCGGCGGGTCGGGAAAGGCACGTACCTGAGCTGGTCGCACCGGCGTTACCCTGACACCATGCAGGCCACCCTGGCGACCACCCACCTGGCCCGACCGGGCCGCCCGGTGGTGGTGGCGCGTACCCTCGCCGAGCTGACCGGCCCCACCGGTGGGTTGGTGGAGCTGCCGGTCCGGTTGATGTGGAGCAGCGAGCGGACCTTCGACCTGGCCGAACCGGACGATCTGCTCTGGCTGTACGAGAACGTGCTACGGGAGACCACCCGGGCCGACGACCTGCGGGCGCTCATCGACGGGCGCACCCTGCGTCGGGTGTGGCGGCGGCTCAACCTGCCCCGGGGGGTACGGCAGGCCTGGGAGAGCCGGCACCGGGGTCTGCGTACCGCGTGACCCACCTGCACGACTTCTACCGGGAGGTGGCCCGGGTCGCCCTGACCGCGGCCGGGCCGCACCGGTTCGTGCTCGGCGGCGGGGTGGCCTGGGCGGCGCACGGCCTGGTCGCCCGCCCCACCGAGGACGTCGACCTGTTCGCCGACGTGGAGGGGGCCGCCGAGGCGGCGGCGGAAGAGGTGCGGACGGCGCTGGAGCGGGCCGGGTACACCGTCGCGGTGGCCGACCCGGACAGCGACCTCGGTGACCTGTTCGAGGGCTTCGACCGGGACATCAGGGACTTCGTGGTCGGCCGGGACGACAGGCGGATCCGGCTCACCCTGGCCCGGCTCGACAGGTACCGCTCACCTGTCGTGATGGACCTCGGCCCGGTGATGGACGTCCGCGACCTGCTCGCCAACAAGACCGCCGCCCTGGTCAACAGGCGGGAGGCCCGCGACTACATCGACGTGGCCGCCGCGCTGGCCCACTACCCGGTCGACGAGCTACTGGCGCTGGCCCGGCAGGTGGACCCGGCGCTGGAGGACGAGGACGTCCGGGCCGCCGGCCGCTACCTGGACCGGCTGCCGGACCGGCGACTCGCCCGCTACGGCCTGGACCCGGCGCAGATCGCCCAGGTGCGGCACCGGCTGACCGGCTGGCCCCGCTGAATCCCGCCCCATCCTGCCGGGTCCACCGGCCGGGCCGGACCCGGGCGCCGGCCGGTGGACCCGCGCGCTCACTTGGTGAAGCGGCCACCGGTGACGCCGAGGATCTCCCCGGTGACGTAGCTGGACTCCTGGGAGGCGAAGAAGACGTACGCGGGGGCCAACTCGGCGGGCTGCCCGGCCCGGCCCATCGGGGTGTCGGTGCCGAACTGCTTCACCTTCTCCGGCGGCATGGTCGCCGGGATCAGCGGCGTCCAGATCGGACCGGGCGCGACCGCGTTGACCCGGATCCCCCGGTCGGCGAGCTGCGCGGCGAGGCCCTTGGTGAAGTTGGCGATGCCCGCCTTGGTGGTGGCGTAGTCCAGCAGCGGCGGCGACGGGTCGAACGCCTGGATGGAGGTGGTGTTGATGATCGTCGCGCCCTCCTTCAGGTGCGGGACGGCGCTGCGGCAGAGCCAGAACATGGCGTACAGGTTGGTCTTCATCACCCGGTCGAACTGCTCGGTGCTGATCGACGTGATGCCGTCGTCCTGGGCCATCTGGTAGGCCGCGTTGTTGACCAGGATGTCCAGCCCGCCGAGGTCGGTCACGGTCCGGTCGACCAGGTCACGGCAGTGCTGCTCGTCGGTCAGGTCGGTGCGTACCGCGACACCCCGCCGGCCGGCCTCCTCGATCAGCCGCACCGTCTCCCGGGCGTCGGCGTCCTCCTCCTCGCTGAGGTAGGACACGACCACGTCGGCACCCTCCCGGGCGAAGGCGATCGCCACCGCCCGGCCGATGCCCGAGTCGCCACCGGTGATCAGGGCCCGCTTGCCGGTCAACCGGTCGCTGCCCCGGTACGACGTCTCGCCGTGGTCGGGCTCGGGGCCCATCTCGTCGGTCCGGCCGGGCACCGACTGCTGCTGGGCCGGCTGACCGTCCTGGTGGCCGTACTGCTCGGTCGGGTCCTGGGGGGTGTACTGGTCCTGGCTCACCGTGCGGCTCCCTGCCTGGTTTCGTCCGTTCTGGGTCCAAGGCTCACCTACCCCGACGGCCGAGCCGGAAACAAGCCCGACGGCCAGGCCGGAAACAAGCCGACCGCCGGGCCGGAAACACCCGCAGGCGGGGTCGCCGCGATGGCGGGAAGGTGGCCTGCGGGGTCGGCGCGGTGAACAGTTCCGGCCACTGTGGCAGGAGCGGCCGCTTGTCGTTATGGTGCGCAGCGGCGCCCACGAGGCGCATCCACCCCCATCGAAGGGCACCCTCATGACCTCCTTCCCCGACGCCTCGCGCCGCCAGGTGCTGGCCGTCGCCGCCGCTGCGGCGACCGCCCCGCTGATCGCCGGCGAACCCGCCCGCGCGGCCGAACGGAAGCCCCCGAAGGGGCCGCGGACCTGGGACCTGACCGTGCTGGGCACCTCGGACACCCACGGCAACGTCTACAACTGGGACTACTACCGCGACGCCGAGTTCGACGACAGCAGGCACAACGACGTCGGCATCGCCAAGCTGGCCACCCTGGTCAACCAGATCCGCGCCGAGCGCCGGGGCCGGGCCACCCTGGTCCTCGACGCCGGCGACACCATCCAGGGCACCCCGCTGGCCACGTACTACGCCAAGCAGGAGCCGATCACCGTCACCGGCGAGACGCACCCGATGGCCCGCGCCATGAACATCCTCCGGTACGACGCGGTCACCCTCGGCAACCACGAGTTCAACTACGGGTTGCCGCTGCTGGCGACCTGGATCGACCAGCTGGGCTTCCCCGCGCTGGCCGCGAACGCGGTGAACGCGAAGACCGGCAAGCCGGCGTTCCGGCCGTACGTGCTCAAGCGGGTGCGGCTCGGCGGGCCCGGAGCGCCGACGCTGACGGTGGGCATCCTCGGCCTGACCAACCCCGGGGTGGCCATCTGGGACAGGGGCAACGTCGAGGGCAGGCTGGTCTTCCCGGGCATGGTGGAGACCGCCGCCACATGGGTGCCGATCATGCGGGCCCGGGGCGCGGACCTGGTCGTCGTCTCCGCCCACGGTGGCGACAGCGGCACCTCCAGCTACGGCCCGGAACTGCCCAACGAGAACCCGGTGGCGCTGATCGCCCAGCAGGTCCCCGGCATCGACGCGATCCTCTTCGGCCACGCGCACAACGAGGTGGTGCAGAAGTTCGTCACCAACACCGCCACCGGGGCACAGGTCCTCACCGCCGAACCGTCGAAGTGGGGCCAGCGGCTGACCCGGATGGACTTCACCCTGACCCGGGAGCGGGGCCGCTGGAAGGTCGTCGGCAAGGGCGCCACCATGCTCGACACCAACACGGTGGCCGAGGACCCCCGGGTGCTCGCCGCCGTCCGGGGCCAGCACGCCAAGACGGTCGGCTACGTCAACACGGTGGTCGCCCGGTCCGCGCAGGAGCTGTCCGCCGCCGAATCCCGCTACCGGGACACCCCGATCCTGGACTTCATCAACCACGTCCAGACCGAGGTGGTCACCGCCGCCCTCGCCGGCGGCGCGTACGGGTCGCTGCCGGTGCTGTCGATCGCCGCGCCGTTCAGCCGTACCGCCGTCTTCCCGCAGGGCGACGTGCGCATCCGGGACGTCGCCGGGTTGTACGTCTACGACAACACCCTGGAGGCGGTGGTGCTCACCGGCGCCGAGGTGAAGGCGTACCTGGAGTTCTCGGCGAAGTACTTCACCACCCTGCCGGTCGGCGCGCCGGTCGACCCGGCGACCGTCAGCGACCCGGCGGTCCCGGACTACAACTACGACGTGATCTCGGGGCTCGACTACGACATCGACGTCTCCCGGCCGGTCGGCCAGCGGATCACCCGGCTGGTGCTGCCGGGCACCGACACCCCGGTCGCCGCCGACGCCCGGTTCGTCGTCGCGGTGAACAACTACCGGCGCAGCGGCGGCGGCAACTTCCCCGGCATCGTCAAGACGCAGGTGTACAACGCGCAGCAGGAGATCCGCCAGCTCCTCATCGACTGGGCGCAGGCGAAGGGGACGATCGACCCGGCCGACTTCTTCGTGCCGAACTGGCGGCTGGTCCGCGCCGGCGTGCCGGTCTTCTGAGCGCACGGGCGGCCGGGCCGGGTGGGTGCCGCGCCCACCCGGCCCGGTCCGTCGCCCGATCAGCCGCCCGCGCGCGAGTCCTGCTCGTACTGGCCGGGGGTCGGGTCGGGACTGAAGCGGGGTGGCTCGGTCTCGGTCGACGCCCCCCGGTCCTCGGGGCGTACCGGCGGCGGCAGCTCGCCGAAGCGCACGTGCCGCAGGAACGCGTGCTGCTCGTCGGTGAACGGTGCGGTGGGTTCGCTCATGACTCGTAGTGTGCGCCCGGCATCAAGGCCGGTGGGAGGGGTAAGCGCGCGAAACCGTCGGCGACGAGAGGACGAGACCATGCGCGCGGTACGGATGACCGCTCCCGGGGTGCTCGAACAGGTCGAGGTCCCGACCCCCACGCCCGGCCCCGGTGAGGTGCGGGTACGCGTCGGCGCGGTCGGGGCCTGCCACTCCGACCTGCACATCCTCGACGCCCCGCCGGGGACCTTCCCCACCCCGCTCACCCTCGGGCACGAGATCGCCGGCACCGTGGACACCGTCGGCGACGGGATCACCGGGTGGTCCGCCGGGGACCGGGTGGCCGTCTACGGGATCATCGGCTGCGGCTCCTGTCGGGGCTGCCTGCGTGGCCGGGAGAACCAGTGCCGGAAGGTGCCGGTCGGTGGCGTCGGGCTCAGCCGTGACGGTGGGCTGGCCGAGCACGTGCTGGTGCCCGCCTCCCGGCTGCTGCCCGTCGGCGACCTGGAGTTGACACAGGCGGCGCCGCTGACCGACGCCGGGCTGACCCCGTACCACGCGATCGAGCTGGCCCGGCCGGCACTGCGGCCCGGGACGTCCTGCGTGGTGATCGGCATCGGCGGGCTGGGGCACATGGCGGTGCAGATCCTGGCCGCGACCACCGCCGTGCGGATCATCGCGGTGGACAGCGACGTCGCCGCCCTGGACCTGGCGACCCGGGTGGGCGCGCACCACGTGCTGCCGGCCGGCCCGGACACTGTCGACCGGATCCGGGAACTCGTCGGCCCCGCACCGGACGGCGCCGACGTGGTCGTCGACTGCGTCGGGGCGGACGCCACCCTCACCACCGCCCGCAACGTCGTCGCCACCGGCGGGCGGCTGCTGCTGGTGGGGCTGGCCGGCGGCACCCTGCCGGTGCGGCCGGTCGCCGACGAACCGCCCACGGTGCCGCTGGAGACCAGCGTCGAGGTCCCGTTCTGGGGCACCCGGGCGGAACTCCAGGAGGTGATCGCCCTCGGTCGGGCCGGGCTGCTCACCGCCGACGTGCAGACCTTTCCACTGGACCGCGCCCCGGAGGCGTACGACCTGCTGCGGGCCGGCGACATCCACGGCCGTGCGGTGATCGTGCCCTGACGTCGGTGGCCCCGCCGGGCGGTCGGGGTCAGCGGCCGGCGAGGTGGGCGCGCCGGCTGGCCAGCCGGTCCAGCAGGGCCAGCGCCGCCCGCACCGACCCCCGGTCCAGGGTCCGGTCGAAACTCGACCGGCCCTGGCAGAAGCGGACGAACATCGCCCAGCCGACCGGGGTAGCCAGGAAGGCGTGGCACACCTCGGGGCGACGGGCGAAGATCTCCAGCAACCGACGGCCGGCGCGCATCGACGGCACCAGGCGCTCGTGCACGTCCCGGGGGTAGCGGTCCAGGTCACCGGCGGCTACCGCCGCACCGGCCAGCGTCCCGGAGCGCAGGGCGTAGCTGATCCCCTCCCGGGTCCACGGCTCCAGCAGGCCGGCGGCGTCCCCGGCCACCAGCACCCGGCCGTGCCGCAGCGGCGCGTCGTCGACCCGGCAGCGGGTCAGGTGCCCGGAGTCGTGCTCGGCGGTCACCCCGGCCAGGCCCAGCCGGTCGAGGAGGTCCCGCAGGTAGGCCCGGGTCCGGTCGCCCTCACCCCGGGCGCCGATCACGCCGACGGTGAGCCGGTCGCCCTTGGGGAAGACCCAGCCGTACGCGCCGGGGAACGGGCCCCAGTCCAACAGCAGCCGTCCCCGCCACCGGGCCGCCTGCGCCGGTGACACCGGAAGCTCCCGTTCCAGGCCCAGGTCCACCTGACCGTAGCGGACCCCCACGTGCCGGGCGGTCACCCCGGCGGAGCCGTCCGCCCCGATCACCGTACGGGCGGTCACGGCGGTGCCGTCGGCCAGCCGTACGCGTACCCCGTCGGGGTCCTGGTCGAGGGCGCGGACGGCGACGCCCCCACGGACCTCGGCCCCGGCGGACACCGCCGCCGCGCGCAGCCGGTCGTCGAACTCGTCGCGGCGCACCATGGTCACCAGCGGTGTGCCGTGCCGTCGGGTGAAGCCCCGCCGCCCGTCCCGGGTGAAGGTCACCCGGTCGACCCGGTCGTGCGCGGGCACCTCGATCCGGCCCGCCACCGCCGACAGCGAGGTGCCGATCAGGCCGCCTCCGCAGGTCTTGTAGCGGGGGTGCACGGCCCG
This sequence comes from Micromonospora sp. NBC_00421, assembly GCF_036017915.1. Classification (NCBI taxonomy): domain Bacteria; kingdom Bacillati; phylum Actinomycetota; class Actinomycetes; order Micromonosporales; family Micromonosporaceae; genus Micromonospora; species Micromonospora sp. NBC_00421. Next base: position 2,291,931 of record NZ_CP107929.1, read on the forward strand.
GTCCAGCACCAGCGTCCGCACGCCGGCCGTCGCGGCCTCCCGGGCCGCGCTGAGCCCGGCCGGCCCGGCGCCGACGACGACGAGATCCCAGCTGATCATGCCGGCCAGCCTAGGGCACCGGCCCGCCCACAGGCCCATCCGGCAGGCCCACCCGGCAGGCATTGTCGGGCCACCAGCGGGTAAGCCGGGCCACCCGACCGGTCGGCCGGGCCACCGCAAGGAGGGGACCATGCAGCAGGTACGTCTGTCGGAGGCCGAGGTACGCGTCTACGAGGCGGTGACCGTGCTGGAGACGCGCGGTCAGGTGCCGTACCCGGACCTGATCGCCGAGGAGGCCGGGCTGACCGAGCAGGACGTGCACGCCCCGCTGCGTCTGCTCACCGAGAAGGGTCTGCTGCACCGGGAGGACTCGCCACTGGCCGGGCTGGACTTCGGCCCCCGCTGGTGCGCCCGCCAGCCGGCGTGAGCGCCGGTCCGCCCCGCCCCGCAGCCGGCCCGATCGGCGGTTTGCCCCGTCGGTCGCCGGGTAGCGCTGCGGCATGCCCGATCATCGGTCCATGCCCGACCGCGATGCCACACCCGAGAGCCACGACACGCCCGACCGCCGTGCCGTGGTGAACTCGCCGGACGACCGACGCCGTTGGCAGGCCCTCGGGGTCGGTCTGGTCGCGGCGTTCATGACGCTGCTGGACGTCAGCATCGTCAACGTCGCCATCCCTTCGATGGACCGGTCGTTGCAGGCCAGCCCGAGCGACCTGCAGTGGGTGCTGTCCGGGTACGCGCTGACCTTCGGGCTGGTCCTGGTGCCCGCCGGTCGGTTCGGCGACGCCCGGGGCCGGCGCAACGCCTTCGTGGTCGGGGTCGCCCTGTTCACCGTCACCAGCGCGCTGGCCGGGCTCGCCCAGTCCCCCGGTTGGCTGGTCGCCGCCCGACTGCTCCAGGGCGTCGCCGCCGGGGTGGTCAACCCCCAGGTGACCGGCCTGATCCAGCAACTGTTCCGGGGCGCGGAGCGGGGCCGCGCGTTCGGCCTGCTCGGCGCGACCATCGGCATCTCCACCGCCGTCGGCCCGCTGCTGGGCGGCCTGCTCATCCAGCTCGGCGGTGAGGACCACGGCTGGCGGTGGGTGTTCTTCGTCAACGTGCCGGTGGGGGTGGTCGCGGTGCTGCTCGGCTGGCGGCTGCTGCCCACCCGGGCCGCCGGCCGGCTCGACCGGCACCGGCTCGACCCGGTCGGGGTGCTGCTGCTCGGGGTCGGCGTGACGTTCCTGCTGCTGCCCCTGGTGCAGCGGGAACAGTGGGCCAGCGTATGGAAGTGGGCGCTGATCCCGGCCGGGCTGGCCCTGCTGGCCGCCTTCGGCCTGTGGGAACGCCACTACGGACGCACCCGGACACCCCTGTTCGACCTGGGGCTTTTCCGGTTGCGGTCCTACACCATCGGCGCGGTGATCGCGCTCATCTACTTCGGCGGGTTCACCGCGATCTTCTTCATCTTCACCCTCTACCTGCAGAACGGCCTGGGCTACCGGGCGCTGACCGCCGGCCTGGCGATCACCCCGTTCGCCCTCGGTTCGGCGCTCGCCGCCGCCCTCGGCGGCCGGCTGGTCACCCGGTTCGGCCGCCCGCTGGTCGCCATCGGGCTGGTCCTGGTGCTGGTCGGGCTGGCCGGGGTGGTCTTCGTGCTGCGCGGCAACCCGCACGGCTCGATCCCGCTGCTCACCGCGGTGCCGCTGCTGTTCGCCGGGCTCGGCAGCGGTCTGGTGATCACCCCGAACCAGACGTTGACCCTCTCCGAGGTGCCGGTGCCGCAGGCGGGCAGCGCCGCCGGGATGTTGCAGACCGGGCAGCGGATCGGCTCGGCCGCCGGCATCGCCGCCGTCGGCGCGCTGTTCTTCTCCTCGCTGGCCAGCACCGACGGCCAGTGGTCGGCCGCGTTCCGGCACTCCCTGCTGCTGGCCATCGGCATCGTCACGCTGGCCCTGGTCGCCGCGGTGGTCGACATCGCCCTCAACCACCGTGCCGCCCACCGCCGCTGAGCGGGCCGTCCACCGCCAACCGCAGGGGAACCGTCGGCGAACACTCACCGTACGGGGCTGCGGACGGAGCGCAGCAACCGGTAGACACATAGACCATGACGAACACCCTCGACCGTCGTACCCTGCTGCGCCTCGCCGGTGCGTCCGCCGGCACCGCCGTACTCGCCGGCTCCACCCTGGCCGCGAGCGGTCCCGCCCACGCGGCGGCAGGCGCGTTCCGACACGGGGTCGCCTCGGGCGACCCGCTGCCGGACGGCATCCTGCTCTGGACCCGGGTCACCCCCGTGCCGGAGGCGGTGCCCGGCTCCGGGCTCGGCCCGGACGTCGACGTCCGCTGGCAGGTCGCCACCGACCCCGACTTCACCACGGTGGCCACCCAGGGCGTGACGCCGACCGGCCCGGCCCACGACCACACCGTCAAGGTGGTGGTGACCGGGCTGGCCCCGGCGACGACGTACTGGTACCGGTTCGGCCACGGCGACGGGTGGTCGCCGACCGGCCGGACGATGACCGCCCCTCCGGTCGACGCGGCGATCGACCGGCTGCGGTTGGGCGTGGTGTCCTGCGCGAACTGGGAGGCCGGGCACTTCGCCGCCTACCGGCGGCTGGCCGACCGGGGCGACCTCAACCTGGTCGTGCACCTCGGCGACTACCTCTACGAGTACGGCACCGGCGAGTTCGACGCCGGCGGCACGGTGGTCCGCCCGGTCGCGCCGACGCACGAGACGCTGACCCTGGCCGACTACCGGATCCGGCACGGGCTCTACAAGACCGACCCGAGCCTGCAGGCCCTGCACGCCGCACTGCCCTGGGTGATCACCTGGGACGACCACGAGGTGGCCAACGACGCCTGGTCCGGCGGGGCGGAGAACCACACCCCGGGCACCGAGGGCACCTGGTCGGACCGGGTGGCCGCCGCCCGGCAGGCCTACCAGGAGTGGATGCCGGTGCGGATCGGCGCGGACGGGGCGATCTACCGGCGGTTGCGCTACGGCAGGCTCGCCGAGCTGTCCATGCTGGACCTGCGGTCGTACCGGTCGCAGCAGGCCACCGGCACGGCGGTGGACGACCCGACCCGCACCATCACCGGCGAGGCCCAGTTGCGCTGGCTCAAAGACGGGCTGGCCACCTCGACGGCGCAGTGGAAGCTGGTCGGCAACCCGGTGATGATGGCCCGGGTCGACGTCGGCTCGCTGCCGGCGTGGCTGCTCGGTCCGCTGGGCGAGCTGCTGGGCATCCCGCAGAACGGGGCGGTGCTCAACCCCGACCAGTGGGACGGCTACAACGCCGACCGTGACCGGTTGGTCGACCACCTGCGGGCGACCGGAACGCGGGACGTGGTCTTCCTCACCGGCGACATCCACACCTCGTGGGCCAACGAGGTGACCACCCGGTCGACCGGGTTGACCAACCCGGCCGCCGCCGAGTTCGTGGTGCCCTCGGTGACCAGCGACAACCTCGACGACGTCCTCGGGCTGCCGGCGGGCAACGGGCTGAGCCTGCTCGGGGCGACCCTGCTGCGGTCGACAAACCCGCACGTGAAGTGGACGGAGCTGGACGGGCACGGCTACGGCGTGCTGGAGGTGACCCCGCAGCGCTGCCGGATGGACTGGTACCACCTGCTCGACCGGACCCGGGCCGACAGCGCGAGCCGCTGGGCCGCCGGGTTCTCGGTGGGCACCGGTTCGGCGAAGCTGCGCCGGGAGGACTCCCCGGCGTGACGCGTCGACGCCGACCGGCCGGTCCCGGTGGCGGGAACCGGCCGGTCGGCGTCGCCTCAGCGGGTCACCAGTGCTGCTGGACGATGTCCGCCGCCTGCTGCTCCCACTGCGCGTACGCGTACGGGTAGGCCGAGACCTGCACGGTCTGCGCGGCGGTGGTCAGCGGCAGGTCCTCCCAGCCGGGCACGTTCTTCAGCGCGTCGAAGAACGCCCGGGAGGCGTACCCCGGGTCGGTGATCTGTTCCGGCGTGCCCCAACCCGACGACGGACGCTGTTGGAACAGGCCCTGCGAGTCGTAGTCGTTGTATGCGCCGAGGTGCCCCAGGTTGTACAGCTTCGACTCCTGCAAGGAGGTGGCCACGCCGATCACCGCGCCACGCTCCCCCACCCCGGTCCGCTTGGCCTCCGCGATGATCGCCTTGGCGTTGGCGACCTGCGCGTCGTCCAGCGGGACGCGGGACTGGGCACCCTCCAACCCGTGCGGGATGAGGTCGTCGGTGCTCGGCTTGCCGGCCGGCACCTCGGTGGTGGGGCTGCCCGTGGTCAGGCCGGACTCGACGGTGACGCCCTGCCGGCTCTTGCCGGTCGCCAGGTCGATCGCGGCGCGGGCCCCCTCGTGGGGCGCGCTGGCGACGGGGGCGGCCACGGCCGCCGGGCCGAATGCCAGGCCGCCGAGGGCGGCGACGCCGGCGATGCTCAGTGCGGTCCTGCGGTCCTTCGCGATGGCCGGGAGCCATCGGGTGAAGTCCAGCTTCACGATGGTTGCCCTTTCGATCGTGGCGACGCGCTCCGGGGTGAGCGGGCCTCGGGGGAACTGCCACGCCGGCCGGGGTGTGGTGACCGGCGTATGGGGAACACAACCCGCCGGGCGTATCGGTCATTCCGGAAATGCCGCCACCGCCCCGGGCTGTGGCCCGGGTCACCGGCAAGCCACCCTTGCGGTTTCATACCGAACAAATCACCCGAATCGCGCGACGCTACCCGGCATACGTGGCGCGGCAGCCCGCGCGGGGTCAGGGGGCGGACCCGGCCGGCAGGTCCCCGGGAGAAGGGAACAGCGCCGGCGTCAGCCGTTGGTGCCGAAGCCGTCGGCGGTGGACCGCTCGTCGACGGCCCGCAACTCCTGGAAGAGGGTGAGCTGAAGGCCGGCCGGCGCGTCGAGCCGCGCGTTCAGCGAGTGCCAGGGGGTGACGGTGGGCGGCGCGACCTCGGTGGCCCCGGCGGCGACGAGCCGGCCGGTGACGGCGGCGGCGTCGTCCACCTCGAACGCCAGCCGGAGCCTCGGGGCCACCTGACGGCCCACCTCGACGTCGTCGATCATCCGCTTCTGCGCCGGGTTGGCGATCTCCAGGGTGGCCCGGCCCGCCTCCAGGATCACCACCCGGGCCTCCCCGGCACCGGAGTACGCGGCCTGTTCCGGCAGGCCCAGGGCGTCCCGGAAGAAGGCGACCGCCACGTCGTAGTCCTCGGCCTCCACCACCAGGCGGAGCTGCCGTACGGCCGGGGGCCGGTGGTCGTCGGTCACCGGACGATCCTAGGCCCGCCGGGCCGGGCGACGGTGGATGCCGCCCGGCCGGTGCCGGTCAGTGGCCGCGGGCCAGCCACTCCTGCAGGTGGGGGGCCTCCGCGCCGACGGTGGTGTCGTCGCCGTGCCCGGTGTGCACCACGGTGTCGGCCGGCAGGGTGAGCAGCCGGGTCCGGATCGACTCGACGATGGTGGCGAAGTCGCTGTACGACCGGCCGGTCGCCCCCGGACCACCGGCGAACAGGGTGTCACCGGTGAACACCGCGCCCAGCGACGGGGCGTGGAAGCTGCACGCGCCGGGGCTGTGGCCGGGGGTGTGCAGCACCCGCAGGACGGTGTCGCCGACGGTGATCTCCTGCTCGTCGGACAGTTCCCCGTCGGGGGCCAGGCCGGGGTGCACCAGATCCCACAGCACCCGGTCGTCGGGGTGCAGCAGGATCGGCGCACCGGTGACCTTGGCCAGCTCGGGGGCGACCCGGACGTGGTCGTCGTGGGCATGGGTGGCGAGGATCGCCACCACCCGGCGGTCGCCGACGGCCCGGCGGATCGCGGCGACGTCGTGCGGGGCGTCGAGCACCACGCACTCGGAGTCGTCGCCGACGACCCAGACGTTGTTGTCGACGTCGAAGGTCTGCCCGTCGAGGGAGAACGTGCCGGAGGTGACGGCGTGGTCGACCCGGGCGGTCACGGGAACACCACCACCGAACGCAGCACGTCACCGTCGTGCATCCGGCGGAACGCCTCCTCCACCTGGTCCAGGGCGATCTCCTCGGTGACGAAGGCGTCCAGGTCGAGCCGGCCCTGCAGATAGAGCTGGGTGAGCAGCGGGAAGTCCCGGCTGGGCAGGCAGTCGCCGTACCAGCTTGACTTGAGTGCGCCGCCACGGCCGAAGACGTCCAGCAGCGGCAGGTCGACTGTCATCTGCGGGGTGGGCACCCCGACCAGGACGACGGTGCCGGCGAGGTCCCGGGCGTAGAACGCCTGCTTCCAGGTCTCCGGTCGGCCCACCGCGTCGATCACCACGTCGGCACCGAACCCGCCGGTGGCGGCCCGGATCGCCTCGACGGCGTCCTCGGCGGAGGCGTCGACGGTGTGGGTGGCGCCGAACTTCCGCGCCCAGTCGAGCTTACGACCGTCGGTGTCCACCGCGATGATCGTGGTCGCCCCGGCCAGGACGGCACCGGCGACCGCCGCGTCACCGACCCCGCCGCAACCGATGACGGCGACCGAGTCACCCCGGGTGACCTGCCCGGTGTTCATCGCCGCGCCGAGCCCCGCCATCACCCCGCAGCCGAGCAGCCCGACGGCGGCGGGCCGGGCCGCCGGGTCGACCTTGGTGCACTGGCCGGCGTGGACCAGCGTCTTCTCCGCGAAGGAGCCGATGCCCAGGGCAGGGGTCAGCTCGGTGCCGTCGGTGAGGGTCATCTTCCGGGCGGCGTTGTGGGTGTCGAAGCAGTACCACGGGCGGCCCCGCCGGCAGGCCCGGCACTCACCGCACACCGCCCGCCAGTTGAGCACCACGAAGTCACCGGGGGCGACCTCGGTCACCCCCTCGCCGACCTGCTCCACCACCCCGGCCGCCTCGTGACCGAGCAGGAACGGGTAGTCGTCGTTTATGCCGCCCTCGCGATAGTGCAGGTCGGTGTGGCAGACCCCGCAGGACTGCACCCGCACCACCGCCTCGCCGGGCCCCGGGTCGGGCACCACGATGGTGGTGACCTCGACCGGAGCGCCCTTGCTCCGTGAAATGACGCCCCGGACTTCCTGGCTCACGCTGTGTCCTCCCTGCCTGCCGGCACGACGGCCGGGTGGTTCCCGCTCCTCGGGCGAACCTACCGCGATCATGCCGCCCAACCCACCGGTCCGCCGGACTCACCGCCCGCCGACCGGTCGCCCCCACCCCCGGCCCGGTCCCCCGGCGGTACGCGCACCACCGCACCCGGCTCCGCCACGCGGACGGTGCCGGTGCCGTCGGGTCGACCGGCGTGCCGGCGGGCGGCGTTGCGGTAACGCAGCACCTGAACGGCGCCCAGCGCCCAGAGCAGGTACTGCACGGCGAACGCCCAACGGAACGCGTAGAGCGGTGGAGCGCTCGCACCCGCCGGGGTGGTCAGGTCGAGCACCACCCCGATCGCCAGCACCAGCACGATCGAGGCGACGAACCCGCCGACGTTGACGATGCCGATGGCGCTGCCGATGCGGTGCACCGGATTGAACGTCCGGGCGTAGTCGAACCCGACCACCGCGCCGGGGCCGTTGAGGGCCAGCACGAGCACCAGGATCACCAGCAGCCAGTGCGGGGACCGGCCGGGCCAGGCCAGCACCACCGCCCACACCCCGGCGCTGGCCCCGGTCACCGCGAAGATCAGCACCGACCGGTGGAACGGGTGCCGGGCGCACAGGTGGGCGACCAGCGGCCCGGCGAGCAGCGCGCCGACGGTCATCAGGGTGAGCAGGGACGCGGCGGCGGTCGGCGGTAGACCCTGCCCCTGCACCAGGAACGGGTACCCCCACAGCAGGGCGAAGACCGCACCGGAGAACTGGGCCACGAAGTGCGACCACAGGCCCAGCCGGGTGCCCGGCTGCGCCCAGGCGGCCACCAGCTCCCGCCGTACGGTGGACAGGGTCGGGGCGGCGACGGTGTCCCGCCCGACGTGCGGGCCGTCGCGGACGGCGACCAGCACCAGCAGCACCGCCGTCGCCCCGAGCCCGGCGGCGACCAGGAACGCCGGGGTCCAACCGGCGTGGTGCAGCAACGCCACCAGCGGCACCGCGGCGAGGATCGCACCGAGCTGACCGAAGGTGCCGGTGAGCTGCACCAGCAGCGGATTGCGGCGGCCCGGGAACCAGTACGCCACGATCCGCAGCACGCTGATGAAGGTCATCGCGTCGCCGAGTCCCACCAGCACCCGGGCGGCGACGGCGAGCCGGACGTCGGTGGCGACGGCGAAGCAGAGCTGCCCGGCGACCATCAGCGCGCCACCGGCCAGCAGCAACCGACGTGAACCGTAGCGGTCCAGGAGCACCCCGACCGGGATCTGCATGGCCGCGTACACGGCGAGCTGGGCCACCGAGAACACGGCCAGGGCGGAGGCGTTGAGGCCGAAGCGGTGCGTGGCGTCCACTCCGGTCACCCCGAGGGAGCTGCGGTGGAACACCGCCGCCAGGTAGGCGGTGACGGCCACTGCCCAGACCACACCGGCCTGGCGACGCCCGGATGCGGGAAGGACGTTCACCGCCGCGCCGACCCGCCGGGCGACCGGCCCACCCCGACACCGCACCCTCGCCGCCGCCGGCAGGCCCACCCGGAAGTCGACGCGACGACCGCCGGCATCGACGTACCGCACTGCGTCATACCCCAATGGTGCGTCCCCGGCGGGCGGACCGGCGACGGCGGGTGCACCGCCGGTGGTCCGCGCCACTGCGGGCGGACCCTCGCGGAGGGCCCCGAGTGGCTGAGCGGGTGGGCGGATCTGCCCCGTCCGGCGGGCCACCACCGGGGATCATCACCCCGCCGATCGACCCCGCCACGCGGGGTGACCGGGCGACTGGGCACAATCGACCCATGTCTCCCCGCCGGTGGCTGCTCGCCGATCAACTCGGGCCGCACTTCCTCGACGACGACCGGCAACCGGTGCTGCTGGTCGAGGTCAGCGAGCTGTTCCGGCGTCGGCGGCTGCACCGGCAGAAGGCGCATCTGATCCTCAGCGCCCTACGGCACCGCGCCGCCGAACTGGGTGACCGGGCGCTGCTGCTGCGTACCGGGACGTTCCGGGAGGCCCTGGCATCGGTCGACGGCCCGGTCGAGGTCTGCCACCCGAGCACCCGGGCGACCCTCGACTTCGTCAGGTCCGTCCCCGGGCTGGCCATGTTGCCACCCCGCGGCTTCGTCACCGACCTGGCCGACTTCGCCGACTGGGCGGACCGGCCCCGGCGCGGGCAACTGCGAATGGTCGACTTCTACCGGTACGCCAAGCGCCGGCACGGGGTGCTCACCGGCCCGGGACCGACCGGACGGCCGACCACCACCAGCGGACCCACCCTGGACGTACCGCCCCCGCCGCCGATCGTCGAGGACGACATCGACGCCGGAGTCCGGGCCGACCTGGACCGGTGGGAACGCGACGGGGTCCGGTTCGTCGGTCGCGACGCCCCCCGCACCCATCCGGCCAGCCACACCGAGGCCGAGGAGCGGCTGGCGCACTTCCTGCGCTACCGGTTGCCCGCGTTCGGCCGCTACGGCGACGTGATGAGCGCCGACGACCCGGTCCTGGCGCACGGGATGCTCTCCTCCTCGTTCAACCTCGGGTTGCTCGACCCGGCGGTGGCCCTGCACCGGGCGGAGGCGGCCTGGCGGGCCGGCGAGGCCCCCTCGGCCTCGGTGGAGGCGTTCGTCCGGGGCCTGCTCGGCTGGCGGGAGTTCCTCTGGCAGCTCTACTGGTACGTCGAGCCGCCCTACCGGGGCACCGGCTGGTTGGCCGCGACCGAGTCCCTGCCGCAGTGGTTCGTCGACCTCGACGCCGACGCGGTGGAGGCCCGCTGCCTCGCCGACGTGCTCGCCGGGGTCCGGGACCGGGCCTGGGTGCACCACGCCCAACGGCTGCTGGTGCTCGGCAACCACGCGTTGCAGCGCGGCTGGCGGCCGACCGAGCTGGCCGACTGGTTCCAACGCAGCTTCGTCGACGGCGTCGACTGGGTGATGAACACCACAGTGATCGGCATGAGTCAGTACGCCGACCTGGCCCGGGTGGACACCCGCCCGTACGCGGTGGACGGGCGGTACATCGACGAGATCAGCGACTACTGCACCGACTGCCGCTACCGGCCCGACCGGGAACTCGGCGACCTCGCCTGCCCGTACACCGGGGGTTTCGCCGCGTTCCTGCACCGTAACCGGGAGAAGCTGGTGGCCGACCCCCGGCTCGCCGCCGAACTGGCCGCCCGGGACGACCCGGACCGCCGGGAGGCGGTGCTGGCGCAGGAGGAGAAGCGGGGCAGCAACCCGCCCTGATCCCGGGGGGCCGGGCATTCCCCGGCACCCCGGGTGCGGTCAGGCGATCTCCCCGGCCGGCAGTTCCCCGGCCGGCAGCTCGGCGGCGGCCGGGGCGCGGGTGGCCGGGGTATGCCGGGCCGCACCGGCCGCGACGCGGATCCCGGCGGCGAGCAGCCGGCCGTACGAGCCCGGCGCCACCCGGGCCAGCAGATCGGGCAGCTTCGCCGACCAGCCGATCAGCACCCGGGCGCGACGACGTTCCACCCCACGCAGGATCACCTCGGCGGCCCGCGCGGGCGGGATGAACAGCAGCTTCTCGAACTGCCGCCGCGCGGTCTCGAACTCCTCACGGGCCATCCCGCTGCCGACCCGGGCGTTACGGGCGATCCGGGTGGCCACCCCGCCGGGGTGCACCGAGGTCACCCCGATGCCGTCGTCGGTCAACTCGTGCCGCAGCGCCTCGGTGAAGCCACGGACGGCGAACTTGCTTGCCGCGTAGGCGGTCTGCCCGGCCGGGGCGATCAGCCCGAACAGGCTGGACACGTTGACCAGGTGCGCGCCGGGCTCGGCCCGCAACGCCGGCAACAGGGCGTGGGTGAGCTGCACCGGCGCCCGGAAGTTGACGTCGACGACCCAGTGGAACTCGTCCATGGTGACCTGGTCGAACCGGCCACCGAGGGCCACCCCGGCATTGTTGACAAGCAGCCGGATCCGGGGATGCCGGGCCCGGATCTCCTCGGCCACCCGGGCGGTGGTGCACAGGTCGGCCAGGTCGACCAGGTGGGTGTCGACCCGACGACCGGGGTGGGCGGCACGGATCGCGGCAGCCACCGCGTCGAGCCGGTCACCGTCTCGGTCGAGCAGGACCAGGTCGCTGCCGCGCCGGGCCAGCCCGTGGGCGAGCGCCTCGCCGATTCCGCTGGCGGCACCGGTGACCACGGCGGTCCCGGCGGTGAAGTCGAAGCTACGCACGCGGCCTCCTTGCTGCGTGAAGGGACGATCGTTGCGGTGTGAAGGGACGGTCGGAAGTCGGGGACGGCTCAGCCGACCGGGGCGTCGGCGGTCGCCCGGGAGAAGCGCACCCCCGCGTCGTCGAGCCGGCCGTGTTTCATCAGCAGGACGTCCCGGGGATAGTTCTGATAAAGCCGCCAAGGTGCCCGGGGGCCCTGTCTGGGCAGCGTGTCCACACTGCGCAACACGTACCCGGAACGCAGGTCGATGATCGGCGACAGCTCGCCGTCGGCGGGCGCGACCGGGGTGACGACCTGCTGACCGGTGGCGTCCAGATGACGCAGCAACCGGCAGACGTAGCTGGCGACCAGGTCGGCCTTCAACGTCCAGGAGGCGTTGGTGTAACCGATGGTCAACGCGAAGTTCGGCACCCCGGAGAGCATCATGCCCTTGTACGCCACCGTCGCGCCGAGGTCGACGTCGACCCCGTCCACGGTGAGGGTCATCCCGCCGAGGGCCAGCAGTTGCAGCCCGGTGGCGGTGACCACCACGTCGGCGGGCAGTTCGACGCCGGAGCCGAGCCGGACGCCGTCGGGGGTGAACGTGTCGACGGTGTCGGTCACCACCGAGGCACTGCCGGACGCCAGGGCCGCGAACAGGTCCCCGTCGGGTGCCACGCAGAGCCGCTGGTCCCAGGGGTCGTAGCGGGGCGAGAAGTGCCGGTCCACGTCGTAACCGACCGGCAGGCGCCCCTTGGCCGCCCGCCGCAGGAACGACCGCACCAGCTTCGGTGCCCGCCGGCTGAGCTGGTAGTTGACCATGCCGAACAACACGTTCTTCCCGCGTACCAGCCGGTATGCCAGCCGGGCGGGCAACCGGCGGCGCAGCACGTCGGCCACCCGGTCGCGGGCCGGCAACGCGATCACGTACGTGGGCGACCGCTGGAGCATGGTGACGTGCCCGGCCCGCTGCGCCAACGCCGGCACCAGGGTCACCGCGGTGGCGCCGCTGCCGATCACCACCACCCGCCGACCGGAGTGGTCGAGGTCGGCGGGCCAGTGCTGCGGGTGCACCACCCGCCCCGCGAACCGCTCGACGCCCGGGAAGTCCGGGGTGTACCCGGCGTCGTACCGGTAGTAGCCCGTGCAGGCGAAGAGAAAGTCACAGGTCAGCACCACGTCCTCGGCGGTGTCGTCGCGTCGGACGTGCACCGTCCACCGGGCGGTGGTGCCGTCCCACTCGGCACGCGACACCCGGTGACGGAACCGGATGTGCTCCTCGACGCCGTACCGCCGGGCGGTGTCGCGGACGTAGCGGCGCACGGCGTCGCCGTCGGCGATGGCCTTCGGGTCGGTCCACGGCGCGAACGAGTAGCCGAGGGTGAACATGTCCGAATCGGAGCGGATGCCCGGGTAGCGGAACAGGTCCCAGGTGCCACCGATCGCGTCGCGGGCCTCGACCACCGCGTACGTCTTGTCGGGGCAGTCGCGCCGCAGGTGACAGGCCGCACCGACCCCGGACAGCCCGGCGCCGACGATGAGCACGTCGACGTGGTCGGCCATCGCATCTCCCGGGTCCGAGGCGGTGACCCGGACCATATCCCACCCTCGGTGAGGACGCGTGCCGTGTGCCCTCCCGGCCCGGCCCGGCGGGCACCCCGACCCGCCCGACCCGCCCCGGCAGGTCGGGCCGGCAGGCGTGCGCATGGCCGACCGCTCCGGGCGGGCGACCGGTGCCCGCCCCGACCGCCGGCAGGGGTGCCGCCCGAGGGACAATGGTCCAGGCCCGGCTCGGCCCTGCCCGGTCGGGTCGTCGGCGCGTCCGATCAGCCGGCACGACAGTCGAGGCAGGGAGAAACCAGGCAGCATGGCGGAAACCATCGAGCTGCGCGGCGACTGCGCCCGCTGCGTCGGGCTGTGCTGCGTCGCCCCGGCCTTCGCCGCCTCCGCCGACTTCGCCCAGCACAAACCCGCCGGCCGCCCCTGCCCGAACCTGCGCACCGACTCCCGGTGCGGCATCCACGACGAACTGCGCGACCGCGGCTACCCCGGCTGCGTCGTGTTCGACTGCTTCGGCGCCGGCCAGCGGGTCAGCCAGGTCACCTACCCGGGGCGGGACTGGCGCGACGACCCGGCCACCGCCGCCGGCATGTTCGCCGCGTTCGCCGTCGCCCGGCCCCTGCACGAACTGCTCTGGTACCTCACCGAAGCGCTGGCCCTCACCCCGGCCGGCCCGCTGCGCGACCAGCTGCGCGCCGCCCGCGACGACACCGACATCATGGCCGCCGGCACCCCCGGGGAACTGCCCACGGTCGACGTGGACGCCCACCGGGACCGGATCAATCCGCTGCTCTCGGCCGCGAGCGAGGCCGCCCGCGCCGGCACCGCCGGGGCCGACCACCGGGGCGCGATGCTGCTCGGCGCCGACCTGCGCGGCGCGGACCTGGTCGGGGCGAACCTGCGCGGGGCCCGCCTGGTCGGCGCCGACCTGCGCGGGGCGGACCTGCGCCGGGCCGACGTCACCGGCGTCGACCTGCGCGGGGCGGACCTGCGCGGGGCGGACCTGTCGAGCACCCTCTTCCTGCACCAGTCTCAACTCGAGGCGGCCCGCGGCGACCGGCGCACCGCCCTCCCGCCGACGCTGCGGCACCCCGGGCACTGGACCGGGCTGACCCTCACGCCGATCCGGCCACCCGCCACCCGCACCGCCGGCACCACCCGCCGCAGTCGCCGCCCCCGCCGCTGAACCCACGGTACGGCGGGTTTGCCGGGCAGCCTGGTGGGCACGAAGACGGCTATGACGGAGCAACCACGTACCGACCTGGCCGACACCGACGAACCGGACGGCGTACCGGCGTACGAGGCGTCGCTGCGCCCGCCGGGCGAGTCGCTGGGCGGCGGCGGGGACACCGGCGACGACTTCGCCGACCTGCCGGCCGAGGAGCACCTGTCGGCCCGGGACACCAGCCGCGCCGGCTACGACGTGGACGCGGTCTCCGGTGCGGGTGACCCCGCCGAGGAGGAAGCGGCCAACCCACCCACCGAATGACCCGACCCACCAACGACCGACGACACCGGAGCCGGAGTGCGGCATCGGTAGCGCTCAGCGGGGCGTGCCGACCGCCGAGCGCGCCTCGGTCATCCCCCGGTTGGCAAGCGCGTCGGCGCGCTCGTTCTCCGGATGACCGTTGTGCCCCTTCACCCAGTGCCAGCTCACCTCGTGCCGGGCGCACGCCGCCTCCAACCGCTGCCACAGGTCGGCGTTCTTCACCGGCTGCTTCGCGGCGGTACGCCAGCCGTTGCGCTTCCACGACGCCAACCACCCGGTGATGCCGTTTCGGACGTACGTGCTGTCGGTGTGCAGCCGCACGGTCGCCGGCCTGGTCAGCGCCTCCAACGCCTCGATCGCGGCGGTCAGCTCCATCCGGTTGTTGGTGGTCGGGGTGGCCTCGCCACCGCACAGCTCCCGCTCGTGCCCGCCGTAGCGCAGCAGCACACCCCACCCACCAGGCCCCGGGTTCCCGCTGCACGCCCCGTCGGTCCAGATCTCCACGACCCTGTCGGCCGCCGCGTCCACCATGCCGCCGAACCTACCGGTACCGATGCACACCGGACACACGGCACCCGCCACCACACCGGTGCCCACCGACCAGGACCAGCGCCCCGGCACCCACGGACCCGCACCGAAAACCGGCGGCGGAGCCGGCACCGGTTCTGGCAGAGTCGGCGACCATGACCGACGGCACGGACGGCCTGCGGGCCCGGGTACGCAGGACCATCGACGACCTGGTCGACTCGGGCCGGGAGGCGGGCGTGCAGGTGGCGGCCTACCGGCACGGTCGCCTGATCGTCGACGAGACCGCCGGCACCGCCGACACCGCCACCGGACGGCCGTTGACCGCCGACACCCCGATCTTCAGCGTCTCCACCGGCAAGGGCCTGACCAGCACCGTCGTGCACGTCCTCGCCGAAGCGGGCCAGCTCGACTACGACCTGCGCCTCGCCGACGTCTGGCCCGAGTTCGCCCGGCACGGCAAGCACGCCGTCACACTGCGGCACGTACTCACCCACACCGCCGGGGTGCCGGCCCTGCCCGCCGACACCACCCCGGCCGACTTCACCGACTGGGACGCGATGTGCGCGCTGATCGCCGACGCGGTGCCCCGCTGGGCGCCCGGCGAACAGGTCGCCTACCACGCGTGGACGTACGGCTGGCTGGTCGGCGAGGTGGTCCGTCGGGTCACCGGCCGCCGGATCTCCACAGTGCTGGCCGAGGACGTGGCCGCCCCGCTGGGCGTACCCGGGGAGCTGTTCTTCGGGGTACCCGAGGCGGACCTGCCCCGGCTGGCCACCCTGGAGGACAACGGCCTGGCCGACCTGATGGAGTTCGCCTCCACCCACCTGCCGCACTTCGACGCCGTCGCCCCACCCGCCGTACGCCCCGACGCCGCCATCGGCAGCCGACCGGACGTGCTGCGCGCCGACGTGCCCGCCGTGGGCACCCTCACCGCCCGCGCCGCCGCCCGGATGTACGCCGCGCTCATCGGCGAGGTCGACGGGGTACGCCTGGTCTCCGCCGACCGGCTGCGCCAGCTCGGCGCGGTGGCCGTCCGGGGCGTCGAATGGGTGTTCGGCCAGGAGACGGCGTACGGCCTCGGCTACGCGGTCGACGACGACGGATCGTTCGGCACCGCCGGCAGCGGCGGCAGCCTCGCCTACGCGTACCCGGAACTGGGCCTGACCGTGGCGGCGACCCGCAACCGGCTCGGCGCGAACGACGGCGACCCGATGGAGGGCCTGCGGGCGCTGATCCGCGACACCGTCCGCGCCACGACCTGACCGGCCCGGCAACCCGCTCAGCGACGGGACAACCGGGCCCGCAACCGGCCGGCGGCGTCACCGACCACCGCCGACGTCATCGGCAGCAACGGACTGGACCGCATCACCGCCAGATCCTCCAGCGGGCTCGTCGCCCCATCGAGGAAACGCAGCACCCGCGACGCCGGGTTGCGGTCGAAGAGCCGGTCGAAGAACTCCGGACCACCTACCGCACCGGAATCCCACGCCCGCAACGCCACCGCGTCCATCCACCGGTGCCGCCCCGGGTACGCCGGCCGGGGCACCGGCGGCCGACCGGCCGCGAGCGCGGCGGCGACCTGCCCGGCCTGCCGGTGCATGGCGGAGAAGGTGAACCCGGTCGACGGGCGGGTCGCCCCACCGGCGGTGCCCAGCCGGACCACCCGGGGCGAGGGCCGGGCGTCGAACGGCGCATCGGTCATCGGGATCACCCCGTCCTCCACCTCCCGCACCCGCAGCTCGGCCAGGTCCAACCCGAGCAACCCCGCGTAACCGCGCAACCCGGCGTCGTACCCCGCGTCGTCGAGCACCGTCGGGGAGAACTCGGTGTACTCCACCAGGGCGTACCGGTCGCTGACCGGCAACACGTAGCCGAACGAGACCCCCCGGGCCGGCTGCGGGGTGCGGAAGTCCATCAGCACCGCCCGCCCCGGGTCGAACACCGGCGTCGACGACTCCAACCACCAGCCCCGGAAATGCTGCAACCAGGCCGTCCGACCGGGCCGGCGGGGCGGGCGGGGACGCGAGTCGAGCACCCAACCGGCCCGCACCACCACCCGCCCGTCGGTGTCCCGGACCGTCACCGCCGAGCCGCCGTCGTCGTCGAGCGCCCCCACCGCCGCGTCGAGCCGGATCGCACCGAGCCGCCGCTCCGCCTCGGCGGCCCGCTCGTACACCGGCGCGGAACGCAGCATCGCGTACCGCAACGGGGTCAGCTCCAGCACCCGGGCGGTGGCCGGGGTGGTCACCTCCACCCGCGACCAGCTGGCACTGAGCATCGGCTCCAGGTCACCACCGGGGGCACCCCAGAACGCCCAGGTGCGATCCTGACCGCGCTTGCGCACCGGGTCCACCACGGCCACCCGCAGCCCCGGCAGCTCCTGCCGGGCCAGCGCGGCGAGGACCAGCGACCCGGCCCCGCCACCACCGACGACGGCCAGGCCGACATCGACCGGTACGCGGGAGTTCACCCGGCCACGCTGTCACACCACCGGCCGGCGACGGCACGGACCCCACCCCACCTGCCGGGGCAGCCCGGGTACCGTGCCGCCCCATGAGCCCGTCCGCCAACGCCCTCACCGCCCGCTGGGCGTCCCGACTGGACGACCGGCAGACCGTCCTGTCCGGCGCCGGGGTGTATCCGCTGCTCGCCCTGCTGGCCCGATTCGCGACCGGCCCGGCCCGCGACGAGTTGCAGGCCGTCGCCCCCACCCCGGCCACCCCCGTCGACTCCCCCGGCACCCGGCTGGCAACCGGCTTCTGGTCCCGCGCCGGCCTGCCGCTGGGCCGGCGGTGGCTCGCCGAACTGGACGGCTCGACCCGGGGCGAGCTGACCGGCGACCCGGCGGTCGACCAGCCACGGCTCGACCGGTGGGCACGGGAACGCACCGACGGCCTGGTCGACCGGATGCCGGTCCAGGTCGGGCCGGGCACCGCGCTGGTGCTGGCGAACGCGCTGACCGTGCTGGTCGACTGGGCCACCCCGTTCCGGCCGGACCGCTGCCAGCCGACGACCGGACCGTGGCAGGACCGCCCACTGGCCGGACTGCACCGGCCCGGCGGCGACCCGGCCGCGCTGCGGGTGGCCGACACCCCCGCCGGCCCGATCAGCCTGCTGACCGTCGCCGGGAACGCCGACGTCGACGTGCTGCTCGCCCTCGGCCCGGCCGGGCAGCCGGCCGCCCGGGTGCTCCCGGCCGCCCTCGGCGCGCTCGACCACCCCGCGACCCTGCCCGCACCCGCCGGACCGGGCATCACCGAGGACACCGTCGAGGGGTACGACGACCGGCCCGAGCTGCTGGTGCGTACCGTCGGCTTCACCGTCACCGGCGACCACGACCTCCTCGACCACGCCGACCTGTTCGGCCTGGTCACCGCCGGACGCGACGGCGACCACTTCCCCGACATCAGCCCTCAGCTGTCGGTGTCCGACGCCCGGCAGAGCGCACGGGCCGAGTTCACCGCCACCGGCTTCCGCGCCGCAGCCGTCACCGCCGCCGCCATGCGGGCCGGTGGCGCACCACCCCGCGCCACCGTCCGCCGACGGCGGGTGCGCTTCGACGTCGACCGGCCGTTCGGTTTCCTCGCCGTGCACCACCCCACCGGCCTGGTGCTGATCGCCGGCTGGGTGACCGACCCGACGGGGGCCTGAGCCGGACCGGCCACCGGCGCTCCCCCGGCGACACGTAGGTTCGGTGCGACCGGACGACCAGCGCCGACGATCGGGGAACCAGCGTGGCGGGCGGACCGCTGCCGGTGGACCCCCGGCACGCGGTGCACACGTGCAGCTGAGCGAGTTGGCGCACCCGCTCGGCCGCCGAATTGCCGTTGAGCGTGCCACCGACATCTGCCACCGTCAGCCGGTGACTGACAATGACGACACGAGCCACAGTCGGCCCGGCACCGACTACCGCACCCTCAACCGGGCCAGCTGGGACGACCGGGCCGCCGCCCACGCCGCCTCGCCGGACTACGCCGTGGACCGCTTCGCCGCCGAACCGGACCACCTCAGTGAGGTGGTCCGGTTCGACCTGCCCCGCCTCGGTGACGTGGCCGGGCTGCGCGGCGTGCACCTGCAGTGCCACATCGGCACCGACACCGTGTCGCTGCACCGGCTCGGCGCGCGGATGACCGGGCTGGACTTCTCCGGTGCTTCCCTCGCGCAGGCCCGGTCGCTGGCCGACCGCACCGGCGCGGCCGTCGACTTCGTCCAGGCCGACGTCTACGACGCGCCCGACGTCCTCGGCACCAGCGGTTTCGACCTGGTGTACACCGGCATCGGCGCGCTGTGCTGGCTGCCGGACATCCGCCGCTGGGCCGGGGTGATCGCCGCCCTGCTGCGTCCCGGCGGGCGGCTGTTCCTGCGCGAGGGACACCCGATGCTGTGGGCCCTCGACGAGACCCGCCCGGACGGCCTGCTGGTGGTCGACCACCCGTACTTCGAGCGCGCCGAGCCGGTGGTCTGGGACGAGGGCGGCACCTACGTGAGCACCGAGGCGACCTTCACGCACAACACCACGCACGAGTGGAACCACGGTCTCGGCGAGGTGGTCACCGCCCTGCTCGACGCCGGGCTGGAGCTGACCATGCTGCGCGAACACGACAGCGCCCCCTGGGACGCGCTGCCGGGGCGGCAGGTCCGCGACGCGCACGGCGAGTGGCGGCTGACCGAACGCCCGTGGCGACTCCCCCAGACCTACACCCTCCAGGCCCGCCGCCGCTGACCGCCGGCCGTCTCCTGCCCCAAGGGTGGGAGACGGCCGGCGACTTCCTCGGGTTGATGCGGTGAAGTCGTGCGCGGTGGGTCACACCCGCTAGGGCATCCTAGGAGGCTGGGTTGTGGGTCGGGGGGTCAGGTGTCCGCACTGTCCCGGCATTTCCGCCGCTCTGCGGCGCGGGGGAAAACACGTGACGGCAACGAAGATTTCTCATTTTGCCCGGCACGAGGGGCCAACCCTCCTAGTGTTGGGCACACCGGTGCTAGTTACGGAGTTGGCCACCCGAACGACGTCCCACGCAGACAGCGGACGAAAAGTGAGGGAAGACGCGTATGAAGGCACAGAAGGTTCTCGTATCGACGGCGCTCGGCGTGGGACTCGGCACGCTCCTGCTCCCGACGGCCGCACTCGCGGACACCACGGTGTCGCCGGCCTCCACGCCGGTCGGCGGGACGGTGGTGCTCACCGCGACCACCTGCAACCCCAAAGCGGGTGACGTGCTCTTTCACGTCACCGGCCCGGACCGGGACCAGAACGTGCGCTCCACCACCGCCGCCGCAGGTGGCGGACTGAGCGCCGAACTCTTCACCGCCGGCTTCACCCTGGGCACCTACACCGTCGCCGCCACCTGTGGAGACGACAGCTCCGCCGGCAGCGCCACCTTCGCCGTCACGCCGATCGGCGCGGCACCCGCGGGTGGGGGCGGCGGCGCCGACAACACCGGCCTGCTGGCCGCCGGGGGCGCGCTCGCCGGGGCAGCCGCGCTCGGCGCCACCGTGCTGCTGCGTCGCCGCCGCCGAGCGGTGACCACCGTCGGCTGAGGACGCGACCGCACCCGGCGACCCGGCCGAGACCGGCCCGACCGGCACGGCGACCGCGGTGCCGACGACGAGGACACCATCCCTGGGACGGGTGCCCGCGCCGGTGCGGACCGGTGCGGGCACCCGATCACATCGGACGTCGGGGAGGACGGGCGATGGGCGTACGCGAATGGGCGGTCCGGACCCGTACCGCCGTCACGGCGGTCACGGTCAGCGGCACCGCCGGGATCGCCCTGATCGCCGCCGGCCTGACCATCGGTCCGGTCGGGCCACCCCAGCCGAGCATCGACGTCAGCGGCGGCAACGGCAGCCGCTCCCCGATCCCGGCGCTGCCCCGTTCCACCCCGGTACGCATCGACATCCCGACCATCGGCGTACACGCCGAACTGGTGCCGGTGGCAGGTGACCCGAACGGCACCCTCGAGGTGCCGCCACTGGACCGCCCCACCGTCGCCGGCTGGTACCGGCCCGGGGTCAGCCCCGGCGAGGCGGGCAACGCCGTCGTCGTCGGGCACGTCGACACCCGGGACGGGCCGGCGGTCTTCTTCGACCTCGGGCGGTTGCGCCCCGGCGACACCGTCCGGGTCACCCGCGCCGACGGGCGGGCGGTGAACTTCGCAGTCGACGGGGTCGGTACGTACCCGAAGCGGAGTTTTCCCACCGCGTTGGTCTATGGTCCGGGCGGACCGGGGCCGGCGTTGCGCCTGGTGACCTGCGGAGGGCGGTTCGACGAACGGTCCCGCGACTACTCCGACAACATCGTCGTGCGGGCCACCGCCGTCGGCTGACAGTCGCCCGACCGCACCACTGTCGCGCCGGCCTACTACGGTGGGCCGGCGGACGGGCGGCGAGGCGGAGGTACGCGGTGGAGCGGCGAGCGCTGACGACCCTGCTCGGTCCCCGGCTCCACACCCTGGTCGGCCGGCTGCGCCGACAGGCCGGGGAGACCGCCACCGGCCGCACCCCACGGGTCAACCCCGATGCCGTCGTCGACTGCGCGGTCTATGTCAACGGCCGCCGGGAGACCGGCCGGCCGCACTACGCCGACGCGTACGCCCGGGCCCGGCGCAGCCGCAACACGTTCGTCTGGTTGGGTCTGCACGACCCGGGCGCGGCGGTGCTCGCCGCCGTCGGGCAGGTCTTCGGCCTCGACGAGCTGACCGTCGCACAGGCCCTCGCCGACGGGCACCGGCCCACCGTGCAACGACACGGCCCGGTCACCCTGCTGGTGCTGCGCACCGCCGCCTACGTCGCCCAGGGCGAGCTGACCGCGACCTCCGAGGTGGTGGACACCGGTGACGTGATGGTGCTGCTCGGCGACCGGTTCGTGGTCACCGTCCGGCACGGCGCCTCCGGCGCCCTCGCGCCGGTCCGCCATGAGATCCAGGGCCGCCCGTCACTGCTCGCCGAGGGCCCGTGGGCGGTGGCGTACGCGGTGACCGCCCGGATGGTCGACCTCTACCTGGAGGTCGCCGCCCACCTCGAGCAGGACCTGGAACGGGTCGAGGAGAGCGTCTTCGCCCCCGACCGCAACGCCGACATCCAGCAGATCTACCAGCTCAAACGAGAGTTGGTGGAGTTCAAGCGGGCGGTGCTGCCCCTGCAGGAGCCGCTGCGCGCCCTGATCGCCGGCCCGGACGGCGGCCCGCCTGCGGGGCTGCGCCGCTGGTACGTCGACGTGGAGGGCCGGTTGACCCGGGCCGTCGACCGGATCACCTCCTACGACGAGCTGCTCAACTCGATCCTCCAGTCCCGACTGACCCAGCTCGCGGTCGACCAGAACAACGACATGCGCAAGATCGCGGCGTGGGCGGCGATCGCCGCCACCCAGACCGCGGTGGCCGGCGTCTACGGGATGAACTTCGCCCGGATGCCCGAACTGTCCTGGCGGTACGGCTACCCGGCCGCGCTGGCGTTGATGGCGACGGCGGCGTTCACCCTGCACCGGATGTTCCGCCGCTCCGGCTGGCTCTGACCCTGCCGGCCGGTTCTGACCCTGCGGCCGGGGCGACTCCGCCCCATCGCGCCGAATGTCCGTTTCGACCCCGCACGGGGTCGGTCGGGGCGGCGGCGGTGTCGTCCCGTGGGCGGACGGCGGCGCGGTCCACCGGCCACTCGTCCAGGCGGCCCCGGTTGGGGCGGTGATCCTGGGGACGGGTGCCCGCCGCCGGTGTCCGATTCCGCCGCCGGGCGGTGGTGTGGTGACCACCGGCGCGTCCGGTTCCGGGCCCGGTGTCCCGTGGCCGGGGCCACCCCCACGGCGGAATCGCCGCCGGGGCCGCGGCGTTGTACCTGGCATACCACCGCCACTCTCCCGCCCCCGGGAGACGGCCCCCGGAACCCCGACCACGGAATGCGGTCCCCACCGGGTTGGTTACACCCCCTCGGACACCCGAAGCAGGTCCCCCCGACCGCCGGGCCATCCCCCCTTACCCCCGCAGGCCGCCCACCCCCCTGGGCACCCACGGCACCCCCGACCAGAGGAGCACGCCACCATGCGTACCGATCTGATCCGCAAGACCGCCCTCACCACCGCCGGCCTCGCCCTCACCACCGGCGCCATCGCCGGCCCCCTCACCGCCACCCACACCGCCCACGCCGCCACCCCCACCGCGTCGGCGCAGACCGACCACAAGCCCAACGGCGAACGCGAACTGAAGGTCGACTACCAGGCACAGCCCAACTTCTACTACTGCGGCCCCGCCGCCACCCGCAACGCCCTGTCCGTCCAAGGCAAGAACATCGACGTCGACGCCATGGCCAAAGAAATGCGCACCACCGAAGACGGCACCAACAGCATCAACGACATCACCCCCGTCCTCAACAAGGAAACCGGCCGCAACGCCTACGAAAGCACCGAAATCCGCAACTCGAAGGCCAACGACAAGCAGACCCACGAACTACGCGCCGACATCGTCCACACCATCGACGACGGCCGCGCCGTAGTCGCCAACATCGCCGGCACCGCCACCGACACCGACGGCAACACCCACTCCTTCGAAGGCGGCCACTACATCAGCGTCGTCGGCTACCACGACAACGCAAAGACCGTCACCATCGCCGACTCCGCCAACCCCGACACCGCCGCCTACCGGATCACCGTCGACAACCTCGCCGACTGGATCGCCACCCGCGGCTACACCTCCTGACCCCGAACACCGAACCGGGCCGACCCCCACCACGGGGCCGGCCCGGTTCGCCGGTTGCGGGGTGTCCGGCAGGATGGACGGGTGGCGAAACCTGCATCCCGCCGGAACGGCGGCACCCAGCGGTCCTGCCCCTGCGGCACCGGCCTGCCGTACGCCGACTGCTGCGGGCCACTGCACCGGGGCGATGGTACGGCCGGCACGGCGGAGGCGCTGATGCGGTCGAGGTTCAGCGCCTTCGCCGTCGGCGACCCCGACTACCTGCTGCGCAGCTGGCACTCCCGCACCCGGCCGGCCCGGCTGCGACTCGACCCCGCCCAGCGTTGGACCCGACTGGAGATCGTCGACAGCACCCGGGGTGGCCTGCTGGACAGCACCGGAACGGTGGCGTTCCGCGCCCACTACCGGGACGCCGGGCAGCCCGGGACGGTGGACGAGCACAGCCGGTTCGTCCGGGAGGACGGCAACTGGGTCTACCTCGACGCGCTGCCGTCCTGACCCGACACCACCAGCGCACCGGCGACAAGCAGGTACGGCACGGCCGCCGCCGCGAACGCCGTGGCGTGCCCGCCGGTGGCGGCGACCAGCGCGTACCCGCCGTACGCGCCGATCATGGCCAGGTCGGTGCCCATCCCGGCGACCGACGTGACGGTGGCCCGCCCCGGCCCGGTGATCCGTGCCTGCAACCGGGCGTCGGCCAGCACGGTGGCGAGTTGCAGGGCGCAGAACGCGACGCCGAGCAGCACGAAACCACCTGGATGTCGGACGACGGCCCCGGCGACCAGGGCGACCGCGGCCACGACGAGCAGCGCGGCATAGCCGGGGGTGGTCAGTCGCTCCGCCGCCGGGGCGAGCAGACCGCCGACGGTCATCCCGACCCAGACCGGCAGGAGCAGCAGCGGCACCGTGGCCGCCGGGACGCCGATGTCGTGGGCCAGCAACGGGGTGTACTCGTCGAGGGCGCCCCAGACCGCCGTCACCGCCGGGACGAGCAGCACGGCCGACCGGACCCGCCGGTCGGCGCGCGCCTCGGCCAGGCCGGCGCGCAGGCTCCCCCACCAGCCCGGTTCGGCCTCCGCGCCGTCGACCGGCGGTAGGGCCAGCGGCTCGCCGAACGGTACGACCGATGCGCCGGTTGGTGGCGGTGGTGCGGTGTCGTCGCGGCGGTGTTCCGGAAACCGGGTGGCCACGGCCGCGGCGAGCACCCCGGACAGCACGCTGGCCGCCCCGACCGCCAGGTAGCCACCGACGGCGAGGACCGGCCCGGCCAGGCCGATCGAGGCGAGCATGCCGAGCACCCCGGCCGTCCGGCCCCGACCCATGGTGCGGGCGTACCGGCCGGCCGCACCGAGCCGGTCGAGTTCGGTGTGGACCAATGCCTCCAGGGCGCCGGAGCCGAGCGCGCCACCGGCCCCCCAGAGGACGAAGCCGAGCGCGAACGCCCACCACGAGGCGACCAGCACCCAGAGCGCGAAGCAGGCCCCGGCGAGCAGCGGCGCGAGGCAGAGCAGCAGCCGTCGGGAGACGCTGTCGGCCCAGGCCCCGGACGGCACCTCCAGCACGATGCCGGTCACCGACCAGATCACGAAGAGCGCGGAGATCTGCCCGACGGTGAGGCCGGTGGCGCCGAAGAGCAGGACGTACACCGGATAGATCAGCACGAAGTCGCTGAGGAACAGGTAGCAGTAGAGCGTGGTCGACAGCCGGCGGACGCGGGGGTCGGACACCCGCGTGGAGGTGAGGATCATCAGGGCCTTTCCACGGGACGGCACGGACGCGGGAGGTACGGCGTCCGTGGCGGCCCACGGTTTCGGCCTTCAGTGCCGGATCAACATCGCCAGGTCATCTGCCGATGCTAGCCCGGCCGGGGGCGGGGCGCGGCCCCGGCGGAACGCGTACGGCGGCGGGGCGGGACCTGGTCCGGTTCCGCCCCGCCGCCGTACGCCCGGTCAGCGCCGGGGCGGTTCGGGGTCCATCGGTGGAATGACCATGGTGGCCTCGCTGTCGGCGGTGGATCCGTCCACCGGCCCGGCCTGACGCGGCACCACAGCGGTCGGCGGGCTGTCGGACGCCCCGGTGGCGTCCCGGTCGGCGGGACGGGACACCACCTGGGTCTGCTCGGCCTCGTCGGCACGCGGCAGGACCTGGGTGCGCTCCGCCTCGTCGGGGCGGGACACCACCTGGGTGCGCTCGGCGTCGTCGTCCAGTGGGGCCGCCGGGGTGGGCGCGGCGGCGGCCGGCACCGGCGGGGTGGGGTCGGCCGCCGGTGCCGGGCTCAGCCGGGCCTCGACGTCGCGCCGGCCCGCCTGGTAGGCGCGGGCGTGGGTGGCGATGGTGCGGGACTCCTGCTCGGCCCGGGTCAGCCAGGACTCCCAGCGGGCCTGCATCGGGCGGATCAGACCGCCGCCGACCCCGACGACGAGGATGCCGCCGACGGTGGCGAGGACGGCGACGAGCACCGGCGTGGTGACCGCGGTGGCGACGCCGATCTGGTTGAGCGCGGCGATCACCCCGAGCCCGAGGATGAACACCGAGGCGATGTTGGCGAGCACCCGGCCGTAGGACAGGCCGCCGAGCGCGCTGCTGATGATGTCCTTGACCGCGTTGGCGATCGCGGCGGTGACGACCACGATGACGATCGCGACGAACGCCCGGGGCAGCCAGGCGATCACCCCGGCGATGAGGTCGGAGATCGGGTTGGGGCCCCAGATGCCGAAGGCGAGCTGGAGGGTCACCAGCAGCACGCCGTAGTAGGAGAGCTTGGCGACGATGTCGCTGGCGTCGTAGCGGGACCGGGCCAGGGCGGTCTTGATGCCGCCGCGCTCGACGGCCCGGTCGAAGTGCACCCGTTCCAGCACCTTGTCGACGATCTTGCGAACGGCCTTGGCGATCAGCCAGCCCGCCACCAGGATCGCCACGAAGGCGACCGCCTTGGGCAGGAAGAGCAGTACCGCCCGGAGGGCGTCGCCCGCCGCATCGCCGAAGTTGTCTGTCATCCGTGGTCCTCCACCGTCAGCTCGGTCGACCCCCGAAGCTACCCTCGGCCGGGACGCCGGAAACCAGGGCCGGTCAGCCCGACGTACAGGTCGGCAGCAGCGACACCACGACCGGGCCGGCGGGCGCCGAGGCGTTTCCGGCGTCGTCGACGGCGATCACCTCGACCGGGATCCTGGTCACCGCCTGAGGCACCGGCAGGTCACCGAGGGTGCCCCGGAAGGCCTCCGGGCCGATCTGGTCCATGGTGACGGTACGGGTGGCCCCGTCGAGGGTGTAACGGAAAACCACCCGGAGCAGGTCGCCGCCGGCCCGGTCGTCGACCACCGTGGCGGTGACAGTGGTCGACGTGACGCCGGCCGGGCAGCCCTTCGGCTCCACGGTGGCCGCGCTGGTGTCCAGGGCCGACACCGTCGGCGCGAACACGTCGGAGGGCAGCAGCGGGCTGATCGCCGTCGTCGGTGGCGTCGGGCCCGGGGTGCGTACCCGGGTGGTGGTCGCGGCGGCGGACCGGGGCGCGGCGGCGGTGGGCCGCGGGCCGGTGGTGGTCGCCGCCGGCGTGGGACTGCGGCTCGGCTCCGGTGGCACGACGGTGATCGCCGGCGCGGCGGCGAGCGGGGCCGGGCTGCGGGTGGCGGCGGCGGTCGCCCCCGGCACGGCGGCACCGTCGGCGAGGGTGAGCGGCCCGGGTCGGCGGGCGGCGTAGGTCACCCCGACGACGCCGGTCAGCAGGACTGCGGTCAGGCCCACCCCGACCAGGGCGCTGCGGGTGCCGCCGCGCCGGAAGGCGGCGCGGGGTTCGGCCGCGACGGCGACGGTGGCGGGAACGGGGACGCCGTCGGGGAAGGGGAGGTACGCGGTGAGCAGCGCGACCCGCTGGGCCAGTTGGTGCCGGCCCCGCTGCTCCCAGTCGCCGCCGTACGAGCGGGCGGCGGTGTGTTCCAGTTCGGCGAGAAAGATCTCGGCGGGCTGTGGCCGGTCGGCCGGGCACCAGGCCAACCCGTGGCGGAGCAGGTCGTGCACCGGTGCGGGGGTCGGGTCGGTCGGGACCGGTGCGGTGGCGTGCTGCGCGCGCAGGGTGGCCGCGTCCTGCCCGTCGTAGGGGGGCCGACCGGTCAGGCACTCGAAGAAGGTCGCGGTGGCGGCGTAGATGTCGCCGGCCGGTTCGGCGGGGGCGCCCGTCCACTGCTCCGGGGCCAGGTGGCGACGGGTGCCGGCGGCCGGCGGGGTGATGCCGAAGTCGGTGAGCTTGGTCCACCCGTCGACGCCGACGAGGACGTTCTCCGGCCGGTGGTCGCGGTGCACGACGCCCCGGGCGTGCGCGGCGGCGAGCCCGGCGAGCGAGCCCTTGAGGACGCAGAGCGCGGCCTCCGGTCCGACGGGCCCGTGCGCGCGCAGCAGATGACGCAGGGTCGGCCCGTTGACCAGTTCCAGCACGACCGCCGCGCCGGAGCGCGACTCGGCGTACTCGTAGAGCCGGCAGACGTGCGGATCGTCCACCTCGACGAGCAGCCGCGCCTGCTCCCGGAAGGCCAGCCGGAAGGCGGCGTCGTCGGCGAGGGTGCCGGGCAGGTAGCGGATGGCGACCGGGGTGCCGGTGGCGTCGTGGGTGGCGAGCAGCACCTGGCCGGACGCGCCCACGCCGAGTTGACGCACCGGGGTGTAGCCGGACAGCCGCCAGTCGCCGGTCACCCGCCGGCCCTTCCGGTCCACCGGGACTGGTCACAGGTCACACTGATCATTCTTACCCGGTGCGAGCTGCGGTCCATCGGCGCAATGGTTGTTTCCTCGCGTCCGGACGTCCGCCCCCGGAGATTAGTTCCGGTCACCGGGTGTCGTCGGGAGGGGCGGGCAGGGGCGGGCAGAGGCCGTAACGTGGTGACCCCGCCACAGCCGGCCCCGGGAGGACACCGATGGACGAGCGGTACCCGCCGATCGAGCCGTACGACCACGGCATGCTCGACGTCGGCGACGGCAACCGGGTCTACTGGGAGGTGTCCGGCAACCCGGCCGGGCGGCCCGCGCTGTTCGTCCACGGTGGACCGGGTTCGGGCAGCGGCCCGTGGGCCAGGCGGTCCTTCGACCCGGCCCGTTACCGGGTGGTCCTCTTCGACCAGCGCAACTGTGGGCGCAGCACCCCGCATGCCAGCGACCCGGCGACCGACCTGCGCCACAACACCACCGCCCACCTGATCGCCGACATGGAGCGGCTCCGCGAACACCTCGGCGTCGACAGCTGGTTGCTCTACGGCGTCTCGTGGGGCTCGACGCTGCTGCTGGCGTACGCGCAGCGGCACCCGGCGCGGGTGTCCGGGATCGTCATCGCCGCCGTCACCACCACCCGCCGGTCGGAGATCGACTGGCTCTACCGGGGCGTCGGCAGGTACTTCCCCCGCGAGTGGGAACGGTTCCTCTCCGGTGGCGGCGTCGGCCCGGACGACGACGTGGTGGGCGCGTACGCCCGGCTGGTGGAGGACCCGGACCCGGCGGTACGGGAGCGCGCCGTGCTGGACTGGTGCGCCTGGGAGGACGCCGCGGTCTCCGCCGAGGGGGTGGGCACCCCGTACGGTGACCGGCCGTCGGCGGACCGGACCGCCATGGTCCGGATCTGCGCCCGCTACTTCTCGCACGGGGCGTGGCTGGCCGAGGGCGAGCTGATCCGGCACGCGGGTCGGCTGGCCGGGATACCGGGCGTGCTGATCCACGGCCGGGTCGACCTGGGCAGCCCGCCGGTCACCGCCTGGGAGCTGCACCGGGCCTGGCCGGGTTCACAGTTGCACCTGGTCGAGGAGGCGGGCCACTTCGGCACGGCGGCGACCCGGCGGCACGTACTGGCCGCCCTCGACCACTTCGCCGCCGCCGGCTGAACAGCCGGCCGCTGTGCGACAGGCAGTGCGGCAACGATCGATGCCGCCCCCTAGCGCCGACCACCGTGGTGGCAATATCCTCCATCTCAAGCGCAACCGTTGGAGCTAGTTTTCACATCTGTCGGCAGTGCCGCTGCCGGTCGCCGAGGAGCCCGACATGCCCGACGCACGCCCCGCCCTCGACCGTCGTACCCTGCTGCGGGCCGGCCTCGGCGCGGCCACCGTCGCGGTCGTCGGGTCCGACCTGGCCCTGCCGGCCGCCGCCCGGGCAGCCCCCGGCCCGGATCTGGACTGGATCATCGGCTGCGACGAGTGGGACGCCCGGCCGCCGGCCGACCCGCTGTCGGTCAGCACGATCCCGACCAACAAGATCATCGTGCACCACATGGCCTTCCCGAACGTCACCGACCACTCCCGGGAACAGGCGGTCAAACTGGCCCACGACTGCCAGGACCTGCACATGGACGGCAACGGGTGGTCCGACACCGGTCAGCACTTCACCGTCAGCCGGGGCGGGTACGTGCTGGAAGGACGGCACGGCAGCCTGGACCGCCTGCGGGCCGGCGACCGGCAGATGGTCTCGGCGCACTGCCCCGGCGAGAACGGCCGGGCCATCGGCATCGAGAACGAGGGCACCTACGTCACCGACACCCCGCCGCAGGACCTGCTCGACTCGCTGGTCAGGCTCTGCACCACCATCTGCCGGCAGTACGGGCTGCACGCCCACGACATCTTCGGCCACTGGGACTTCCGCACCACCCTCTGCCCCGGCGCGCAGTTCTACCGGCTCTTCCCCGGCGTACGTCGGGAGGTCTTCCGCAAGCTCGGCACCCGACCGGCCGACGTGCCGGCCCGCCGCTGGCCGGACCTGTGGCGCTTCGTCAGCTCCCCCGCCGTCCAGGTCGCCCAGTACCTGCTGGCCTACCGGGGCTACCCGGTCACCCCGAACAGCACCTTCGACGCCGCCACCATCGCCGCGATCGCCGACTGGCAGGCCCGCAACGGCATCCCGGTCGACGTCGACGCCACCCTGACCGCCCCCACCTGGGAGACCCTGGCCCCGGAACTGGACCGGCACGCCACCGGCCTGCCGGTGCAGGCGGTGCAGTTCATCCTGAACTGGAAGGGCTACGCCGAGGTCACCGTCACCGGCGGATACGACCACGCCACCCGCCGGGCCGTCCAGGACATCCAGGCGTTGCACGGCCTGCCCCGCACCGGCACGGTCACCACCGGCACCTGGTGCGCCCTGGTCGGCGGGGTCGTCCGGCAGTCGTTCCGCCACCACTGATCCGCGCGCCACACGGGCGGCCCGTTTGGGCGGCGGCGGCAACGGGGAGAGTGGCCGGCATGACGTGGGCCCGCCGCACCGTACCCGTGATCGCCGCCGCCGTCGCCGGCCTCGCCGCCCGCGACGTCCTCCAGCGCGACCACGCGCTGCTGCGCAACTTCCCGCTGGTGGGACGGGCCCGCTACCTGCTGGAGTCGATCGGGCCGGAGCTGCGGCAGTACATCGTCGCCGGCAACGACGAGGAGCGGCCGTTCACCCGGGACCAGCGGCGCTGGATCTACGCCTCGGCCAAGCAGGAGAACAACTACTTCGGCTTCGGCACCGACAACGACATCGAACGCAGCCCCGGCTACCCGATCATCAAGCACCGCACGTTCGCCCGGACCGTCCCGTCGTCGGTGCCGACCGCCGGGCACGACGTACGGCTGCCGGCGGCGAAGGTGCTCGGCGGGGCACGCGGGCGGGCCAGGGCGTTCCGCCCGGGATCGGTGGTCAACATCTCCGGGATGAGCTTCGGATCGTTGTCCGGCAACGCGGTGAGCGCCCTGAACCAGGGGGCCGCGCTGGCCGGCTGCCTGCAGAACACCGGCGAGGGCGGATTGTCGCCGTACCACCGCCGGGGCGGTGAGCTGGTCTTCCAGCTCGGTACGGCGTACTTCGGCTGCCGGGACGCCCGGGGCCGGTTCGACCTCGCCCGGCTGCGTGACCTGGTCGCCGGTGCCCCGGTGCGGGCTCTGGAGATCAAGCTCAGCCAGGGTGCGAAGCCCAGCCTGGGCGGGCTGCTGCCCGGGGCGAAGGTCTCGGCCGAGATCGCCGCCACCCGGGGCATCGTGCAGGGGGAGGACTGCGTGAGCCCGTCGCGGCACGCCGAGTTCTCCGACTGCGACAGCCTGCTCGACTGGGTGGAGCTGCTGGCCGCCGAGACCGGGTTGCCGGTCGGCATCAAGTCCGCCGTCGGTGACCTCGGGTTCTGGGAAGAGCTGACCACGCTGATGCGGGACACCGGCCGGGGCGTCGACTTCGTCACCGTCGACGGCGGCGAGGGCGGCACCGGCGCCGCGCCGCTGATCTTCACCGACTCGGTGTCGCTGCCGTTCCAGCAGGGCTTCGCCCGGGTCTACCGCACCTTCGCCGAGCGGGGGCTGCACGAGCAGACGGTGTTCGTCGGCGCGGGCAAGCTGGGCCTGCCGGACAACGCGGTGGTGGCGTTCGCGCTCGGCTGCGACCTGGTCAACGTGGGCCGGGAGGCGATGCTGGCGATCGGCTGCATCCAGGCGCAGAAGTGCCACACCGACACCTGCCCGACCGGCGTCGCCACCCAGAACGCCTGGCTGGCCCGGGGCCTGGACCCGGCCCGCAAGTCGGTACGGGCGGCGAACTACCTCGGCACCCTGCGCCGGGACCTGGTGAAGGTCGCCGAGGCGTGCGGGGTCGAGCATCCGGGGCTGATCGACACCGACGCGGTCGAGATCCTCGACGGCCGCACCTCGGCCCGGCCGCTGCGGGAGGTCTACGGCTACCAACCGCAGTGGGGGCTGCCGTCGGCGGCCGACCGGGCGGAGATCGCCCGGCTGATGGCCGGTGAGGCGCCGCAGGGCGGCAGCGCTCCCCCGTCGGCCACCGCCCAGGGCTGATCCGCCGTCGGCCGACTGCGTCGCGGCCCCGCCCACGGGCTACCCGACGCCGGTCACCAGGCGCAGGGCGCGTAGTCCTTGAGGAAGCAGCCGTACAGTTCCTCGCCCTGCTCGCCCCGGACGATCGGGTCGTACACCCGGGCCGCCCCGTCGACCAGGTCCAGCGGGGCATGGAAACCCTCGTCGGCGAGGCGCATCTTCGTCGGGTGCGGGCGCTCGTCGGTGATCCAGCCGGTGTCGACGCTCGTCATCAGGATGCCGTCGGCACGCATGTCCTCGGCGCTGGTGCGGGTGAGCATGTTCAGCGCCGCCTTGGCCATGTTGGTGTGCGGGTGCCCCGCCCCCTTGTAGCCCCGGGCGAACTGCCCCTCCATCGCCGAGACGTTCACCACGTACGACCGCCCGGCCGGGGCGGCGGCCAGTGCCGGCCGGAGCCGACTGACCAGCACGAACGGGGCGGTCACGTTGCACAGCTGCACCTCGAGCAGCTCGACCGGGTCGACCTCGTGCACCCGCTGCACCCAGCTGTTGGTGTCACCCAGGTCGGGGGCGAGCCCACCGGCGTCGACGGCGGTGGCGGCGGCGATCCGCTCCGGCGTGGCGGACCGGCCGGTCAGCGCCAGCGCGGTGAGGGCGTGCGGGGCGATGGTGGCGGCCGGCAGCGAGCCGTCCGGCAGCGCCAGGGTGACGCCCCGGCCACCGGTGAAGGTGAGCAGCTCAGGCAGCGGCCCCTCGGGCAGCGCCGCCGTCTCGGCGGCGACCAGGTGGGCGTACGCGCCGGGGGTGCGGCGTACCGTCTGCGCGGCGTTGTTGATCAGGATGTCCAGCGGGCCCTGCTCGGCGACCGAGTCGGCAAGCGCCACCACCTGGGCGGGGTCGCGCAGGTCGATGCCGACGACCCGCAGCCGGTGCAGCCAGTCGGCGCTGTCGGGCATGGCGGTGAACCGGCGGACCGCGTCGTGCGGGAACCGGGTGGTGATCGTGGTGTGCGCGCCGTCGCGCAACAGGCGCAGCGCGATGTACATGCCGATCTTGGCCCGGCCCCCGGTGAGCAGCGCCCGCCGCCCGGTCAGGTCGCACCGCGCGTCGCGGCGCTCCCGGTTGAGGGTGGCGCAGGCGGGGCAGAGCTGGTGGTAGAACGCGTCGACCTCGCGGTAGCGGGTCTTGCAGATGTAACAGCCGCGCGGGTTGATCAGGGTGCCGGCGATGTCGCCTGCGGTCGGCGAGGCGAGCGGGATGCCCTTGGTCTCGTCGTCGATGCGACCCGGGGCACCCGTGGCGGTGGCCGCGGTCACCGCCCGGTCGTGGGCCAGGACGGTTTCCCGCCGCTCCTCGCGTCGCCGCTGCTTCACCATCTTGAACAGCCGGGCGGTGGCCCGCTGCACCCGCACCACGTCCGGGTGGTCGCTGGGCAGCGCCTCCAACGCCGCGAAGACGCGCAGCGCGACCGCCAACTCGTCCTGGTCGACACCGGGGGCGTCGGCGTCGCGCCCTGGTTGTCCGCCGTTGTCCACCGTCATGCCCGCTATCGTCCCGCCCTCACGCCCGGGGCCGACCGCCGGCCCGACCCGGGAACTCTACGCACCCGGGCCGGGCCGGCGCGACGCCTGGGCGCGGCGGCGACGGTGAGCTGGGCCACCGTCACCCATGGGCGGCGGCGGGGACGTGGCGGTGCGTCACCGCTTGCTACCGTGTCGGTGATCCCGGCGGCCGATGGTCGTCGACGTCCCCTGGGGAGGGTCGGATGTGGGCGGACGAGGCGGCGCTGGACGCGGCGGGACGCCGGCTCGACGGGTGGGAGTCGTCGTTCGCCCACCGCGCGGAGCAGGCGAAGACCCTCGCCGCCCAGGCGCAGGCCCTGACCGGCACCGCCCGCAGCCCCGACCGGACGATCGAGGTCACCGTCGACCCCACCGGCCTGCTGGTCGGCCTGCGGCTGGACGAACAGACCCGGCGGCACTCCGCCGCCCACACCGCCCAGCAGATCATGGCGACCACCCGCGCGGCCCGCGCCGACCTGCTGCGGCAGCTCACCGAGGCCACCACCCGGGTCCTCGGCGCCGACGACCCGACCGCCCGGGCGATCATCGAGTCGCACCGGCAGCGGCTCGACCCCGGCCAGGGCACGCCGGATGCCCACCGGTGACGGGATCCGGGTCGACCCGGACGACCTGACCGCGCACGCCGCCCACCTCGACCGCTGCGCCGACAGCCTCGACACCGCGCGCCGGGCCGGCCAACATGTCCGGCTCGACGCCGGCGCGTACGGGCAGCTCTGCGCGATCGTGCCGGCGCTGCTCGACGGCCTCCAGCGGACGCTTGTCGACAGCGTCGGCACCGCCGCCGGGTCGGTCCGGGACACCGCCGGGAAGCTGCGGTCGGGCGCCGACGGCTACCGGGCCGCCGACGCCCGCGCCGCCCGACAACTCGACCGGGTACGGGACCGCCGGTGACCGGCAATCCGCTGGTCGCCACGGCGGCACCCGCCGACCCCAGCGCCTGGGCCGGGATCTGGATCTGCGAGGACATCGAACTCATCGCGCAGGGCATCCGCACCGGCAGCTGGATCGACGGCAGCCTCGGCGTGGTCAGCGCCGGCCTGGACGCCCTCGCGCTCGTCTCCGACCCGGTCGGCGCGCTGCTCCAGTACGGCATCGCCTGGCTGGTCGAACACGTCAAGCCGCTCAGCGAGGCCCTGGGCTGGCTCGCCGGTGACCCCGCGCAGATCACCGCGCACGCCCAGACCTGGCGCAACGTCGCCGCCTCGCTCCGCGCGGACGCCGCCGAGCTGACCCACGCCGTCCGCACCGAGGTCGCCGGCTGGGGCGGCAGCGCCGGCCCCGCCTACCGGGCCTGGGCCGCCGAGCAGCACCGGGCCATCACCGGCCTCGCCCAGGGTGCGGACACCCTCGCCGCCGCCACCGAAGGCGCCGCCGGCCTGGTCGCCGCCGTCCGGCTCCTGGTCCGCGACGCCATCGCCGCCTGCGTCTCCCGCCTCATCGTGTACGCGGGCGAACTGCTCGTCACCGGCGGGCTCGCCACACCGCTGGTGGTGGAACAGGTGACCACGCTTGTGGGGTCCTGGGCGGCACGGATCGCGCGACTGCTGCGCGGGTTGCTGGCCAGCCTGCGAAGGTTGCTGCCCGAGCTCCGCCGCCTCGGCGACCTCATCGACAAACTCAAGCAGGCACTGGGCCGACTGAGGCGAGTTGACCCCAACCCTGATGACCTCAGCCGGGTACGTGGCAAGGGGCGCGGACCCCGGATGCCGATGAGCATGGATTCGGTGCAGGACATCGCCACCAAGTACGGCATCGAGGTATCCGGCATCCAGTTCAACATCAACAACCGGATCTCGGGCGTGTGCGGGGTGACGAGACCCGATCAGTCGGTCATGCTCTGCCGGGAGGCGTTCCGGAGCGAGGAGGATCTGGCGCGCACCCTCGAACACGAGATGTTCCACGTGTCGGAGCTCCGTGAAGGACGGCCCTACCCCACCACCCGTGCTGAGGCCGACGCCTTCGAGGATCGGGCCTACGCCCATGAGGAACAGTGGTGGAACAACCATCCGGTAAGGCCAGAGGGAGTGAGCTGATGGCGACCTTCGACGAATGGTTGGACGCGTACGACATCGTCTACCGCACCCTGCCTACCACCTCCGACCTCCGATGCCCGAACTGTGGTCACCGGACGCTACATCTGGTCCTCACCGGCCCTCCTGGCTCGGGATTCGGCTACGCCTCGTTCTGGTGCAATACCTGCCTGGAGGGGATCCACCTCTCCCGAGCGCCCGTCCCTGACGGGGTTCGGGTGCTTCCTCTCGATCTGCCCGCTGAGGAACGCAACCGGAGCATCCCCAACTATCGGTTGGTCACGTAGCCCCGATTACGCCGTGTGGCCACCATGCCCCTCGCCTGGGTGCTCAACGCCCTGCGTCAGTAGGGTTCGTGAACCGGCTGGTCACGTCGCTTCCGGCGCGGAGGTAGTCGGCGAGCCTGATCCGTACGCCGGCCCGGATCACCTCGGTGCCCGCGCCGAACGACTCCGGCATCCGGCGGGTACGCCACCAGCGCAGCGATTCCCCCGCCGCCCGTTTCTCCCGCTTGAGGACCGCCTCCGCCTCGATGACGTCGGCGTGCCGGCCCTCGACAACCTCCACCAGCTGGGCACCCGCGCGCAGGTGTTGCCGCACCCGGCTCGCTCCGCCGACGCCGAACTTCAGCAATCCGCGATGCCGCACCAGATACAGCAGGTACGGCGTGTTGCGGAGCGCGGCGAAGGTCCGGTCCTCGGGCTCGGGTGGGCACTGGGCACAACTGCGGTCGCGGACCCGTTGCCACGAGCCGCAGCGCAGGTGCAGTCCCCAGGTCCCGTGAGAGAAGGGTGCCTGCCGTGTGCCGTACCACGGCAGGCCGTGGACGTCGCCGGCCAGGTCGGCCCAGCCGTCGCGGCGGTGCCTGTCGAGCTCCGCGCCGAGGGCGATCGCGGCCTGGAACTCGGCGGCGGCCCGGGTGGGGATGGTGCCGGTGTCGGCCAGGCCGGCGAAGCGGCGTACCTGGTCGGCGAGTCCGGGTTCGTCCGGCAACCGGGTCAGCAGGCCTGCACCGGCGGCCAGGCTCAGGCCGGCGGACCGCTCGTCCAGGCAGATGTGGCACCGGGTCCGCCAGCCGGTGCGGCAGACGCGGAGGCTGCCGCACGCGCGACACTGGTAGACGTCGACGCTGCTGTCCGGCAGCAGGTCGAGTGGTTGCATCTGGTCGACGACCAGGTCCGCGCACGGTCGGCAGTGGGCGTACCAGGCGATGTCCGGGCCACGCTGGCGGGTGTTCGCCCGGCCCTCGACGGTGTCGCCGCAGTTGACGCAGATGCACTGCGTAGGCCGGCCAGGCCTCGGCTTCCGCGTCGTCATTCGCCGGTGTCGGCTGAGCGCCGATTGCGGGTCCGGTGGGCGCGCGCCGCCTTCGCCTGCGGGGTTCCGTCCCGGCCGCCCTCCGTCCAGGAGACCTCGCTGTACTTGTCCCAACGGGCGTCGAGGGTGGCCGCCTTCTCGTGCCCGTCCGGGGTGACGGTGGAGTCGCAACCGATTGCCTGCAACTGCATCCACACCGCGTTGACGATGTCGGCGTACTGACCCTCCTCCAGGCCCCGGAGGCGTACGGTGAACTCCCGCTCGACCTGGCTCATGGCAGGCGGATTCCCCTGCGCTGGTCACCGCCGCGCGTGGCCGCCGCATTGCGGCGTCGCAGGCCAGGAAATGACTGGAAAGCATCGAACACGGCAAGCATCTCCACGAGAGGC
Organism: Micromonospora sp. NBC_00421; assembly: GCF_036017915.1. Classification (NCBI taxonomy): domain Bacteria; kingdom Bacillati; phylum Actinomycetota; class Actinomycetes; order Micromonosporales; family Micromonosporaceae; genus Micromonospora; species Micromonospora sp. NBC_00421. The sequence goes on from NZ_CP107929.1 coordinate 2,329,498, forward strand.
AGGGGCTGTGGCACTCCGACGACGACCACCGTCGTGTCCGAAAGATGACAGCTGTCGCAGTGGGCAGTTTTGCCGTTTCGGCCGATGGCGTCGCCATGGTACGTGGATAGGCTCGGCCGATGCCAGAGATCTTCCAGATGGATCGCGTGGATCGGGTTGCCGACATTCTCTACGGAGTTGCGGTCGGTCAGGGCCTGATCGAGTACGGTCCACTGGCGCGACGCATCGGCATGCAGCCCCACCACCTGGGTCATCCACTCGACCAGGTTTCGAGGCGTGCCGCCGAAAAGGAGGAACCACTCTGGAGCGCGCTCGTCGTCGGCAAAGAGACCCGTCGTCCGCACATCGGCTTCTACGGTCTCGCTCGCGGGCTACGTCCCGAGTGTGCACACCTCAATGATGAGGACCTGTGGGAGAAAGAGCGTGATCGATGCTACATGGCTGCCCGTTGACAACGGAATCCTAGCCCGCCGGGCACCTGAACAACTACCCCTCCAGATTGCGTCGACCAGGTCGGTTTGCTGATGAGCTCTCGACATGGGAGGGTCGTCGTCCGTCTACCCCACCCTCGATGCTGATGCGTCACGGACGAAGGAGGCCGTGTGCCCTTTCAAGCACCCATAACGATCACTACCGCTCTCGAGCGGATGGCTCGGCACGACTACGTCCTTCCCGCCATCCAGCGGGAGTTCGTCTGGGGACCCGATCGGATCTGCAAGCTCTTCGACAGCCTTATGCGGGGCTACCCGATCGGGTCATTCCTCTTTTGGAGGGTCAACGGGGACAAGGTTAAATCCTATACCTTCTACGACTTCGTGCGGACTTATCACGCCAGGAACTCCCCACACTGCCCGACCCTCGACGTGGAACGTGGCAGGGATGTGACCGCGATTCTCGACGGCCAGCAGCGGCTGACCGCCCTGAACATCGGTCTCCGCGGGTCGTACGCCGACCGCCTTCCCAGGATGCGTCACAACAATCCGCTCGCCTACCCGACGAAACGGCTACACATCAACCTCCTGGCCCAAGGCCACGATGACGAACTCGAACTGGCGTACCACTTCCGGTTCCTGACTGCGGACGAGGCCAAGAGTCGCAACGAGACCACATTCTGGTTCCCGGTCTCGGAGATCCGCGACATCAGCGAAGGGGACCAGGTCTTCGACATCACCGCCCGCCACGATCTGGGCAACCTCGCTGGGCGGATGCTCTTCAAGCTCTACGAGGTGGTGAAACGTCAAACGTTGATCAACTACTTCGAGGAGGAGGACCAGAGCCTGGAGAAGGTGCTCAACATCTTCATCCGGGTCAACAGCGGAGCGGTGCCCTTGTCCTTTAGCGACCTGCTGCTGAGCATCGCCACATCTCAGTGGCGGGAGCGCGACGCGAGAGAAGAGATCCACGCCCTGGTCGACGACCTCAACCGCACCGGGCAGGGCTTCAGCCTCGATAAGAACAGCGTCCTGAAAAGTGGTCTGGTTCTGCTCGGGAAGGGCGACATCCGGTTCAAGGTCGACAACTTTGACCGACACACGATGCTCGCCATGGAAGAAAGCTGGGACGACATCGAGCGGGCTTTGCGGCTCGCCGCCCAGCTACTCAGCGATTTCGGTTTCTCTTCGGCGACACTACCGGCCAGCAGCGTGATCATCCCGCTCGCCCACTACACACACCTCCGTCAGCTCGACACAGGTTACCTGCGGCGGACAAGCGATGCCGCGGACCGCGAAGACATCCGTCGGTGGCTGCTGCGAGCGGTCATCAAGGGTGGCATCTGGGGCAGCGGCCTCGACACCTTGCTTGGCGGTCTTCGGACGGTCCTGGACACTGAAGCGCGGAATGGATTCCCGCGTGCCGCGCTCGAACGCGAAATGGCACGGCAGGGTAAAGGGCTGCGGTTTGATCCGATTGAAGTAGACGAACTTCTGGATCTGAAGTACGGAGCGACGAAGACATTCGCACTGCTGGCGCTACTCTACCCCGGCATCGACGTACGCAACGCATACCACGTCGACCACGTGTACCCGAGAAGCAGATTCACCAGAGCCCGCCTTCGCGCTGCAGGCATCCCGGAGGAGGACATTTCCGTCTACCTCGATCGCGTCGACCGGTTGGGAAATCTCCAACTCCTGGAGGGGACAGAGAACGTCGACAAGCGCGCCACCCTTCCAGCTGAGTGGGTCGGTCTGGCTTACCCGAATTCCGTTGCCAGACAGGGCTACCTGGACCGCAATGACCTTGGTGAGCTGCCGCCGCTTCCCGACTTCCTGAGGTTCTACGACCAACGGCGTGCGCAGATGCGTGAGCGCCTCCTGCGCCTACTCGACGTGGACCTCTCCGTAGTGCCGGTAACACGGGAACCGGCAGAGGATTCCGGTGACCGCTCATCGACCGAGCGCCGATCGCCCGTACCCGGGTCCCGCCGTCGTGATATCGCTGCCCACATCATCTCGGCGTTCTCCTCGCAGGCACCGCACGCGTTCCTGACGATCAACGAGATCAGGAACCATCGCAGCGCTGAGTACGGCGACGAGTTTCCATCCGCCGGGGCGATATCGGCACGGCTTTTCCCGGCCACGGGCAGCTGCACCGTCCCGGGTGTCATACCCGACATCAACGAACGCGGCGTAAGGGGTGCGCGGAAAGCGTGAGCTGACGCCCACCGCTGCGCCCGGCCCGGTACTCGGGGACTATCGGCATGGACGCCTGCATGTGCTGACGCAGCGCTTCGAGGGCAGGCTCCGGGTCCGGCGGGCATCCGAACAGGATGCAGCCCCATGGCGTACAGGTCGGTGGCCGGTCCCACCGGTCACCCCCGCGCATGCTCCGGCCCGATGTAGGCGGGAGTATGGAGGGCTCTCCGGTGGCTGTGAGCCGGGAGTTCTCAGCCGGCTCAAGCAACGCGGCGATCGAGGCTGACCGGGCGACGGGTGGCTGAGGTTCCTCGGCGGCCACGAACGATTCGACGAGCAGCACGATCGCGCTTGGGCTCGTCGCCGCCCTCAGCCGAGCCCTCCGGCGAACGGCGTCGCCCGCCACTGGTCGAGCATGCCGCCGAGGGCGTCCGCCAGCATCGGCAACTGGGGGGCCAGGGCGAGACAGGAGACGCCCCGCAGCATCCCCACCGCCGTCACGAAGCGCAGCACGTCCCCGTCGAGGTCCCGCATGTTCCGGTGCTGCGCCGCCGCCGGTAGGCGGCCTCGCCGTCCGGACCGACGCCGACGACGTCCCACTCGACGGGCCCCAACGTCACCATCTCGAAGTCGGCGTAGCGATACCCGTCCACCCCGGCGACGATGTTCACGACCGGGGAGTCTCCGTGGACGGGTTGCAGGTCGACCCCGGGAAATGTCTTCTCGAACAGCTCGCGGGAGCGCACGAGGGGTTCCAGCACCTGCCATTCACGGCGGGCGCGGTCCAGGTCGGCCGGGTCGATGAGGTCGGGCTGGCCGTCGAGCGCGACGAGGCCGTCCTCGACGAGCTGGGGTTCGGCGGCGGACAGGAAGGACAACTCACCCGGGTAGTCACGCAGAGCGGCGTGCAGCTCGGATACGAGGCCGCAGCTCGCCACATAGTCAGGCTCCCCGGCCGGGGCCAGCTCGATCAGCTGCCAGAACGTCATCGAGAAACCGTCGTGCCGGACGGGCTCCCGGGGCACGAGAGGGCTGGGCGGAATGACCGGCACGCCCCGCTCCGCGAGCCATCCCGTCACGTCCAGCTCGGCCCGCTGCCGGCCGGCCACGCTGTCGAGGTCCGCATAGCCGGGCAGGACCGTGGGCAGCCGGGCCACGACCGGCGACGGCGCCAGGTGCACGACCACGGAGAAGGCTTCGTAGAGTACGCGGGCGTCGGTCACGTCGAGCCCCTGTGCGCGTCTGACGTGGACAGCCGCGTCAACCGCGCGCCGGGTCCGGTGGGAGATCTGCTCCGGAGTCATGAAGCACGCTACCGACACGTCGGCATCTCCTCGGCCGTCTGGCCGCCGCCCTGATCGGCGCGGGCCGCCCCGCCAAATCGCAGAGACCCCGCGTCCGATCAGTCGCCCGGGGTGGGCGCGGCGGCGAAGGGCAGCAGTAGTCGCCTTACCTGAGCGGCCGTCGCCGGGCGGTCGGCAGGCTCCTTGGCCAGCAGACAGAGCAGCAGGTGGGCAAGGTCGTCCGGCACATCGGGCCGATACTCGTGGACTACCGGCACGGGTGCCTGCATGTGCTGGCGCAGCACATCGAGGGCAGTTCCCGCCTGGTACGGCGGGTGTCCGGCGAGCATCTCGAACAGGATGCAGCCCAACGCGTACAGGTCGGCGGCCGGTCCCACCCGGTCACCCCGCGCCTGCTCCGGGGCGATGTAGGCGGGGGTACCGAGGGTCTGGCCGGTGGCGGTGAGCCGGGAGGTCTCAGCCGGCTCAAGCAACGCGGCGATCCCGAAATCCAGGACCTTGACGGCACCGGTCCGGGTGACCATCACATTGTGCGGTTTGAGGTCACGGTGGACCAATGATGCCGCGTGCGCGACGGAGAGCACCTCGCACACCTGCGCGGCGATCGAGGCTGATCGGGCAACCGGTAGCTGAGGCTCCTCGGCGATGAGATCAGCCAGCACCACCCCGGTCACCAACTGCATCACGAGGTAGAGGTCGCCGTCGTACTCACCAAGGTCGTAAACCGCTGGCACTCCGGGGTAGTCGAGACGGGCCGTGGCACGGGCTTCCCGCCGGAACCGTTTGACAGCCGTCGACCGCTCGTCCTCGGGCACCTCCGCCTGGCGAAGGAACTTGACGGCGACCGGGCGGTCGAGACGCTCGTCATGTCCGGCCCACACCTGACCCATCCCGCCCCGGCCGATCGGATACGTCAGTTCATACCGAGCGTTGATGCGGTCTCCCGCCTGCACTGTCAGCCTCCCTGGTCGCCGGGTCCGCCCATGCTGCCGGCGCTCATGGCTGTTGGCGCTGCACGAGGCGGCTGGTGAGGAAGGGGCTGGGAGTGCCGTGCCAGAACACCACCAGTTCGTCTCGGGGGCGGGTGGCGGCGACGAAGAGCAACGACCGGTCACGCTGACGCTCACGCTGGTAGCGTTTGGGGTCGGTGTCCCGGTGCCGGTTGATCAGTTGGCGGGGCACGAGGCCGTCCGCCACCCCTGCGATGATCATCCGCTGGTATTCCAGGCCCTTGAACCGGTGCATCGTGCCGACATGGACGCCGTCGGGTTGCTTCGGGCCGTCCGGGCCGATCTCCACCACCGGCAGCCCGTCGGCCTCAAGCGTGGCGATCACGTCCGCCGCCAATTCCCTGGTAGGTACGCAGACGGCCACGGATCCGTCGACCGGTCTGCCCCACCCGTGCAGCTGCGCAATGACGAGTTCCCGCTCCTGAGCCCAGGTCGCCGCGCCACGGAAGGTCGGCCGTCCGCCTCGCAGTAGCGACCGGTAGCCCGCCAGATCCTCCTCACCGCCGTCGAGATCGTCGTACACCTCCCCGGTCATGATCTGTAGGGCGTCCGCCAGGATCTGCCGGGTGGTGCGGTAGCTCAGGGTGAGCCGGGACGAGCGGCCCCGGATGTTGACGCCGAGGCTGCCCAGGGTGACGTGATTGTCATAGATGCGCTGATGGGTGTCGCCGGTGAGGAACATGTCGTCCGGGCCGGGCGCGACCATGGCGCGCAGCATCTTCCAGTGCGCGGCGCTGAGGTCCTGCGCCTCGTCGACGACGACGTGACGGTAGCGGGGCCGGTAGAACCCGCCAGAGGACTCCGCAGAAAGGCTGCCGTGGTGGGCCGCCGTCCGGTCCATTTCGAGGCGGGCGGCGCGCTGGGCGACCTGACGCCAGGTCCACACCCCCCGGCTCTCCAGCCAGTTGGTAAAGCGTTCGGTCAGCTGCCAGATCTGGTCCCGCTCGATCCGGGTGAGGCTGCGACCACGCTGGGGGCGGCGGGCCTTGAAGTAGTCGGTACGGGAGGTGAGCACCTGCCCCAGGATCACCTGCGTCCACTCGGCGGCGAGGAAATCCGCCTCCCATCCGGATTCCCCCGCCTCGACGAGGAAGTCGGCCCACAGGTCGGGGACCCGGTTGTCGTCGACCACCCGACGACCGCCGCCGGACTTCGCCTCGGCGACCACCCGGCTGGCCAGTCGGTCGATGTTGATGATGTCCACCCGGGACACCAACTCCTGGCCACCCAACGCCATCAGCCGGGTACGCAGGTCGGCCGCGAGATTGCGGTTGAAGGTGGTGAGCAGGATCGGCTTGTCCGCTCCGGGCGGCAGTTGCCGGGCCAGGTGGGCGACCCGGTGCAGGGCAACGATGGTCTTGCCGGTGCCCGGTCCGCCCCCAACCCTGGCCGGCCCGCGGTACGAACGCTCCACCAGCTTGCGCTGAGTGGGATGCAGAAAGATCTGCCACCGCTCGAATGCCTCACCCAGCATCGCCTGCAACGCCTCGTCGTCGGAGGTCACCTGCGTCGCCGGGCGTTCCACCGCCGCCTCGAAGTCGTCCGGGTCGACCTGGTCATCGGCGCGTACCGGCTCGGTGACCTGCTGGAGGACCTCGTCGTAGGGGGTGCCGTCGAAGAGCGCGAAGAGCACGTCGGTGGTGAGCTGGGGCGCCCGGTCAAGCAACTCCAGCAGTTCCGCCTCGGTCGTGAGGTCACGGATCTGCGGCAGCAGCGGTTCGGAGACGCCGAGTTCCCGCAGTTGCCCGTCGGTGTACGCGGCGAAGAGCGGCTGCTGCGCGATCAACGGCGCGACCTCCACCTCGGGTGGGACGACCCGTCCGATGATGCTGTCGCCGACCGGGCCCAGGTCGACGACCTCGATGCCGCCGGTGATCCGGTTGATCCGGTACGCGTACCGGCTGAGATCGTCGTACACCTCGCCACGGTGCTTGACCGCGACGAGCAGGTAGTCGCGTTCGACGATGTGCAGCAGCAGAGCGCGGTAGTCCTTGTTGACCCGGGCGGACATCAGCCGGGAGTCGCCGTTGAGCGCCTTCAGGTTCAGCCCGGGGTTCTCCGGGTTGTGCCGGAACTTGTGCATGAACTCGTAGACCGCGCCGATGTCGGCCCGGGTGAGCTTCATGACCTCCTTGTCGGCGCGGTCCAGCATGCGCAGGGTTGCCCCGTTGTTCATCGACGTTCTCCCCCGCCTGTCGCCCTGATCTGTGCCGTCAACTCGTCCACCGCCCATTCCCGCGCGGTGCGGGCGTGCCAGCCCGCCTCGGCGTACGCCCGGTCGCGGTCCTCGGTTTCCGGGTCGTCGTCCTGCCCCGTGAGCACCACGGCGATGCGCTGGTCCGGCCAGGCGAGTTCGGCGGGCCAGCCCTGGTCGCCCAGCTCGTAGCCGACGATCGGCGCGGGCAGGCCCTGCCGGGCGAGCTGCTGCACCAACTGACCCAGAGTGATCTCGTCCGGGTCCAGGAAGCGCAGGACATCGCGCCACGGTGATTCCTCGTCGAGCGCCGCCGCTTCAGCGGGCGGCGACTGGGCGGTGACGCCGAGCCACGTCGCCGTCTCCTCGTCGAGCGGCAGCGCGCGTTGGGCGAGCGTGAAGCCGGTGCCTTCGGTGACCGCCATCGAGGCTGGCTCGAAGGCGTCGAGGGCGGACACGGCGAGCTGGCCGGCGTCCCCGCCGCCGTTGGTCAGGAACTGGATCACGTTGCCCCAGGTGAGCCAGCCGGCCCAGCGTTCCTTGTGTGCCGGGTCGGCGATCGCGCCGGGCAGATCGCCGACGACGGTCAGGGCGGTCCAGGTGGGCAGCGGCTTGCTGCGGCCGTCAACGACGAGGATGACCGGGCAGTCGGCATTGTCCCGGGCGCGCGCGATCATGATGTGCCGGGCGTTCGGTCCCGGCAAGGGCTCCCCCTGCAGTGCGGCCAGCACCCGCTGCGGCACGCCAGCGGAATCAGTGGCGGTGTTCTCCCGGGCCTGTTTGAGCAGGCCCGCCGCGGTGGCTTCGGCCCGGCGCTGCCAGCGGGTGAGGTCCGGCTCGGCGAGGAAGCGCATCAGCTGTTCGACGGGGTTCACCCAGACGGTGGCCTCCAGCTCGTCCGGGTCCGCGCCGGGGAGGAACCTGCGGTAGTTCTCCCTGGCCGCCTGCTGGCAGACCCCGCCGTACGGGGTCCACCGCCCCGGCCCGTCCGGGTTCCCCCAGGTCTTGACATCGTCCCAGGTGGCGGCGAAGACGAGATAACCGTGGGCGCGCAGCCGGGCCCGTTTCTCGGCGTCGTCGGCGAGCCGGTTGTGCGCGGCGGTGGCGTGGTACTTGAAGCCGTCGAGGTAGACGGCCACCTCGGGCGACGAGCCGTCCAGGCGCTTGAAGTGCACGTCGGGCCGGGTGCCCTTGACGGTGTTCTGCAGCTTCATCTGCCAGTGCGTGGCGTTGTGCCCGTCGGCGCTGACGAACCGCAGGTCGGCGATGCGGGCGCCGTCGTGGTCGGTGCGTCGCTCGATGCGCAGACCCGACCCCGGCGCGTCACCGAGGGCGAGCAGTTTGGTGAGGAAGCGCATCTCCAGTTCGCTCTCCACCTGGTGGATCAGCGAGATCTCGTCGGTGCGGGTGCCCTCCTCGACGGTCCAGGTGTCGAGGAGCCGATCCAGCATGCCCAACGCCCCGTCGCGGCTCATCAGCGCGAACTCCTCGTTGCGGGCGTAGCGCAGCAGGCAGCGGTGGCAGACGTCCCGGCCCTCGTGCCGGCAGACGCAGTCGGCGATCCGTTGGCGGGCCAGTTCGAGGATGCGACGGAACTCCTCGGAGCGGGCGAGCCGGTGCAGGTATCCAGTGCCCTGCGGCTGGGTGTCGTAGACGACCACGAAGTTGCGGGTGCCGTCGCTCTGCCCGTCGGGCATGGTGGACGACACGACCTGCAGGTGTGCTGGGTCGCCGCCGTACTGGGCGGCGATGCCGAGGCGCACGGCGGCGGCGAAGGAGACGACGCGCTCCGCCACCACGGCGGTCGCCGCCGGGATCAGGATGCGCAACGCCTCGGTCTCCAACTGGTGCGCCAGGATCAGCTCCACATGGGTTCCCGGCCCGGCCGGCGAGCGCCGGTACGGGCACCACGGCCGGTGGTGCTCGGCGCCCTGCACCACTGTCGATCCGGAGGCCTGCGCGGCGAGTTGCTGCCCCACCGCCGGTGCGCCGTCGACCGTGGTGCCGCCGCAGGAGGTGCAGGTGTGGAACCGGTTGATCCGGACCTCGTCGCCCGCGAAGAACTCGGCGGCCCGGTCGTAACGCTGCGCGCCGAGGTTGAAACGGCGGATCACCGCGTGCCGGCTGTAGTCGACACCGAAGGTGTCCCGTGCGTGTCGCCAGGAGGAGTCGACCCTGGCGGGGTCGATGTCGACGGCGATGGCGGTGGCGTAGAAGCGCCGTACCCGGTCGTCGCTGTCGTCGCGGATGCGCGCGTCGTCGCGCCGGTCGCGGCTGAGCACCCGGGTCGGCTGGAGGACCTGGAAGAGCCGCCCGTGGTCGGCGATGCCCGGGTCGGTGCAGCGCGGGCAGGCGCTGGTGTCCTCCTTGGCCAGGTGGGTCCGGACATAGCCGCACTGGGCACAGACCCGCCACTGCTCGTACGCGGGCCGGTCGGTCGGGCCGACATCGAGCCCGGAGATCTCGTGCTGGTAGCCCCGCACGTAGTAGCTGTTGCCGGGGGCGATCTCGACAAGCGCCTGCCGGGCGGGGCGGGCGTACTCGCGCAGTTCGCTGTGGAACCGGCGGTCGCCGTTGCTCTTGTCCTCCCAGGTCAGGGTCGCTTCCAGGTCGGTGCGGGTGTCGATGAGCGCATAGTTCGGCAGCAGCCCGAATTCGACGAGCGTGCCGTGGGCGGCGGCGGCGCTGACGTCGCGCAGCCGGCGACGGACCGCACCCTCCTCCGCCTTCAACATCTTGATCTCGCGGGCGTGGTCGGGGTCGCTGGACACCAGCGTGCCCCGGGCGGCGGCGAGTTCCTGCAACCGGCGTCGCAGGTCGGCCAACCGGGACTCCCACACCTCGTCGGCCTCCTTGACCCGGTGGACGATGCCGTCGACCGCGAACTCGCGCAGCTGGTCGGCGGCGGCCCGCAGGATCCTGTCGCCGAAGAGGGTAAGGAACTCCTGCACCAGCCGGCCGCCGTCGCGGCGACCCGCCTCGGCGAGGCCGGCCAGCCATCCGGTCGGGCCGAAGAGCACGTGCGCCCGGCGGGGCATCGGCAGCACCCCGGCCAACCGGCCCCGGGCGGCCAGGTCGATCAGGTGGGCGAGGTACTGGCGGCGGAGGATCTCCACGGCGGACAGGAAGCAGCCGGGCGGGACGATCTGACCGGCGATCATGTCGCGTGGGTCGGTGAGGTAGTAGCGGTCCCGTTCGGATCGTCCGACCAGGGTCAGCACCAACGCGTTGCCGCTCCGGCGGCCGGCGCGACCGGCCCGCTGGACGTAGTTGGCCGGGCCCTGCGGCAGGGACGCCAGCACCACCGCGGAGAGGGCCCCGATGTCGATGCCCATTTCCAGGGTGGGCGTGCAGGACAGCACGTTCGGGTCGGTGTAGCGCTCGCCGTCGCGGAACTGCTTCTCCACCGTCTCCCGCTGGGCGCGGGTGAGCATGCCGGTGTGTTCCCCGGTGACCACCCGGAACACCGGGCTGTCGAGGTAGAGGCGACGGTAGTAGTCGTCGGGGGCGGTGTCGTCGGGGGTGGCCCGGAGTCGACCGCGACAGCGGTACTGCCGGCACGGCTGGCCGAGCCAGTCGGTGACCCGCTCGGGGTGTTCGGTCTGCTGCCAGTGGCAGGTGTCGCAGCCGACCCCGGCCGACCTGGCGGACGCGTCGTCGAGGCGGGTCACCCGCAGGTGGCCGGGCAGCAGCCCGTACACCGTGTTGCCGTCGTCGGTGTCGCCGACGGCGACGATGTCGGCGGCGGCGAGCGCCGGCAGCAGTCGGGCGAGGAACCCGGCGGCGTCGCCGAGGTCCAGGCCGAGGCAGCGTGACGTCCAGTCCTGGTACCAGTTGCCGCGCGCGGTGATCACGTCGAACTCCGAGCGGGACTTCGGCGTCGCGAGCAGGAACGCGGGTGCGGAGAGGCCGTTCGGGAAGGCGGGCATCCCCGCCGGGCGGCCGCCCCAGACCTGCCACCGGGTGCCACCGCGCTTGAGGTACGGCACCAGCCACTCGTGGTAGACCGCACCCCGGGTACGCAGCCGTTCCAGCAACCCGCGCAGGAAGGCGAGGTAACGGGCATCGTCGGGCGGTGCGCCGAGGATGCCGGCCGGTCCGGTCAGGTGCACATCCCGGCAGATGGCGGCGGCCCGTGCCGGATCGTCGAGGGTGACCTCGACGGCGACGCTGCGGGTCAGCTCCAGGGTGCGGCCCTGGCGGGAACGCAGCCCGGTCTCCATCACGGTGGCGAAGACGAGCCGTTCGCTGATCAGTTCCCAGGTGTCCCGGCTGCCGTTGTGCTCGCCGGCGAGCAGGCTGTCGACCCCGGGTTGGTCGTGCAGGTCCGGCGGGACGACGGTACAGAGGATCTCCGGTTGCGCCGCGCCCTCGATCATCCGGGCGATGAGGTCGTCGAGCCCGATCGACTCCCCGGTGACCAGTCGGCTGGCGAGCAGGGAGCGCAGCGAGAACGAGTAGGACCGGTTGGCGACGAAACCGGCGCGGTGGGCGGCGTCCTGCACGGAGTCGTTGAAGAGCAGCGTCTTCTTCTCGGCCTCGTCCAGCTCGCCGCCGGTGAAGAGCTGGGTGATCGCCACCGAGGCGAGGGTGGCCAGGCCTGCGCCGAGGAAGCGGATGCCGTGGTCGAGTTCGCAGGAGGGGCAGCGGTCCTTCTTGGCGCCGTCGATGTCGAGGACGTCGCCGAGCACGACGATCTCGTCGTCGCTGATGTCCCGGTCCCGGTGCTCGTCGAAGGGGCGCACCCGTCGGCCGTACTCCAGGACCAGCAGGCCCCGGGCGCGCTGGCGTACCTCGTCGTCGGTGGCGGCGATCAGGGCGCGGACCTGGCGCTTGTCCCGACCGACGCTGGCCCGGTAGATCTTGTCCGGGTCGGTCTCCAGCTCCTGCGGGTCCTTCTCCGGTGACAGCGCCATCCAGCCGGAACGCCCGCAGTGCCGGCAGTAGACGGCCGGCAGCCGGGGGTGCCGGTTGTCGGCCACGACCAGGTCGGCGTCGGTGGCGTACGGGTCCAACTCGCGTGGCGCTTCGCCGTACCAGCCGAAGGTGGCCCGGTGGGAGGTGCCGCGCAGCAGCCGGGCGACGGCGCGTACCCACAGGTGGGTTTCGATGTTGAGCAGCGGACGGCCGGGCGCTTCCGGGTTCTGCGCGACGGAGAGCAGGCCGACGAACCGGGTGAGGGCCTTCGCGGTGATCTCGGGCCGGGTCTTCATCACGCTGCCCCAGCCGGTGGCGTTCTTCCGGGGCAGCACGTCGATGATCTCGTCGAGGGTGCACGGGCGGGCCTGGAGCGAGTCGAGCACCGCCTTGGTCAGCGGGTGCTGCCGCAGCAGCGCACCGAGACGCGGCGGGTCGTCCAGGCAGCGCTCCCCGAGGATCAGCTCGGCGACCTCGGCCAGCATCCGCCCGGGGTCGCGGTCGTCGATCGCCGCGAGTTGCTCGGGGGTCGGCAGCGGCAGGCTGAAGTCCTGGCGGGCGACGAACTCGCCGGCACCGTAGCGGTCCTCCCCCACCAGCGATGCGGCGTCGAAGGCGACGCCGAAGACCTGCTCGGCGACCTCCCGGATCGCGGTACGACCGTCCCGGCCGCCGCCCTCACCGAGGGTGGCGGAGGTGGCCACCGGGCAGATCGGCCCGAGCGGCCGGTCCGGCTCGTCGAGACCGAGCGCGGCGGCGAGCCGGCGCAGCAGCATCGCCACGTCGGTGCCCTGCGCGCCGTCGTAGGTGTGGAACTCGTCAAGCACCACGTACGCCGGCTCGGCGCCCTCCCACAGCGGGAGGTCGTCGTCGCGTTGGAGCAGCAGGTCCAGCATCTTGTAGTTGGTGATCAGGATGTCCGGCGGGGTGCGCCGCATCTCGGAGCGTTTGGTGAACACGTGCGGGTATTCGATGGCCGCGACGTCGCCGATGTAGAGGCCGGCGGTGACCGCGCTGAGCGCCGGGTCGGTGAGCAGTTCGTTGATCCGCTGGGTCTGGTCGGTGGCCAGGGCGTTCATCGGGTAGAGCAGGATCGCCTTGATCCCGGCCCGGCCCTGCTGCTTCTGCCGTCGGCAGTGGTCGAGCACCGGGATCAGGAACGACTCCGTCTTGCCGGAGCCGGTGCCGGTGGTGATCAGGGTCGGCTCGGCCGCCCGCCCCTTGGTCGACAGCCGGGCGAACGCGTTCGCCTGGTGCAGGTAGGGGGTGAAGTCGGCCGGGGCCCAGTCCAGGCACGCCCGCCAGTTTCCCGCCGCCGGGCGGAAGGGGGTGCGGATCCGCAGGTACGGCCCCCGGAAGATGCCCTGCTCCGGGTGGGAGAGAAAACCCTCCAGACCCTGGCGTACGCCGTCCTCGGTGAGGCCGAAGGTGGTGGTGAGGTACTGGGTGAGGGTCCGACGCAAGGTATCGGCGGCGATGGTCGGCCTCATGAGCGAATCACCCGAGGCATGCTACGTCAGCATCCACAGTGTGTTGTTGTCTGAGTGACCTGACCGGACGGTGAGTCGGATCGGCGACACAGCGCCGATGTGTTTCAGCTGCATGGTTATGTCTGTGAGTCCCCGGCTGGCGCAACATCAACTCCCGCCACCATGGCACCACCGTCTCGACGACGAGCATCAGCGGTGTGCTGGCGTGCGGTCCTTGGGCCGATCGCCTCTCCACCCGACCCTTCCGGGCATCCACATGTGCTGTTCGGCCGTCCAGAACTGATCATCTGGCTGCGCGATCCGGGCCGCACAACAGAGCACAATCTGTGCAGATCTCTCGAGAGGATGACTGGGTGACGGTCCGCGCGTTTTTTATCTTGCTGACGGCAGGGTTGGTGGTGGGCCTCGCCGGCTGTGGCGACGCCGCATCGGTGCCGCAGGGCGTTGCATCTTCGCCTGCTCGGACGCCGAGCGATAAACCCAGCCTGACGCCGAGCCCCAGCCTCAGTCCCACGCCGAGCTCCTCCCCCACGCCGCTGGTGCCGTCCGGCAACGTCGTCGATCTATCATGTCAGGATCAACACGGCACCAACCGCGACTTGAGGATTTACCCTGGCCCGAAAGGCCCCCCTGATTTTTCGGAGGCATGGGCACTAAAGCTGACCTCGTGTGACGTTGTCAACAACTTCTATGAGAACAAAGTCAAACCGCTCTCCCCCTTGGAGAATGCCGTATACAAGGCATCCGAGGGAGATGACGACGACATTTCCTTTCAATACGAGGAATGCGCGTCTGTAGACCCGGATGATGAGGCCACCGAGCCCGGTTTCAGCGTGAGCGAGGAAGACATACCGCAGATGACCGCGACTCTCAAGCTGTGCTCCAACCATCCTCAAGCGGCAAAATGGCGGGGTGCATTAAAGCGGGGACAGCGTGACGTCACGCTTGAACGGGAGGGACGCATCTTTGACGATGGCACCTACCGGGTGGGCAAGGACATCAAGCCAGGTACATATATTACGCGCGACGTGGCGGGCTGCTACTGGGAGCGGCAGAACCGCAACGGCGGAACCATTGACAACTACTTTGTCAATGGCGCCAAGCGAGTTCAGGTCACTATTCGTTCCAGCGACTACGGCTTCCACACCGAGGGATGCGGCACCTGGCACCCCGCCTGACGGTGGGCAGTCAGGCATCCCGGTGGTGGACCTCGGCGCTGATCTTCTCGATAAGCCGGCGGGACTCGTCGTGGTCCAGGGCCACCGCGTCCAGACCGGCCCAGGCCTCCTCGTACGCGGCCACCTCCGATTCTCCGTCGAGATAGAGCGCGCCGGTCAACAGCTCGCGGTAGACCACCGGCGGGTCCGGCTCGACCCGGTTGACCGGCGGGAAGACCCGACTTGGGCCAATTAGTGCGTGCCGTGGATCGCATCGAGGGCGGTCTGGAGATCGTCGGGGACGGGGTCGGCGGCGGTAATGGTGTGGCCGCCGGCCTGGATCTGGATGGTGCGGTAGCGGCGGGCGGTGGTGACGAAGCGTTTGATGCTCCAGCCGGTGGTGTTCTCGATCCATCGGGACACGGCCAGGGCGGCGAACACGATGGTCAGGTGCGCTTCGATGGATTCGCGGGTGTGGTGGTAGATCGGTCGGGCGGCCAGGTCGGTCTTGGACATCCGGAAGGACTTCTCGACCTGCAGGAGCCGGCTGTAGGCGCTGATCACCTGCTCCGGGTCGGGGTTGGACAGGTTGGTGACGTAGCCCTTGATCCCGGCCAGGGTCCGGTTCTTGGTCTCCAGGGTGCGGTTGACGCTCTTGGTCGCGCCGGTCAGGCGCACGTACCTGTTCCGTTTGACCGGTGTCTTGCCGGCGACGGCGTTCTCGGCTTTGCCGACCTGGGTGTCGATTCCTCGTAGGGTGCGGCGGGCCCGGTCGGCCCGGTACTGGTAGAAGATCGTGTGATCGCGGCGTTTGTCGCCGGTTCCGGCCGGCCAGGGCTGGACGAACACGTGCCCGTCGGGGATGTCGGTGTCGGGGTGGGCGTCGCGCCACGCGGCGACGACGTAGGGCACGTCGGGGACACGGGCGCCGAGGATGAACGACAACCCGGCGGCTTCGATCGCGCGTTTATTCGCCTCCGACACCATCCCCGCGTCAGCCACCACCGTGACATCGGACAACCGGTGCGCGTCCAGGAACGCCCGCAGCACCGGCATCATGGTGGTCGTCTCGGCCCGGTTGCCCTCGAACGCGTGCACCATCAACGGGAACCCCGCCCCGTCGGTCAGCAACCCCACGGTGATCTGCGGCTCCAGACGGCGCTCTTTCGAGAAGCCCGGCTCACGGAACCCGTCACCCTCATCGGCCTCGAAGTACAACGTCGTCACGTCGTACAGCAGCAACGTCGACGGGCCCAGGCACACATGCTCGGCGCAGGCACGCGCCAGCCGAGCCCGCCACTGCCCGCCAGCGGGATCGACACCACCCTGCCTCCCCAACCCCGAATCGCCACTGCCGTCGGAAGCGGCGGCGTCGGGGTTCTGATCAGCTCCGGCGTAGACCCGCAGTCGCCGTTTCACCGTCCGGTAGGACGGCGGATCCATGCCGGCCTCCGACAGCACCCGCAGGGAGTCCAGCTTGCTGGTCGGCTCGATGATCCGGGCCACCACCAACGCGGCGAACACCTCGTCGCGACCGGTCGCGGCCCCGAAGCCCAACACCTCAAAGCCCCGACACAACGCGTCCAGCAAGTGCCCCATCCGCGAGGAGGTGATCGGCAATGGAGCACCCCCGTTGGCCGGGCTGTCCGGCAACCGTAGGTCCAACTCGCCCTGCCCCGCGGCCATCCGCTGCTGCGCCACCGCCTTCAACAACTCCAGGTCCGCGTCCGTGTGCGCGGACCCGATGTGCTCGATATCCCGCGACCCCCGCCGCTGGGAGTGCACGATCTGCACCGCCCGCGCCCCAGAAGCCGTCTTCACCGTCCGCACGTACGCCACGGCCACGCACCATAGAACCCGACCCGTTTAGTGCGCACCTCCCGACACGACACCCCAGGCCACAGCCCTGCCGGCCACGAAATCAGCCAACCGTGGCCCAAGTCGGGGTAGACCACCGGCGGGTCCGGCTCGACCCGGTTGACCGGCGGGAAGTCGATCAGCAGGAACGGGCCCGCGAGGAGTGCCCGGTGCACCCCGACGGCGAGCGGCACCACCCGCAACGACACCTGCGGTAGCCGACTCGCCTCGACCAGGTGCCGCAACTGCGCGACCATGACCGCCGGATCGCTGACGGCACGCAGTAGCACCGCCTCGGCGAGCACCACCTCAAACCGGGGTGCCGCCGGCAGCCGCCGCAGCACCTCCTGCCGCCGCAGCCGTACCTCGATCAGCCGGTCCCGGTCCCCCACGGTGAGGTCCGGCCGTTGCCGACACACGGCCGTCGCGTAGTCGCGGGTCTGTAGCAGCACGGGGATCATCCCGTCGGCGTGCTCGCGGAGCCGACAGGCGTCGGCGGCCAGGCTGACGTAGGGCTCGCACCAGCGGGGCAGCGGATCACCGTAGGCAGGCCACCAGCCCTTCGCCCGCGTCTCCCCGGCGAGGGTGACCAGCGCGCCGGTCAGCTCGGGCCGCGCAGCGTAGCGCTCGCACATGACCCGCACGTCGCTGCGACTCACCGCAGACCGGCCCGCCTCGATCTGCCACAGCTTGCGCCGGCTGTACTGCAACGCCTCCGCCGCGCCGTCCACCGTCATGCACGCCTCGACCCGCAACTGCCGCAGCACCCGCCCGAGGTGCCGACGCGGCACCGACGACCCGTCGTCAACCATCGGCCCGCCGCCCCTCCCCCGGCCCGCTCCCCCGCCGCCCGTGGCACTCACCCGACGGCAGCAGCGCGTAACGGACCGCCCGCTGGTTCCGGGCCACCCCCACCCGCCGCACGCCCCGCCCGGCCCCCACCACACCGCCGCCCCGCGAGGCCCCAGACTCATCTGGTACGCCCACCAGCCCGCCCGAGGGCCGCGAGCGCCCCGACCCACCCCCCTCCGGTACGACCTCCCCCACCAGGTCAACACCTGCCCGCCCCACCCTCAGGAACCACTTCCACCGCCGACCCATGGACCCTCCCCTGCCTCGGGCTCACCAAGCGGGTGAACACGTGCACAGCCTACATGCTTATAAGCGTCTGCACAGTGTGATCGCTCAGGGGGCACATGTTCAGTTCGGGTGCTTCTAGCGTTGGCCCCGTGGGAAAGCTCCGGCTGGTAGCGAGCCAAGAGGTGCAGGAGATGCTTGGCGTCTCCCGCACGCGCGCCTACCAGATCACCAACTCGAAGTCGTTCCCCGATCCAGTGGCTGTCCTGTCAGTCGGACGGATCTGGCGGGCAGAAGACGTCGAGCGATGGATAAAAGACCACCGACCGGACCTGCAAGACACGGAAGCCTAATGCGGCCGACTTGTTGATTACGTCAGATCCGCCCGGCATCGAGTAAATCGTCCTACCCCTTCACAAACTCCGGCACGCAAGTGACGCACGGGGATGAAGTGTAATTTCCGGCGCGCCTCGATCACATCTACAAGTACGTGGACGTCGACCGCTATCGCCGCCAGCTTATCGATGTCCGCGATCATCCAGACCCCTTATGGGAAAACCCCTGCGCGGTCACCGCACTCTCCTCTGAGAGTAAAAGAGATTAGCGGGCTACGACGGCTGCCAGCCCGCCTCGATCGCGTCTTGAAGCCGCTGACTGAACACGGCATGCGCCTGCCGATACTCACTCTCCCGATCTGCTTTGTAGAACGGCGCCGCATAACCCTGGGGCACAGAATTTGAATCGGAATCTTCAAGGTACCTCATGAGCTGATCAAAATGCGACCTTGTTTGACCCTGACCAAAGGTGTAGGGATCTGCGGCAACCTTACGGCCATTTGAATCGAACCACATTTCATTCTCTCGGTCAATCAGAATCGGATACCGCGCCCGCAACAAAGCGAGGAGCTCTTCTATTCCGATGCCAAGCAAGACTGCCACCAGAGCATCAATCTCCACCAGTGCCGATCGCCGCGCTCGCTCGGTTCGCAAAGGGCTATCATTATCCCATTTTGGATCTGCGGTTCCGAGTGGTTCGATACCTTCCCACGCTACTGACCAAGTTTCGGACGACCATTGCCGCTCATACAACTCGGACCACAACTCAGAGTAGCTCTCCGTTATGCAGTTCAGCCGAAGCGTGCGAAGTAGGAGACTCGCGGTCAGTGGATGCTGTTCACTCGGCCCTGGAAGCGTTACCACTGTTCCAACATCGAGATGCCCGCGCCCAGTGATACGAAGCTGGTAATCAAGGGGGATCGCCGCCATGAGTCCAGCCATGATTGCTGTCTTCCGATTATTCTCTAGCGCCATGGTCCGAACGGCGTTCACATGACAGGGTCCTGGTGGCACAATCGCCGCGAACAATGAACGCTCTATGTCGAAAGCAATCATTTCTCGCCAGGCAACGCGATAGTAATCCGTATAGCGCCGACTTCCCCAAACATCCTGCCTCGCGCGACTGGCATGTTCATCCCCTGAAAGGACATAGTTGGTTCTGGGTATGAACTCAGGGGCAAGCGTGGTCAAATCGAGCGATTCCCAGTCGCTTCTGGCGCGACAAGGTACTCGCGGTTGCCTAACCAACGGAGTTGCAATCCCGAGATGAGGTCCTTGAACGACTAAGCCACGCAGGCTGGACGGGACCTCTTGATTCCATCTAATCAGCCCGCCTTTTTTGGCGTTAGCCTCATCATAGCCACGACAGATAAAATAGGGCTCGTTTGCAACCCTGCGTCTAACACTTGAGAGCGCAGCAATGGCACGCTCCTCTGCCGCAGTGATTGGTTGTAGCAGCGCGGATCGCGTCACCGGCTCTCTGCGCTCTTCATCCATTAGCTGCTGCCATATACGCAAAGTGCGTTCGTCAACATCGATCACCCGCGATCGGTGCGGCCGGTTGTCCCATGATCCTCGATACCGCTGACCTGGCACCTGTCCTCCACCAACGTGGTCCAAGGAAGCCAGCACGACCGACGCAGCATAGAGTCGACTTAAATGGCGGAATCTAATGCGTCCCGGCGGCCCATAGATATGCATCCCAAATTCGGTACTCCGAGTTGCATCCGCGAATGCCCAGTTGGCAGCATTTACGAAGCCAGCATGCACTCGCAGATGCCGGTAGGAGGCCTCACGGAGCACCCCCTCTTTAGTGCCAGCAAAGTGGGTATCAGGGTGCACCAAGCCCGCCGCCCCTTGGGGGCCAAGATTATTCCACACCTGGCACATCATCGCTCGGTACAGATTCGGCTGAGTACCAACAAGCAGCGGAAAAGCGACCGAGTTTCCGATAAAGGCAACGGTGGCAGCGTTATTTGTCAATTCCATGCGGAACGTAGTCCCAGGAAGATGCAGCTTCAATAGGTCCACCTTCCGCCCACGCCAAGATTCAGCAGAGGGTTTTTCAATCAACCGAAACCACGGATCATGCTCAGCGAGGATCGACGCTTCATCCCATCGTGGCCTTACCCATGGCGGATTACCCACCTGAAGATCAAAACCACCTTTAGTAAAGGCTTGCGCGAAGGCGAGCCCCCAATGAAAAAACCCTTGCTGCTCGGCGATTTGGTCGGCGGCTAGCAGCCAGGGGAACCGGTCCGAGAGGGTCCAAGGTGAGTCGACGCCGATCACGCCGTCGAGCCTGCGCTCGAACTCGCTCATTTCTCCCAAACTCGTGAGCGTCCGGCCGTAGAACCGCTCGGTGCTCTCGTCTGCATCGCTGCGGCCGATCAGCGCCTCGGCGAACGTCAGCCAGTCGTCTAGGTTGGTCAGTGGGACCTGTCGGCGGAGGTGTTCGGCTACCGTCATCCGCCGGGTGCCGGTCGCCTTCGTCGGCATCTTCATCTGCTGCGGCTGCACGTTGCCGAAGATGTCCGCCGTCTCATAGACCACCGGGTCGTCGTACGACGGCTCGTCCTTGACGTGGGTGACCTGGACGGGCGCGGCCGGATACGCGGGGTCGGTGCCGTCGAGGAGGCCGACCTTGTCCAGCGGCCAGAACCACAGCGCGCACCAGACGTCCATAAGCGTCTTGAGCCGCCAGTAGGGCGTGCCGGGCGCGGTCAGGTCGGCCAGGATCTCCTCCCGGGGCACCGCCTCGGTGACCGGCGGCAGGTCGTCGGCACCCCACACCCTGATGTCGCGGCGGATCTCCCGCTCGGAGATGTCCAAGCGCTGCTGCACCAGCCCCCACAGGAACTCGACCCGCCCGGCCAACCCCTGCAACCGCTTGACCTGCGAATTCTTGCCCTTGGCGGACGGCATGCGCTTCATCGCCGTACGCCAGGATTTCAGTGCGGCGGTTTCGGCCGGCGCCAGCTCGCGGGCCTCCTTCTCGCCCGCGACCGCGCCCCAGCCGTCGGCGGGGAGCAGGAAGTGGTGGATGGTGTCGGCGTCGATCGGGCCGTCCCGGAAGGGCTGTTCCTTGGGCGCGGTGGTCAGCCACGACTTGTCGGCGAGCTGCGCCGCAGTGTAGGTCTTGCGTCCGCAGCCGATGAGCGAGTTGCCGCGTTGCAGGTGCAGGCCGAACCACGGCGCTTGCAGGCCGGCGTGCATGACGTTGAGCCAGAGCGACACCTCGGCCAGCTCGACGGCGGTGCGGTTGAGGTCGACGCCGTAGCTGTTGTGCAGCGCGATGTACGCCTTCACCCGCTGGAGTTCCAGGTGGTATTGCTCCGGTTCCAGGTCGACCTGCAACTCGCGGGCGCGGCGGCGCAGGTATTCGGCGGCGACCTGGTTGATCGCCTCGTTGAGGAACGCGCCGGAGCCGAGCGCCGGCTCGCAGATCGTCCAGTCCAGCAGCTCCCGGGCCGGGGTGACCGTGCCGTCCTGGTCGAGCCGGTATTTCAGGGCGAGTTGGACGGTGACCTCGGTCAACGACTGCGGCGTGTAGTAGGAGGCGCTGGTCTGCCGGTCCCGGCCGGCGAGCCGGTAGACGAACTCGCCGGGCTGGTGACTGACCCGGCTGCGGACGCCCGTGTAGGGGTCCTCCTGGTAGACGAAGACGCCGTCGCCGTAGTCGTCGACCTTGGACGCCGGGATCATCCACGAGCCGTCCTTTGGGTCACCGTTCTTGGCGACCTCGTAGAGCTGCTCGGTGGCGACGAAACCGGTGTACGACATCAGACCCTCGTAGACCGCGCCGAGCTGGTTGATGCCGAGCTGCGCGTACGAGATGAAACCGCCACGCCGCCGCTTGCCGCCCCTGGTGAGCATCAGCCGGCGCAGCACCTCGTAGAGGACCTTGTTGCGCAGCCGGGTGTCGATCTTCGGGCCGTCCTCGTCGTCGGGGTCGCTGCCCGGCTCGGGGATCAGCCGGCCGATGAGCCTGGTCCGCTCCGGCAGGAACAGGTCCGACTTCATCGGCTCGAACCGCAGCCCCTCCCCCTCGCTGGCCCGGTCGTCGACAGCCGTGCCGCCACGCGGCCGGTGCCCGTCGTTGACCATGCGGAACAGCAGGTCCAACGACTCGTAGAGGTGGTAGCCGCCCTCGGCGGAGGGGGCCATCCGGCGGGACACCAGGTCACCGAGGCGGGCCAGGCTGTAGCCCTCGACGTACTGCGGGTCGTTGACCGGCAGCACCCCCAGCTCGGGGCGGGCCTCGGCATAGAGCAGGAACAGAATCCGGTAGAGGTAGCGCAGCGCCTCCCGGCCCAGCTCCCTGGCCAGCTCGTCGAGGTCCATCACGTCCTGCGGCTGAAAGCCGGCCTGCCGGATCTGGTCGAGCACCTCGTTGGCGATGAGTTCGACGGAGACCTTCAGGCCCTCGCGGAGTTCGCTGGACACCCCGACGGCGTGCTGCCGGGAGCCGGCGACCAGGTCGGCGAGCGGCTCCGTGCCGCCCTCGGCGGGCGGGCGCAGCGAGTCCGCGCCGAACAGCGCGGCGACGACGTCGAGTTCCTTCTCGTCGTTGCGGGCGTACGCGGTGTCGAGGCTGACGGCCAGGTAGCGGCCCTCGCCCCAGGCGGTGCGGTCGGCGAGGGTGATCACCCCGCCGCTGAGGATCAGCACGTAGCGGGGCTTCGGGCTGTCGGCGGCGAACAGCAGCGAGGCGAGCTTGGCCCCCGTCTCGATGGTCTCGGTGCCCGACAGGGTCAGCGGGTCGAGCAACCGGCCGGCGTCGTCCGGGTCCTGCGCCGCCTCGGTGTCGACCGCCCAACCACAGTCCAGGGCGACGATGCCGTGCGCGGTGGTCAGCTCGGCGTGGGCGACCCGTACCTCGTACTCCTGACCGGAGCGTTCGACGGTGATGGTCTGCGGCTGCGGATCGAAGCCGAGCGCCTTCAGCACCTCATGGTGGTGCTTGCCCAGCCGCTCCGGGTCGAAGAAGTCGTCATCGGTCAGCTCGGTCTTGGCGTCGAAGTACTGCCGGCGCATCCCCCGCAACCCGGCGCGCGGGGTGACCCGACCCGACTTCTCGTCGTCGGCCCACCGCTTGAGCAGACCGCCCTTGAGGGTGGTGGGCAGGATCTCGGCCAGGTAGTGCGCGGAGAGGTACTCGCCCCGGTTGGTCAGCGACTCGAAACTCATGCGGCACTCCCCTGCGACGGTACGAGGACGGCGAGCACCCGCAGCAGCGGATCGCCTGCGGTTTCCAACCGGTCGAGCAGGTCGTGCTGCTCCTGGACGGTGGCGTCGACGTGTCGGCGGCGCTTCTCCCGGTGCGCGCCGGGCAACTCGTCGAGCAGGCTGGCCTGCTGGAAGGTCTCCAACTGCCTGCGGTGCCGGCGTAGCGGCTCGGCGTTGGCCTCGGCCCAGTCGGCGCGCTTGCCCTCGAGGTGTTGCCGGGCCGCGTGGACGGCCGTCGGCAGCAGCGCCGTCAACGGATCGATCGCGATGGGCTCGGCGCGGTTGACCATCGTCGGGCCGACGTTGGCCTCGCGCAGCACCTCGTCCATCGGCCGGATCGTCGGCGCGGCCGGCAGGTCGGCCACCGCCATCCACTGCACGACGGTGGGTTGGCCGAGGCGGTTGGCGTAGACCCCCTGGATCAGGAACGTCGGCGCGGTGACCTCGGCGGTGAGCACCGGTGCCTGCTGGCGGCCCAGCCGGATCAGTACCTTGTCGACCAGCCAGTCGACCATCGGGTGCACGTCGCTGAGGAAGGCGATCTCCGGCCACGTCGGCGTCTTGCTCTGCCGGGCCTGGTCGAGCTTGCGTTGGGCCAGCCGGCGATCGAAGGTGACCTTCAACCGCAGGTTCTCGCCCTCCCGGTGGGCGCGCAGGTAGGAGCGGGGCAGGTCGGTGAGCCGGTGCACCAGGTCGTCGGGGGCGAGGAAGGTCAGCAGCTCGTCCTCGCGGCGCAGGTCGAGGTGGTCCTCCGGCCGGTCCTCGTAGACCTCGGCGAGGGCGGCGTCGACGAAGTCCCGGGTCGAGTCGAACAGCTTCGGCACCCGGGCGCGGGGGACGTCCGCCGCCACGGGGGCGGTGCCCACCTCACCGAACAGGTCGGCCATCACGTCGATCTCGGCGTGCGCGGCGTCGTAGGACTCGTCCACCGTCTTTCCGGCGAGCAGGTCCCGGACCAGGCGGTCCTCCTCGGCCTTGGCGTCATACCGGCCGGTGACCGCCTCGACGCTGCCCAGGCTGCGGTGTGCGGTCTCCTCGCGCCGCAGCAGCTTCTCGGCGACCGTCCGGTCGTCCTTGGCGTCCGGGCGGTCGGAGGTGAGGATCAGCGCCCGGAACTGCGGCTGGTGCTGCTGCCCGTAGCGGTCGACACGCCCGTTGCGTTGCTCGATTCGGATCAGACTCCACGGGATGTCGTAGTGGAACAGGTGGTGGCACTGCCGGTGCAGGTTGACCCCCTCGGAGGCGACGTCCCCGGTGAACAGCAGCCTGACCTCGCTGCCGGCCAGCTCGAACTCCTGCAGGATCGTCTGTTCGTCCTTGTCGGCCACCCCGCCGTGCAGCACCCGGATCGCGCCCGGCCTGAGGCCGAGCATCCCGGGCACCACGTCGGCGAGCCACTTGATGGTCGGCACCCGCTCGGAGAAGACCACCGCCCGGGTGTCGCTGCCCCGCCCGACGCCGATCTCCCTCAGCGCGTCGACCAACCGGCGCAGCTTGCTGGAATCCCGGTCGGTCATCGCCGTGGTCAGCTCCGCCAGCCGGTCCAGCGCCGCCCGCTCGGTGCCGGTGGCCTTCTTCCGCCGGTTGGTCACCGTCTCGTGCAACGCCCGGTGCGACGACAGGAACGACTTCAGCAGGGTGTACGGGAAGAGCCGGTGCTGGCCGGTGATCGCCTCGTCGGTCCACCTGCGGGCCAACCACACGTCGGTCAGCTCGCCGAAGATCTGCTCCTCGATCGGGCTCGCCGGGCAGTGCAGGGCCTGCGACGGTCCCCGGTCGGCCCACTTGTCGCCGATCTGGTCGCGTACCTCCGGGCTGATCTTCGTACGGCGCAGGTAGAGGTGCGCGATGTCGCTTGCCTGGTAGTCCTTCTCGTTGGCGATCGCCGCCGGGTCGAGCAACGAGATCAACCGGGCGAAGGACTCCTTGTCGCCGTTATGCGGGGTGGCGCTGGCCAACAGCAACGCGTCAGTCTTGGCGGCCAGCCGGCGGGCCAGCTCGTTGCGCTGGGTGCCCTTGTTGATCAGGTTGTGCGACTCGTCGATGACCACCGCGTCCCAGGTGGTGGCCTCCAGGTGATGGCCGAACTGGCCGGCGTCCTTGAGGGTGTCCACCGAGATGATGGCCCGCTTGAAGTAGGTGAACGGGTTACGCCCGGCCGGAATCTCCTGCTGGATCCGCTGGATGCCTGTCGAGTCGAGCCTGACCAGCGGGATCGCGAACCGGGTCCACAGCTCCCGCTGGAACTGTTCGAGGACCTGCTGCGGCGACACCACCAGGATGCGGTCGCCCCGACCCCGGCGGATCAGCTCGGCGAGGATCAGCCCGACCTCCAGGGTCTTGCCCAACCCCACCACGTCGGCCAACAGGATCCGGGGCCGCAGCCCGGCCAACGCCAGCTCGACGGGCCGCTGCTGGTAGGGCAACGGGTCCAACAGGAACCGGTCGGCCAGCGCCAACCCCCGCTCGGTACGCGGCAACGGCGTACGCCGCAGCACCGCCTCCAGGAAGAGCCGGCTCTGCCGGAACCGCGACGAGGCGTCCTGGACGAGTTCCGTCTCCTCCGGCACCAGCGGGGTGATGTCTTCGAGCGCGGTGAAGAAGGTCGCCTCGACGTCCTGCACGAACTCGGACACGCCGACGGCCTTCACCATCGTGCCGTCCGCGGTGCCGGTCCGGACGCTGCGGATCAGCCACTCCTCGTCCCGCACGACGATGCGGGAACCCGGGGCGAAGGTGGCGACCTGGGGGGTGGTCATCGGTGGAGCCTTCCTACAGGGTCGAGCGGCGGGCGTACTGACGGCGCATCTTGTCGACCAGCCACGTGACGTCCGATCGGCCGGTGTCCGGCCGCTCGGGGTCGACTTCCGTCGATGTCGTTGCGGGCACCACGACGCGGTCGCCCTCGGTGACCGCGCCGCCCTCCGGGTCCTGCCTCGGGTCGTCAAGATCCGGCGGGACCAGCAGCTCGGTCTCCCCGTCGTAGGTGAGCGCGGCCAGCTCCTGTCGCAGGGCGTGGACGCTCCGGCCGCTGGTGGCGGTGGCGACGGCCAGCAGCCGGGTGCGGACGTCGTGCAGCCCGGGGCGGGCGGTGGGGTCGAAGGCGAGCATGGTGCCGAGCAGCTGGGCCAGCTCGGCCGGCACGTCCGACAGGTCAGGCAGGTCGCTCGGCTCACTGATCCGCAGCAGCAGGTTCCACGAGTTGGTCGGGGGGTAGAGGCCGTGGCCGGTTAGCGCGAAGACCAACGTCGCGGCCAGCCCGTAGATGTCCACCGCCGCAGTGAGCTCCCGCTCACCCTTGACCTGCTCGGGCGACATGTAGGCGGGGGTGCCGACCAGGGCGCCCGGCTCGGTCAGGTAGGCGTGACGTTCGATCAGAATGGCGAGGCCGAAGTCGATGAGCTTCGGTCCATCCGGGCCGAGGATGATGTTCTGCGGCTTGAGATCGCGGTGCAGCAACTTGACCTGGTGCACCTTGGCGAGGCCCTCGGCGAGCATCGCGCCGGCCAGGGCGGCCAGCGGCAACGGCAACGGTCCCCGCGCGTCGACGTGCTGACGCAGCGTCGCACCGGGAACGTACTCGACGGCCAGCCAGGCCGGATTCGCGTACGGGTCGGCGCCCTCCAGCCGGGCCACCCGGGATCCGTAGACCAGCTTCAAGCTGTCGACCTCGGCGGCGAACCGCTCCCGAACCGTCGGTTCCTCGATGAGGTGCTGTCTGATCACCTTGAGCGCCACCCGCTCGGCAGTCGGCGACACCGCGAAGAACACGTCGCCCATGCCGCCCGAGCCGAGTGGTGTGACGATCTCGTAGCCGCCGATCCTGCCCCGCGCCATCCGGTCCCCTCATCACGCCGACCACCCGCCTCGATCGCTGCCGGGTCGACCTCACGAGTGACGGACGCATGACCGTACAACATGGACGATCATGGGGCCAGCCGTCGAATCGGCGGCACTGCGCCCCCGAGGCGTCGCGACGCCGTCCGGTACAGGCATACGCGCAGCTCAATGCCTTGATCAAATAGTCGCGTGTCCATGATTGGACAGCTGCATCCCTGGTCTGACCTGGGCCGGAACGCCTACCGTTTACCTCATAAAGGGGCATTGATCAGATTCAACCGGCAAGTTGCTTCTGATCACCAAATTTACCCCTTTACTGCCACACCGCCGCACCGCTGCGGCGCCACCCGAAGGAGACACCATGTCCACCGAGTCCGCCAAGCACGCCGACCAGCCCGCCCCGAGCGCCAGTGACATCGCCGAGGCCACCGCGCTTCTGGTCCCCGCCACCTCGGCCGGCATGCCGCCGACCGCGCAGCTCTTCTGGGCTGTGGTCGAGGCCAACGGGGTCCTGAACCGTGGCTTCGGGGTGGTCTCGTCCACCCG
Source organism: Micromonospora sp. NBC_00421 (assembly GCF_036017915.1). Classification (NCBI taxonomy): domain Bacteria; kingdom Bacillati; phylum Actinomycetota; class Actinomycetes; order Micromonosporales; family Micromonosporaceae; genus Micromonospora; species Micromonospora sp. NBC_00421. Next base: position 2,357,087 of record NZ_CP107929.1, read on the forward strand.
CCTCGCCGTGGGGCAGTACCAGGTGGTGTTCACCCACGACCTGACCCGCTCCGCGTACGTGGGGAGCATCGGCCTGACCGGTGCCGTCGGGGCCTCGCCCAGTGGCGAGATCGCGGTGGTCGGCCGGTTCGGCGTGCCGAACGGCGTGTTCGTCCAGACGTTCACCTCGGCGGGTGCCCCCGCCGACCGGGCGTTCCACCTGACGATCTCGTCGTGACGCCGGCGCAGCCAGGTCCCCGTCACCCCCGGGTGGCGGGGACCGCTCACGTCGGCCGGATCGCGCCCCGGGCCAGCCCGTCCGCGGTGAGCTGCACCAGTTCCGCCCCCAGCGTCGCCGCCTGCCGCAGTGCCCGCTCGAAGTCGTCCAGCCGCCGGGCCGCCTCGCCGTAGGCCCGCTGCTCCGGCAGGCCCAGCCGCCGCACCGACGCCCGCCGGATGTCGAAGCGCAGCGTCCCGGACAGGCTCGACGCCTGTTTCTCGTTGGCCGAGGTGCGCAACTGCCCGGCCAGGAACCACGGGTCCAGCGCCCCCGGATCCGGCCGCAACAGATAGAGGTTGCGCCCCAGCAGCGCCCCCGCCGTGGTGACCACCCGCGCGGTGAGCTGCTGGGCGACCACCGGCACCACCACGTCCCCCACCTCCAGGGGGATCTGCTGGCCGTACCGGTCGTCGATCCGGCCGGAGGCCTGCGCACCGGCGAGCACGTCCCCGACGGTGAGCACGGGCGGCCCGTCCGGGGCCGGCTCCGATACGCCGGCCCGCACCGGCCCGACCAGGTGCAGCGCGCCGGCCCGGAGCAGCTCGCCGACGGTGAGGAACTGCCCGGCCGCCCCGTCGGGCGCGGGGATGGCCGGCGGCATCAGCGCCGGCAGCTCGGCGACGACGGCGGCCAGCCGCTCTCTGGTGCGTACCAACTGTTCTCCCGACGCCTCGCCGCCGACGGCCGGTTGCCGGCGGGCGGGCGTCAGGTCGACCTCCTCGTCGAGCAGTTCGATCACCGGCACGGTGCGGGCGAAGCCGGCCTGGTCGACCTCGGCGTCCGGCGCGGTGTCGAAGTCCCGCCATACGGCCAGCACCCGGGGGGCGGTCTCGGCCAGCTCGCCGCCGGCCGCGTCGACAAGCAGCGCCCGTGGCGGCGGCGGCGCGTCCGTCGCGGCCCGCCGCACCACCCACAGGTGCAGCGGCACACCGTGCGACGCGGCCACCCCCGGCGCAAGCGCGATCACCGCGCGCAGGTGGCCCCGGCGCAGCAGTTCGCTGCGGATACGCTTGCCGGCGCGGCGGCTGGCCACCGTGGGCGGCATCAGCAGCACCGCGTGCCCGCCGACCCGCAGGTGGGCGAGGGCGTGCTGCACCCAGGCCAGCTCCGGTTCGGTACGCGGGGTGGTGCCGACGATCCAGCGGGGATCGTGGCCCAGCTCGTCGTCGCCCCAGTTGGCGACGCCGAACGGCGGGTGGCAGACGACGGCGTCGACCGGCTGGCCGGCGAACGCGTCGGCGCGCAGCGAGTCACCGGTGCGCACCTCGCCGGGCACGTCCCGCAGGGCCAACCACAGTCCGGCGAGCGCGGCGAGGTCCGCGTCGATCTCCTGCCCGTAGGCGGCGGTGCAGCCCGCGCGGGCGGCGGCCCGCAGGGTGGCCCCGGAGCCGACGGCCGGGTCGAGCACGGTGCCGCCGCCCGCTGCGGCGAGCCCGACCATCAGGTCGGCCAGGTCGTCGGGGGTGGCGAGGGGCCGACCGGGACCGGGGCCGGAGAACCGCCGCCACAACTCGTCGAAGGCGTCCGGCGCACCCCGCTCGTCGGCGAGCGCGTCCACGTCGGCCAGCAGCGCGGCGGGCAACGAACCGGCGGCCGGCAGTGCGGTGGGCAACGAACCGGCGGGCAGCGCCGTACCGGGCTGCGAGCCGGCGGGAGGTGCGGTGGTGTCCTGGGGAGGGTGGTCGCGGTGGCGGGCGAGCAGTCTCGCGCCGACGGCGACGAGGGCGGCGGCCGGCGACTCGCCGGCCGCCGCGAGGTGCCGCCAGAGCCGGTCGGCGGTGTCGAGCTCGGGCAGCTTGCCCTGGTCGCGGAGCCACTGCTCGACCTGGCCCAGGTCGAACTCGGGGCTGGCCGCCGAGCCACCCACCGGGGCGGGGAAGTCGGCGTGCCGTTTGCGCCAGTTGCTGACGGCGGCCCGGCCGACCCCGGCGAGCCGGGCGATCTCCGCTGCCGTCATGGTCGGTGTCTCCTGCATTTTCGTAGTGTGCCACAGCCGTCAAGCATCGCGTCTGTTGACAGCGTTCACGTGTGATGTTCTCATGTACACCGCAACGGAGCCACTGCGAGGAGATCGAGATGCGGCACACGCAGCACCACCTGACGACCGGATCGTCGACCCGCCCGGGTGCGCGGGAGGACTCCCGGCGACCCGGGAACACCCAGCCTCCGCTGTTCGAGCACCCGGTGCCCGCCCCACCACCGGGGACCTACCCGACGACCGTCCACCGGCTCCGGGTCGACCCGACGGCCGCCGGGCTGACCCGGGCGCTGAACCGCCAGTACCTGATGGACAGCGGCTTCCCGGTCAACACCCGGCAGGTCGCCGGCGCACCGGCGCTGCTCGTGCACGGCACCGTGCCCCGCCCCCGCGCCGACTGGTGCGACGTGCTCACCCGCCTCACCGGCCGCGAGGTCGAGCTCGGCTACGGCAGCGGCGGCGGCGCGCTCCTGCTGGCCGTCGACGACCGGGCGTACGCCCTCACCTACGGCACGCTGGGCCGACACCTGATCGAGCAGACGGTCGTCGACCCGACGTTCGGGGTCTCCTTCGCCGTACGCGCACTGCTGTCCAGCGAGATCCGCCAGGTCAGGCGACGGATGGTTGGCATCGCCGGTCGGGTGGACCGCAGCCTCGTCCCGGCCGGTCAACCCATCCGCAAGTTCGGCATCGACAAGTGGGGCGAGATCGTCGGCCAGCTCTGCGGCCCGACCGACAACCCGAACCTGACCGTGTGCCGCCGCACCGGCCGGCCCACCCGCATCGAGGGCGGCGACGCGCTGCGCATCCACCTCGCCGTGGAGCCCGCCGGGCTGCTCGCCGACCTGCGGGAGATCGACCGGGTCTGCCGGCAGGAGTCGCCCCTGGCCGACCTGGAGTTCGTCACCCAGATCCGACCGGTCTCCCCCCGGGATCCCCGACTGCCCGCGCTGACCGCCGCGCTGGACGCCCGGCTCGGCGAGTCGGAGCCGGCGCAGCTCGGGGTGGCCGTTCCCGGCGACCTCGTCGCCGACATCGAGGCCGTGCGGTCGTACCGGATCCAGGTCCCGAAGTCCGGCCGACGGTCCGCCCTGGTCACCGAGCTGGACCTGCCCGCCGTCCTGGCCCACACCCGGCGGGCGGCGGAGGCTGACCGGTGGGCCGGGCTCCAGAAGGGACGGATCACCCTCTGCGCCGACACGGGTGGCACCGAGGAACTGCTCTCGACGCCGGTCGCCCGCTGGATCACCGCCGAGGTGTCGGTCGGCGCGGGCCACCTGCTGCTGCACGAAGGCGGCTGGTACGAGATCGGCGACCGGCACCGCGAGTTCCTGCGCCAGGAGATCGCGGAGATCCTGAGCCGCCCCAGTGGCATCAGCCTGCCGCCGTGGACGCCCGACCTGCCCGACGAGGACGCCTACAACCGGGCCGTCGCCGACCGCGATCCCCGCCTGGTGCTGCTCGACAAGAAGCTGCTGCGCACGGCCCAGCACCGGCGCGGCATCGAGGCCTGCGACCTGCTCGGCCCGCACGGCGAGCTGATCCACGTCAAGCGCGCCTCGGGCAGCTCCCCACTGAGCCATCTCTTCGCCCAGGGCGCCGCCTCGGTGGATGCCCTGCGCTACGAGGCGGACGCCCGGGAGCAGTTCGCCGAGCTGGTCCGGCGGCAGCCCAACGGCCGGGAGATCGGCGCGGACTTCCGGCCCCGCAAGGTGATCTATGCGATCGCCCTGGGCAGCGGTCGACCGGTCACCGTCGGCACCCTGTTCACCTTCGCCCAGGTGGCGCTCTACCGGGCGGTGAAGGCGCTGCGCGCCGAGGACGTCGACGTCGAGGTCGTCGGCATCCCCGCCGCCTGAACCACCCCGATCCCCCAGCCCTACGTCAGGAGACGTGTCATGTGTTCCTTTACCCCACTTCCCCACACCACGCTGCGCAGCCCCGCACGGTTCATCGGTCCCGGCCCGGGGCGGTCAGCGCAGCGCGGTGCCGGCGGCGGCCCGGACGGCTGCCGTCAGCGCCGCCAACGCCGTCGACTCCAGCCGCCAGCACTGCCAGTACAACGGCACGTCGAGGTGGTGGCCGGCGACCAGGTCGACGAGGCGACCGGCGGCCAGGTCGGGGCGCGCGACGGCCTCGGGGAGCAGGCCCCAGCCGAGGCCGAGCCGGATCGCCTGGGTGAAGCTGGCAGTCCCCGGCACGAAGTGCGTCGGCGGGTCGACGTCGCGCCGGGTGAGCCTCCGGGCGAAGCGGTGTTGCAGGTCGTCCTTGCGGTCGAAGCGGATCATCGTCGCGGTCGGGAGCACCGCCGCGGGGTCGCGGCCGGCGAAGCGTGCGGCGTGCAGGGCGGGCGCGGCGACGGCGAGGTACCGCATCGCGCCGAGGCGCAGGACCCGGCAGCCCTGCACGGCGGTGCGTTCGGTGGTGACCGCTGCCATCACGGTGCCGTCGCGCAGCAGGTGCGCGGTGTGCGCCTCGTCGTCGGTACGCAGGTCGACCAGCACGTCAGGCACGGCGGTCAGCGCCGGCAGGAACCAGCCGGCGAGGGAGTCGGCGTTGACCACGACGGCGACCCGGGTACGGGTGCCGTCGCCCAGCGTGCCGCGTGCCGCGTCGAGGGCCTCCTGTTCCAGCAGCGCCACCTGTCCGCCGAGGCGTACCAGCGGGGTGCCGGCGGCGGTCGGCACACACGGCCGGGTGCGGCGCACGAGCACCTGCCCGACGGCCTGCTCCAACGCCTTGATGCGCTGGCTGACCGCCGACGGGGTGACGCGCAGCGCCCGCGCGGCGGCGTCGAAGCTGCCGTGCGTGACGACGGCCTGGAACGTCTCCAGCTGGACCGGGTCGAGCGGCATAAGCGATTCTAACGCTAGTGAAGAAACTTTAGCTGGAGCGCAGGAGCCCGTCACCCTAGCCTGGCCGCCATGGGTTCCGTGCTCGCCGGCTTCGGCTTCTCCCTCGCGCTGATCGTCGCCATCGGGGCGCAGAACGCCTTCGTGCTGCGCCAGGGGCTGCGCAGGGAGCACGTGCTGCCGGTGGTGGCGATCTGCGTGGCCGCCGACGCGACCCTGATGACCGCCGGCATCGCCGGCCTGGGGGCCGCGCTGACCGCGACGCCGGCCGTCCTGGTCGCCGTCCGCTGGGGCGGCGTCGCCTTCCTGCTCGGGTACGCGGTGCTGGCCGCCCGCCGGGCCGTGCGTCCCGCCGCCCTCACCCCGCTGGACCGTCCCCCTGCCACGCTGCGCGCGACGTTGCTGGCCTGCCTGGCGTTCACGTTCCTCAACCCGCACGTCTACCTCGACACCGTGGTGCTGCTCGGCACGGTCGCCCACCAGGACCCGAACCGGTGGGCGTTCGGGGTCGGCGCGGCGACGGCCAGCCTGACCTGGTTCACCGGGTTGGGTCTCGGCGCCCGCCGGCTGGGGCCGCTGCTCGCCCGCCCGGCGGCATGGCAGGTCGTCGACGGGACGATCGCCGTGATCATGGTGGCCGTCGCCGCCTCGGTGGCCGTGGGCTGAGCCGCGAGAACGGCGGCGAAGTAGGTGAGCCGTGCTGTTGAAGTCCGTCGCCCTCGCCGCGTCCGTCGCCGGCGTGCTGGCCACCGCCCCCGCCGCCCCGGCGGCAGCAGCCCAGACCTCGTCCTGGCCGGCCGGGAACTGCCCGCAGGGCTTGTTCTGCATCTGGCCCAACTGGAACCACCCGCCGGAAGGACCCACAGCGACCCCGTTGCTGGTGACCAGCAGCGAATGGACCGGCAACGTGCCGGCGTTCAACTTCTTCAACTACACCTCCCGCAAGGCCGAGATCACCTGGGCCTACAACTACCTCGGGACGCCTCTCACCGGCACGCTGTGCGCTCTTCCCGGCGAGGGAGGGGACCTGTACGTGCCGATGTTCGCGACGAAGGTGAGTTGGCAGACGCACAACTGCTGAGCCCCCACCGATCAGGACTTCCGACCGCAGGACGTCCCGGTCGACGACGCCGGACAGCTGCGGGCCGGGACGGCAGACCCCGCCCCTGGGATGGACGCGTGGACCGTAGGATCGACACCCTTCGACCGACGCTCCACTCAGGAGGGAAGTCCGCCATGACGGGTCCACTCGCCCGGGTCCTCACCTCGGCCTGCCTGGCACTGGCCACCGCCGGCGTCGCAGTGCTCGCGGTCGCGGGCACCACCGCCGTCGTGGCCGCCCCGGCCCGGGCCGCCGGCCCCCGACCGCACTTCCAGATGCCTGTGGGATGCGGCGAGACCTGGCGGATGGCCACCTACTACGGCCATGACGACTACGACATCGACCTGACCTTCACCGGCGGGGCCAGCAACGGCCGACCGGTGCTCGCCTCCTACGGCGGCACCGTCACGTTCGCCGGCTGGGGCAGCAGCGGCGGCTGGTACGTGGTCATCGAGCACGGCGGCGGCTGGCGGACGCTCTACCTGCACATGATCGAGACGCCCATGGTCGCCGCCGGGCAGTGGGTGTCGACCGGCCAGCAGCTCGGCCGGGTCGGCAGCACCGGCAACTCCACCGGCCCGCACCTGCACTACGAGCAGGTTCGCGACGGCGTCAAGACCGAGTCGTACTTCGACGGGGTGCCCTCCGGCATCACCTCCGACGGCAGCCCGTCCACCGGCCCGCTCTACATCGCCGGCCCCACCTCACCGGCCCGGAACATGACCAGCCGCAACTGCGGCCAGCCCGCCAACCGCCAGGTGTACGAGTCCGGCAGCCACAGCGGTTGGCAGATGCTGCCGGTCAACAGCATCACCGGCTCGGCCACCGCGTCGATGGTCGTCGACGGCAACAAGCTGCTCTACACGGTCAACGACGGCCGGGTGTACGAGGCGTCCAGCGACACCGGGTGGCGCAACCTCTGGACCGGCATCTCCGGCGTCAGCAACAGCGCCCTCGCCGTGATCAGCGTCGACGGGGTGAAGTACGTCTACACCGTGATCGGCGGCTGGGTGCACGAGGCGTCCAGCGCCAACGGCTGGCGCAACCTGAACACCGGCATCTCCGGGGTCAGCAGCAACGCCCTCGCCGCGATCAACCTCAACGGCGTGAAGATCATCTACACCGTGGTCGGCGGAACGGTGCACGAGGCGGCCAGCAACAACGGCTGGCGCAACCTCAACTCGGGCATCTCCGGGGTCAGCGCCAACGCCCTGGCCGCGCTCACCGTCGACGGGGTGAAGTACGTCTACACCGTGATCGGCGGCTGGGTGCACGAGGCGTCCAGCGCCAACGGCTGGCGCAACCTGAACACCGGCATCTCCGGGGTCAGCACCGACGCCCTCGCCGCGATCGCCTTCAACGGGGTGAAGATCGTCTACACGGTGGTCGGCGGGATGGTGCACGAGGCGGCCAGCAACGCCGGCTGGCGCAACCTCAACTACGGTGTCCGTGGCACCGCCGTCTCGGCGACGAGCATCAGCGGCGTGAAGGTCCTCTACACCGCCTGACGATCACGCCGACCCGCCAGGCCTTCCCGCACGCACGGTAGGAGGCCCGCTGCCCGCCGCCCACCCACCCGAGCAGGGCCGGGGCGATCCGACGCACCGGAATGTCCCACCATTGACCATTCGTAATGCTCACTGTCAGCAATGACGGTGGCCGCCGATCCGCCTCAACGGGTGCTAAGTCGACGACCGACGCCGAGCGGATGGTTGACGGCCCGCATCCCGGCGGCAATCATGTTGTTCACTGGATTCCCGGCCCGCGCAAATGTCGGATCTGGTGGTTCTTTCGGCGTTTCGACGCGGTTGCCCGCGAGGTGGAAGCCTCGCGCGCAATTCCTATCGACTCAGTCGGAAAACCGCCGCAGGCAGTCAGGAGCACACCGGTGAACGGGAACGACGAATGTCCCGCACCGACCCGAACCGAAATCGGGTCGCACGGCGTTGAGCTGCACGAACAACTCGCCCTCCGGGGCGGTGCACCGATCCGGCGCACCCCGTGGCCCACCTACGACAAGGGCGCGGTGCACGTCTGCCGGGAGGACGAGGAAGCGGCGATGCGGGCCATCCGCAGTCACCTCTACTTCCGCTACGACCACCGTAACGAGTCGGAAACGGAGTGCGGGCAGTTCGAGGCCGAATTGTGCCGCTATTTCGGCACCCGGCACGCACTCGCGGTTTCCAGTGGCACCGCCGCGCTCGCGCTGGCCATCATGGGTGCGGCCGTTCCCCCCGGCGCATTGGTGGCCTGCCCGGGATTCACCTTCGTCGCCACGCCCAGCGCCATTGTGTTGGCCGGTTGCCGCCCATTCCTGGTCGAGGTCGACGACGACCTACGGATGGACCTCGACGACCTGCGCCGCCGCTGGCGACCGGAGATCAAGGCCATCCTGGTCGTGCACATGCGCGGCTTCGCCGCCGACGTCGCGGCGCTGGCCGCCTTCGCCGCCGAGATGGGCGTACCGCTGATCGAGGACGCGGTGCCCGCCCTCGGGGCCGAGCTGCACGGCCGCAAGCTGGGCACGTTCGGGGTGGCGGGGGCGTTCAGCACCCAATCCGACAAGGCGCTCAACTGCGGCGAGGGCGGATTCCTGGTCACCGACGACAGCACCCTGTTCGGCCGGGCGGTGGCGCTGTCCGGGGCGTACGAGGGGCGGCTGCGGCGGCACTTCCCGGACGGCGATCCACCTGTCGACGGGTTGGAGCTGCCCCTGCTCAGCCTGCGGATGGACGAGATCCGGGCCGCCCTGCTACGCGCCGAGCTGACCCGGCTGCCGGATCGGCTGGCCCTGTTCCACCGCAACTACGCCCAGGTCAGCGGGGCACTGGCCGACGTGGCGGGGATCGCGATCCGCAAGCCGGTCGCGCCCGGGGCGTACCTCGGTGAGGCGTTCGTGTTCCGGGTGCCCGGCGGCGACGCCGGCTGGTTCGCCCGCGCGCTGCGCGCCGAGGGCATCGACGCCCGCAACATCGGTTCGGACGACGACCTCAACGTTCGCGCCTTCTGGAACTGGCGGTTCATGTACGACGACACCGACCCGGCGCGGATCCGCGCCACCCTGCCGCGCACCGCCCGGCTGCTCGCCGAGACGGTCGACGTGCCGCTGTCGTCCAGCCTGACCCCCGACGACTGCGGCGAGCTGATCCGCGCCGTCCGCAAGGTGGCCGCCGCCCTGCCCTCGACCGGGTCGGCCCCCACCGGATCGGCCCCGACAGTGGCCGGAGCGGACCCGGCCGCCCCCGCAGTGACCCGGGCTGAGTCGTCCGACCCGGCCCCGGTCGGGGCGGAGTCGGTGCGCGCATGACCACCGTTCCCACCCGGGACGCGGCCGTCCCCCGGCTTGCCATGGTGGGCATCTTCGGTGGCCTCTTCGCCGGCTACCTGGGGCTCACCGCCGTCATCCCGGTGCTGCCGGCGTTCCTGCGTGACCGGCACGACGCCGGGGACTTCACCGTCGGCCTGGTGGTCACCGTGACGGCGGTGACCGCGCTGCTGGTCCGCCCGGTCGCCGGCGCACTGGCCGACCGGCACGGCCACCGCACGGTGATGCTGGCCGGGGCGCTTGTCGTCGCCGCCGGGGGCCTGCTCTACCTGCTGCCGTTGAGCGTGCCCGCGCTGGTCGCGGTGCGGCTGCTGCTGGGTGCCGGGGAGGCCGCCCTGTTCACCGCAGGTGCGGTGTGGACGGTGGCGCTGGCCCCGCACCACCGGCGCGGTCAACTCATCGGCCTGTACGGGGTGAGCATGTGGGGCGGCATCTCCGCCGGCACGTTCCTCGGCGCCACCCTGCAACAGGTCTCCTTCACCGCGGTCTGGGTGCTCAGCGCCGCCGCGCCGCTGGTCGCCGCCGGGCTGATCGCCATGGTGCCGACCCCGGCCCGGACCGCCCCGACCGGCGGCGGCGGTGGGCTGCTGCTGCGCCCGGCGCTGCTGCCCGGGATCGCGCTGACCTTCGGTGCGGCCGGTTACGCCGGGCTGGCCGCGTTCGTGGTGCTGCACCTCGACACCCGCGACATCGGTCACGGGGTGGTGGTGCTGAGCTGCTTCAGCGCCGTCTACGCCGGCACCCGGCTGGTCATCGGTCACCTGCCCGACCGGCTCGGCCCGCGCCGGGTGGCCGCCTGGTGCGGGGTCGGCGAGGCGGTCGGGCTGGCCGTCATCGCGGTCGCCCCCAACCTGCCGGTCGCGGTCGCCGGCAGCGTGATCATGGGGGTCGGCTTCTCGCTGCTGCACCCGTCGCTGGCGCTGATGGTGATGAACCGGACAGACCCGGCCCGCCAGGGCGCGGCGATCGGCGCGTACACCTCGTTCTGGGATCTGGGGCTCGCGGTGTGGGGGCCGGTCACCGGTCTGGTCGCCGCCGGCTTCGGCTACCCGGCGGTCTTCACCGTCGGCGCGGCCTGCGCCCTGGTCGCGGCCGTGCTGGCGGTACGGATCGGCCGCCCGGTCACCGCACCCACGGAGGTACCCGCCCGATGAGCGACCCGTTGACCGTCCTGTGCGTCACCGGCTGGTGCCGCAACGGCAGCACCATCATCGGCAACGTCCTCAACGAGGTGCCCGGTTTCTTCCACGTCGGTGAGCTGCACTTCCTGTGGAAGAACGCGACCGGTCGGGGGGTCAACGACAGGTGCGGCTGCGGCGAGCCGCTGACCGGCTGCCCGATCTGGTCGACGGTGCTGCCGATCGGCCGCCCCGACGGCACCTCCCCCGACGCGCACGCCGAGGCGGTCATCCGTCGGCAGTGGACCCGGGTGCGGACCAGGCACACCTGGCGGGTGCTGCGGCGCGGCCTGCACGACGACGAGATCCGCGCACACGCCGACCTGATGGGCCGGGTCTACCGGGGCATCGCCGAGCGCACCGGCGCGCGGGTGATCGTGGACACCACGAAGATCCCCGGTGAGGCGGCGCTGCTGTCGCACCTGCCCGGCATCCGGCCGTACTACGTGCACCTGGTCCGGGATCCCCGGGCGGTGGCGCACTCGTGGCGGGAGCCGAAGCAGTACGTCTACGCGATGTCCGCCGCCCGCAGCACCGCCTACTGGCACGGCTTCAACCTGGCCTCCGCCGCGATCACCCGCCGGCACCCGGACCGGTCGATGTTCCTGCGCTACGAGCAGTTCACCGCCGCCCCGGCCGGCACCGTCGACGCGCTGCTGCGGCTCTGCGCCGCCGACCCGGCCGGCAACCCGGTGCGGGGCCGCACGGTGCAGCTGCACCCCAACCACACGGTCACCGGCAACCCGGACCGGTTCCGCACCGGCCCGACCCTGATCCGGGACTCCGACGACGGCTGGCGGCGCACCCTGTCGCCCCGCCGCCGGCTGGCCGCCACCGCGTTGGCCTGGCCGCTGTTCGGCCGCTACGGCTACCGGTCCACCGGCGGATCCAGCACGACCAAGGTCGGCAGCACACCGGACAACGGGAGGTAACGGCGTGGATCTCGGGCTCAAGGGGCGGGTGGCCCTGGTCGCGGGGGGTTCCAGCGGCATCGGGTTGGCCTGTGCGAAGGAGTTCGCCGCCGAGGGCGCCCAGGTGGCGATCTGTGGCCGCGACCCGGAGCGGCTGGCCGCCGCCGAACGCGAGCTGGCGCAGGTGGCGACCGGTCGGGTCAGCGCCACCAGCGTGGACCTCACCGACCCCGACGCGGCCCGCCGCTGGGTCGACGCGGTCGCCGCCGACCTGGGCGGGGTGCACGTGCTGGTGGCCGGCGGCGGCAGCCCACCGGTCGGCACCGCCACCGGTTTCGACGTCGAGGACTACCGGTCCGCCGTGGACCGGGTGCTGCTGCCGGCGGTGGCGCTGGCCACGGCCGCGTTGCCGCACCTGCGGGCCGCCGGCTGGGGGCGGTTGCTCTTCGTCGCCTCCGAGACCGCCTGCGTGCCGATCGGGCCGCTGGTGCTGTCCGGGGTGACCCGGGCGGCCCTGGTCCGCTTCGCCCAGGGCCTCGCCGTCGATGTCGGCCGGGACGGGATCACCGTCAACGTGCTGGCCCCGGGCGGGGTGCGGACCCCGCCGATGGAACGCGCTGCGGCCCGGCTCGCCACCGACGGCGACGTGGAGGCCCGGCTGCGGGCGATGGGGCACCACAGCGCGCTGGGCCGGCTGGCCCGGCCGGACGAGGTGGCCGCGGTGGCCGCCTTCCTGGCCAGCGAGCGGGCCTCGTTCGTCACCGCCGGAGTGCACCTGATCGACGGCGGGGCGGCGGCGACCGGCCCGGAGCTGCCCCACCTGACCGGGGTCCGCAAGGACACCTACGCCTGACCCCCGCCCGGCCCACGCCGGCCCGACGTCTGCCCCTCGCGCACGAAGGAGTGCCCGCATATGTCCACGACCAGCCAGTTCACCGAACGGGACGTCTCCGAGTTCTTCGACCAGACCACCCAGACCTACCTCAGCTTCTGGGACAGCGAGGGGGTGCTGCACACCGGTTACTTCGCCGGAGACGACGACACCGACTACCCGGCGGCGGCGGACCGGACCTCCGACCTGCTCGCCACCGACGCCGGCATCGACGCCTCCTCGACGGTGCTGGACGTCGGCTGCGGCTGCGGCAACTTCCTGCTGCGGCTGGCCGGGCGCACCGGTTGCCGGGGCGAGGGGCTGGACCTGAGCATCGAGCGGGTCCGGTTCGCCCAGGGCAAGCTCGCCGAGCGCGGCGACGGGCTGCCGATCGCCTTCCGGCACGGCTCGGCCACCGCCATGCCGTACGACGACGGCAGCTTCAGCCACGTGGTCAGCCAGGACGCGCTGTTCCTGGTGCCGGACAAGGCGCGCAGCCACGCGGAGATGTTCCGGGTGCTCGCCCCCGGCGGGACGCTGGCCGTCACCGACTTCCTGCAACCCGTCGCCGAGATCGGCGAGGCGGCCCGCCGGCACGTCTACGACCGGGTGCGGTGGAGCAGCGGCTACTCCCTCGACGGCTACCGGGAGGCGTTGATGGCAGCCGGGTTCGAGGTGACCGTCGCCCGCAGTCTGGACGGCCACATCCGGCAGACGTACCGGGTGCTCGGGGAGACCGCCCGGCAGCGGGCCGCCGCCACCGACGACGAGGCGGCCCGGCAGTGGATCCTCGGTTTCGCCGCCTCCTGCGACGAGATCCAGGCCGCGATCGACAGGGGCGAGTTCGGTTGGGGCCTGTTCGTCGCCCGCAAGCCGGCCTGACCCGCACACCGCACCCACCACAGGGGGAAGTCATGCAGCGCACCGACACCGTCAAGCGGACGATCGCCGAGGTCGTCGCCGAACGCCGGACCCAGATGTCGCCCGGCGGCCTGTTCGTCGAGGCGTTCGGCAAGGACGGCTTCGACACCGCCGTCGACTACGACGTCACCATCACCGACTCGCTGACCAGTTCCCGGCGCAAGCCCCGCTACCCGTCGCGCAACGTGCTCAAGGTGGTGGACCTGTCCCGTGAGCCGCAGGAGTTCTACTGGCACGAGAGCCCGCCGCGCCCCGGTGACCCGGCCGTGGACGGCGCGGACCTGCGCCGGGAGGCCGCCAACCACTTCCACCGCTCCCCCATTCCGGAGCTGCTGACGACCCGGGCCTGGGTGCAGGTGCCCGACGAGTTGTGGCACGACCCGGTCGGTTTCGCCCAGTTCATCGACTACCGGCTGGTGGTGCGGCTGGCCACCGCCGAGAACCACACCATCCTGCGCGGCGAGGGCGGGCTGCTGAACATGCCGCAGCTCGGCCGGCTCACCGACCCCGCGCCGTTCGCCTCGACCATCCTGGCCGCCTGCAACGAGGTGGAGCAGATGGGCAGCACCGCCGACGGGCTGATCATCAACCCGGCGGACTACTACCGGCTGCTCGGCGAGGGCCACCTGCTGCGCGACGTGGAGGACAACGGCGTCTTCATCGTCCGGACCCGGCTGGTCGACCCGGGCACCGCTATCGTCGGCGACTTCGGTCACGGCGCGGTGCTCTTCGACGCCGGCCGGTCGAACATCCGGTTCGCCGAGCCGCCGCCGGGGACCTTCGCCGAGCCGGGTCGGGCGTTGTGCGCCGAGATCTGGGAGCGGGTCGTAGTCAACCTGCCCACCTGCTTCTTCGTCGTCACCCTGTAGGCGGGGGTCGACATGTCGACGACGCCCGCGCCGGGCGTACCCGGGCGGTCCGATCCCGACGTCCTGGTCGTCGGCGCGGGCGTGGCCGGGCTGTTCTGCGCCTGGTTCCTGCGCCGGGCCGGGCTGACCGTGACAGTGGTGGACCGGGGCGAGGTCGGTGACCCGGCCGCCTGCTCGTCGGGGAACACCGGCTTCGTCGGCACCCAGGGTGCCGCGCCGCTGGCCGAGCCGGGCGTGCCGGCCAAGGGGCTGCGCTGGTTGCTCGACCCGCAGAGCCCGTTCCACGTCCGGCCCCGGCTCGACCGGGAGCTGCTGACCTGGCTGTGGCACTTCCGCCGGCACTGCACCGAGCGGCAGGCCCGCGCCGGCTTCGAGGTGCTGCTCGACCTCAAACAGCGCAGCCTGGCCATCCTGCGAGAGGTCTGCGCGCACGACGAGCTGGCCGGCACCCTCACCGCCCGTGGCATGCTGCTGGCCTGCCGGACCCCCGAGGGGTACGCGCAGGCGCGGGCGACGGTGCCGGCGGCGGTGGCCCGGGGGGTGCCGCTGCGCACCCTGGACCCGGCGGAGCTGGCCCGGCTGCAACCGGGCGTGGAGTTCACCGTCGCCGGGGCGCTGCTCAACGAGGAGGGCGCCGCGCTGCACATCCCGGCGTTCCTGGTCGCCTTCGCCCGCCTGTTGCGCGCCACCGGGGTGGAGATCCTCACCGACACCGAGGTACGCGGCTTCGACACCGTCGACAGGCGGGTCCGCGCGGTGCGTACCAGCCGGGGTGACCTGCGGCCCGGCGAGGTGGTGCTCGCCGCCGGGGTGTGGTCGGCGGCCTGCGCCCGACAGCTCGGCGTCGGCCTGCTGCTGCAACCCGCCAAGGGGTACGCGGTGACAGTCGACTCCGGACCGGCCACACCGACGCTGCCGGTCCTGCTCAGCGAGGGAAAGGTGGCGGTCATGCCGTTGGGGGAACGGGTCCGGCTCGCCGGAACGCTGGAGCTGACCGGCCTGGACACCACCGTGTCCCCGCGCCGGGTGGAGGGGATCCTGCGCACCGTGCGGTCGTACCTGCCGGCACTGGACACCGGCGGTCGGGTGCAGGTGTGGACCGGGCTGCGGCCGTGCACCCCGGACAGCCTGCCGTTGATCGGCCGGCTGGGGTCGTACCGCAACGTCAGCGTCGCCACCGGGCACGGGCACATCGGGATGGGGTTGGCCCCGGCCGGTGGCCGGCTGCTCGCCCAGCTCGTCACCGGTGCGCCCCCGGACGTGCCGGTGGCGACGTTCGCGGTGGACCGGCACCGTCGGGGGCACCGGTGAGCGCCCCGGCGATCGGGGTGCTCTGCCTGCAGACCACCTTCGACAAGATTCCCGGGCACATCCGCAACCCGGCGACCTTCGACTTCCCGGTGGTGTACCGGGTCGTCGAGGGGGCCACCCCGCAACGGCTGGTCCGCGAGGCCGACCCGACCCTGCTGGAGCCGTTCGTCACCGCCGCCCGCGACCTCCAGGCCGCCGGGGTCGCCGCGATCACCGGGGCGTGCGGGTTCCTGGTGCTGTTCCAGGCCGAGCTGGCCGCCGCCGTGGACGTGCCGCTGCACTCGTCGAGCCTGCTGCAACTGCCGATGGTGCACCGGATGCTCGGCCCGCACCGGGCGGTCGGCGTGCTGACCGCCGACGCCACGGCGCTGACCCCCCGGCACCTGGCCGCGATCGGGGCGCAGGAGGTGCCGATCCGGGTGGCCGGGATGGCCGACGCCCCGGAGTTCCGCGAGGTGATGCTGGAGGGCCGGCGCGACGCCCTCGACGTCGACCGGTTGGCGGCCGAGGTGGTGGCGCGGGCGGACGCCCTGGCCGGGCCGGATCTCGGGGCGGTGGTCATCGAGTGCACCGACCTGGTGCCGTTCGCGCACCTGATCCAGGCCCGGCTCGGGGTGCCGGTCTACGACATAGTCACCCTCACCACCATGGTGCACGCCGGCCTGGCCCGCCGCCCGTACGCCGACCGCCGCCGGTAACCGCACCGCCCGTCCCACCGGTCGGCAGGGTCCACTCCGGACCCTGCCGACCGGCGGATTTTTGTGCCCGCCACCACGTCCCGCCCCGCACGCCCGGTCGCCCCTGCCCGCCGGGCGGTGTTCGCCTGCGCCGGGCGTCAGCCGATCCGCAGGTGATGCCGTATTCACGATTTCAAACTCCGCCATTGTCACGAGTTTCCGGCCGGAATCTCACCGTGGGTCGATGACGCATCACACTGTGCCCGGATGGCCGCCGATTGCAGGATTGACATCAACCGATCAGGTGATGGGAGGCAGCCGAGATGGACGACAGATACGACTCGTACTGCGCGGTCGACCCGCTCTTCTACGACTCGTTGTCCAGCGCGAGCGCCACCGCCACCGGCACCGGTTACGCCGCCGACCGCCCGCAGCCCGCCGGCTGGGAGTCCGAGGTCAAGGACGACTGGCTGATCCACGCCCCGATCGGCGGCAGCCTGCCCGCCCAGGGTTGGAAGATCCACGTCTCGGCCCGGCTGGACAACGCCGAGCGGGTGCTGGCCCAGGTGATGGAGTACTGCCAGCCACGCGGCATCCCGTTCAAGCACCTGCGCGGCCCCCGGATGCTGCTGATGCGTAACAGCAAGTACGCCCGTCGGGGCGGCAGCGGCAAGTTCGTCACCATCTACCCGCGCGACGACGCCGAGCTGGAGCTGACCGCCAAGGAGCTGGCGGTGCTGCTCGACGGCGAGCAGGGGCCCTACATCCTGAGCGACCTGCGCTACGGCGACGGCCCGGTCTACCTGCGCTACGGCGGTTTCGCCGCCCGCTACTGCCTCTCCGCCGAGGGCCAGGTGGTGCCGGCCATCGAGGACGCCACCGGCACGCTGGTGCCCGACCGCCGCGACCCGGTGTTCCACCTGCCCGACTGGGTCACCCTGCCCGACTTCCTCGCCCCGCACCTGGCCGCCCGCAACGCCGCCAGCACCACCGAACTGCCGTACCGGATCGAGAAGGTCATCCACTTCTCCAACGGCGGCGGCCTGTACGAGGCCCGGGACACCCGTACCGACGAGCGGGTGGTGTTGAAGGAGGCCCGCCCGTACGCCGGCCTGGACGCCACCGGGGCGGACGCGGTGACCCGGCTGCGCCGGGAGGCCACCGTGCTGCGCCAGCTCGCCGACGTGCCGCACCTGGTCCGGGTGCACGACGAGTTCAGCTTCGGCGGGCACGAGTTCCTGGCCCTGGCCTACGTCGAGGGCAGCCCGCTCAACCAGCTCGTCGTGCAGCGCTACCCGCTGGTGCATCCGGACGCAGACCGGGCCGACTACACCCGTTGGGCGCTGGACGTGCACCGGCAGGTCGCCGAGGCGGTCGAGGCCATCCACGCGCACGGCATCGTCTACGGCGACCTGCACATGTTCAACATCATGGTCGGCGACGACGGCGCGGTCACCCTGATCGACTTCGAGGTCGCCGCGCCGGCCGCCGACGCGAGCCGACCGGCGCTGCGCAACCAGGCGTTCGCCGCGCCCCGCGACCGGGTCGGCTTCGACGTCGACAGGTACGCGCTGGCCTGCCTGCGACTGGCCCTGTTCCTGCCACTGACCGCGATGCTGCGGCTGGACCCGGCGAAGGCGGCGCACCTGGCCGACGTGGTGTCCGAGAATTTCCCGGTCGACCGGACGGTGCTCGATGAGACCGTCGCGGTGATCGTCGGCGAACCACCGGCCGAGCCGACCGCCACCACGACCGCGCCGACCCCCACGAGCGGGACCGCGCCGCTGGACCCCGACGTGGTGCGGGTCGACCCGGACGACTGGCCCGGTCTGCGCGACCGGCTGGTCCGGGCGATCACCGCCAGCGCCACCCCGCAGCGCGACGACCGGCTCTTCCCCGGCGACATCCGGCAGTTCAGCGGCAGCGACGGCGGGTTGAACCTCGCCCACGGCGCGGCCGGGGTGCTCTGGGCGTTGCACGCCACCGGCGCCACCGTCGACCCCCGGCACGTCCGGTGGCTCGTCGACCGGGTCCGGGAACCGGCCTCCGGCAGCCGACTCGGCTTCTTCGACGGGCTGCACGGGGTGGCGTACGTGCTGGACCTGCTCGGGCACCGCGACGAGGCCCGCCGGCTGGTCGACCGCTGTCTCGACGAACCCTGGACGGACCTCGGCAACGACCTGGTGGGCGGCCTGCCCGGGGTCGGGCTGAACCTGGCCCACTTCGCCGAGGTGACCGGCGAGTCCCGCTACGCCACCGCCGCCCGGCGGGCCGTCGACCTGGTCGTCGAGCGGCTCGGCGACGTCGACTCGGTGGCCGAGATCAGCGGCGGCCGGCACCCGTACGCGGGACTGATGCGCGGCGGCGCCGGGGCGGCCCTGCTGCTGCTGCGCCAGCACGAGCGGGAACCCGACGAGCGGCTGCTCGACCACGCCGCCACCGCGCTGCGGCAGGACCTGCGCCGGTGTGTCCGCCGCGACGACGGGCACCTGGAGGTCAACGAGGGCTGGCGGACCATGCCGTACCTCGCCGAGGGCAGCGTCGGGGTGGGCCTGGTGCTCGACCAGTACCTGCGCCACCGGCCCGACGAGACCCTGCGGGAGCAGGCCGAGGCGATCCGCCGCTGCGCCGACTTCCCGTTCTACGCCCAGTCCGGCCTGTTCGCCGGCCGCGCCGGCATCGTCGCCTACCTGGCCGGCCGGGGCGAGTACGAGGTGGCCCACGCCCAGGCCCGACTGCTCGGCTGGCACGCCCTGCCGTACGCCGACGGCACCGCCTTCCCCGGCGACCAACTGTTGCGGATCTCCATGGACCTGGCCACCGGCACGGCCGGCGTGCTGGCCGCCGTGGCCGCCACCCGACCCACCGACCCGGTCCGGCTGCCGTTGCTGACCCGACGGTCCGACGGCCCGACCGGCGACACCACCCCGGCCGACTGACGGCCCACCCGCTCCCCGGGGGTCACCCCGGGGCCACCCGACCCGACTGACCACGGAAAGGAGGAATGACATGGCCCTGCTCGACCTTCAGGGGATGGAGCTGCCGGCCACCGGACGTACCGGTGGCGGGAGCCAGGCGAGTCTGCTGCTCTGCGGCGACAGCTCGCTGAGCGTCACGACCTGCAACTGAGGTGACGGTCGTCGACCCGACGGCCGACCGACCTCACCATCAGGCACCACCGTAACGACAGCGATCCACATCGACAGAAAGAGGTAAGACCATGGCTCTGCTCGACCTCCAGGGGATGGAACTGCCGGCCACCGAGCGCACCGGCGGCGGCAGCCGCGCCAGCCTGCTGCTCTGCGGCGACAGCTCGCTGAGCGTCACCACCTGCAACTGACGTGACGGTCGTCGACCCGACGACCCGACCGAGTTGACCACCAGGCACGTCCACATCGACAGAAAGAGGTAAGACAATGGCTCTGCTCGACCTCCAGGCGATGGAACTGCCGGCCACCGAGCGCACCGGCGGCGGCAGCCAGGCCAGCCTGCTGCTCTGCGGCGACAGCTCGCTGAGCGTCACCACCTGCAACTGATCGACCGGTATCGCATGGCCCCGGACCGGCACCTGCCGGTCCGGGGCCGCGCGGCGTAGGAGGGGAGGTGCGATGACGCCGGCTGACCGGCTCCTGCTGCGCGCCGTCCGTGCCGCCGGCTGGTGGACTCCGACACTGACCGTGGCCACCGTGGCCGCGACGGCGGCCGAACTGGCCCTGCCGGCGGTGCTGGGTCGGGCCGTCGACGCCGCCGTCGGCACCACGCCGCAGGCGTCCTCCGGCCGCTGGCTGGCCGCCGTCGCCGGACTGATCGCCCTGCTGGTCGTCGCCGGCGTGCTCCGCGACTACGGCACCGGCGCGGCCACCGCACGCTCGGTGGCCCACCTGCGCCACACCCTGGTGCGTCACCTGTTCGCCCTCGACCCACGCACCGCCGGCCGCCGCCCGGTGGGCGACCTGGCCGGCCGGGTCGTGGGTCAGGTCGCCGACGCCGGCCAGGCCGCCCCGACCGTGGTCACGGCCGCCACCGTGGCGTTGCCGCCGATCGGCAGCCTGGTGGCGCTCACCCTGATCGACCCGTGGCTCGGCGTCACCTTCGTGCTGGGGCTGTTGCTACTCGCCCTGCTGCTGCGCGGCTTCGTCGCCGACGCCTCCGCTGCCGTCGCCGGCTACCAGCAGGCCCAGGGCGAGCTCGCCGGCCGGCTGGTGGAGACGCTGGCCGGAGCCCGCACCATCGCCGCCGCCGGCACCGGTGACCGGGAGGTCGAGCGGGTGCTGACCCCGCTCGCCGCGCTGCACCGGCACGGCGCACGGACCTGGACGGTGCTGGCCGGAGCCGCGACCCGGGGTGCCGTGCTCAACCCGCTGCTCCAGGTGGCGATAGTCGCCGTCGGCGGGTTGTCGCTGGCCGCCGGCCGGTTGACCCCCGGGGAACTCCTGGCCGCCATCCAGTACGCCGCGCTCGGTGCCGGCCTCGGCACCGTGGTCGCCGCCCTCAACACCGCGGTCCGGGTCCGCGCCGGCTGCCGCCGGGCCGCCGACGTGCTCGCCGAACCCGCCCGGCCATACGGCACCCGTCTCCTGCCACCCGGGCCGGGCACCCTGGAACTACGCGGGGTCACCGTGCGCGACGCCGACGGCCGGCCCCTGCTCGACCGGGTGGACCTGCGGGTGCCCGGAGGCAGCCTGCTGGTCGTCGTGGGCGCCTCGGGGGCGGGCAAGTCGCTGCTCGCCGCCGTGGCCGGCCGGTTGCGCGACCCGGACGACGGCGTGGTGCTCCTGGACGGGGTGCCGCTGCCGGAGCTGACCCCGGCCACTCTGCACGCCGCGGTCGGCTACGGCTTCGAACGACCGGTGCTGGTCGGCGAGACGGTAGGCGCCGCCGTCGGGGCCGGCGCGGATCCGGTGCCGCTGGCCAGGGCCGCGGCCATCCACGACTTCGTCGAACGGCTACCCGACCGGTACGGCACCCCGCTGGCCGAGGTCGCCATGTCCGGCGGCGAACGGCAGCGGCTCGGGTTGGCCCGCGCACTGCGTGCCGAACGGCTGCTGATCCTCGACGACGCCACGTCCAGCCTGGACACCGCCACCGAGTACCAGGTGACCCGGGCGTTGACCGGGCCCGGTGACCGGCGTACCCGGGTGGTGGTCAGCCACCGGATCGGCATGGCCGCCCGCGCCGACCTGGTCGCCTGGGTGGCCGATGGGCGGGTCCGTGCCGTCGGCCCGCACCCGGGTCTCTGGGCAGACCCCGACTACCGGGAGGTGTTCCGGTCGTGAACACGGTCACCGGCGTGACCCGGGCCGCGTTACGGGCCCGGCGGGCACAGCTGTGGCGGTTGGCCGGCTGGTCGGCCGCCGAGGTGCTACCGGCGGCCCTGTCGGGGCTGCTGACCGCACACGCCGTCGACAGCGGCTTCCTGGCCGGCCGACCGGGCGTCGGGCTGGCGTGGTTGGCGCTGCTCGGGCTCGCGGTACTGGTCGGCGCGGCCGGCACCCACCGGTCGTACGCGCTGCTCGGCGACGTGGTGGAACCGTTCCGCGACGACCTGCTCCGCCGGGTGGTACGCGGCGCGGTGACCGGTGCGGCCGGCGGCCGGGCCGACGACGCGGCGGTGGCCCGGCTGACCCACCAGGTGGAGCTGGTCCGGGACACCTACGCCGGGCTGCTGATGGTGGTACGCGGCTTCCTGTTCGCCCTCGGCGCCGCCGTGCTCGGCCTGTTCTCGTTGGCCGCCCCGGTGGCCCTGGTGGTGGCGGTGCCGGTGCTGGCCGGTCTCGGCCTCTTCGCCGTGGCGTTGCCGGTGATGGTCGCCCGGCAACGGGAGTACGTGCTCTCCGACGAGCGCCTCGGCCGGGCCGTGGTGACTGCGGTGACCGGCCACCGCGACGTCTCCGCCAGCGGCACGCGGGACGAGATCACCGACTGGGTCGGCGCGTCGGTCGACGCGCAGGCCCGGGTGGAGCGACGGCTGGCCACCATGGCCGCGACCCGTGGCCTGAGCCTGGCACTGGGTGGCTGGCTGCCGGTGCCGGCGCTGCTGCTGGCCACACCGTGGCTGGTCCGCCAGGGACTGGGCCCCGGCGCGGTGCTCGGCGCCCTGGTCTACGTGACGCGCGGCGTGCAGCCGGCCCTGCACAGCCTGGTGCAGGGGGTCGCCGCCGGCGGCCTCCGCTTCGCCGTCACCCTCGATCGGCTCCTGCGCACCGCCGCGCCGCCGGCCAGCACCGCACCGTCCGTCGCCACCGACCAGACCACACCGTTCCCCGCCACCACCGACCAGGTCGCATCGCCTGTCGCCACCACCGACCAGGTCGCCGGTGCCGAGCCGGCCGGGTCGCTGCCCGGCCGCGCCACGGAACCGGCTGCCTCGGCGCTGTCGCTGCGCGGGGTGACCTTCCGGTACGGGCCACACGCCGATCCGGTGCTCGACGACCTCGACCTCGAGGTGCCGGTCGGCGACCACCTGGTGATCGTGGGGGCCAGCGGGATCGGCAAGTCCACCCTGGCGGGACTGGTCGCCGGGCTGCTGCACCCCCAGTCCGGCACGGTCCACGTCGGTGGGTCGCCGGTGGCCGGGGCCACGCCGCTGACGCTGGCCGACCGGCGGGTGCTCATCCCCCAGGAGGCGTACGTCTTCTCCGGCACGCTTCGGGAGAACCTCGACTACCTGGCTCCCGGCCTCCCCGACGACACGATCGACCGGGCGGCGGCCCGGCTGGGCCTTACCGGGCTGCTGGCCCGGCTGGGCGGCTACGACGCGCTGCTACGCCCTGCGGAACTGTCGGCGGGGGAACGCCAACAGCTGGCGCTGCTGCGGGCCTGGCTCTCCCCCGCCGCGCTGGTCATCCTCGACGAGGCAACCTGTCATCTCGACCCGGCGACCGAAGCCCGGTGGGAGAGCGCGTTCGCCGCCCGTCCGGGCACCCTGGTGGTGATCGCCCACCGGGTCAGTTCGGCGCTGCGGGCCCGGCGGGTCCTGCTGCTCGACGGCCGGACCGCGCTGCTGGACACCCACGAGGGGCTACTCGCCCGCTCGCCGGCCTATCGTGCCCTGGTCGGCTACGGCGAGACGGAACAGGAACCTGAACCTGGACCGGAGGCGGTCACAGCCAACCCGACTCGCGGGCTATCCGTACCGCTTCCCAGCGGGTCCGCGCACCGGTCTTGGCCATGATCCGCGACAGGTGGTTGCGCACCGTCCCGGCCGACAGCACCAGGCGGGCGGCGATCTCCTGCACCGGGTGCCCCTCGGCGACCACGTCGAGCACCTCCCGCTCCCGGTTGGTCAACGGGCTGTCGGCGACCTCCAACGCGGCCACCACCAGGTCCGGGTCGAGGACGACCCGCCCCTCGGCCAGCTGACGGACCCCGTCGACGATCCGGCCGGGAGGCACCTCGCGGCTGAGGAAACCGATTCGATGGCCGTGCTCGGCGAGCACCGGCCCCAGTCGGCCGGCCCGTCGCTGCTCGACCAGGACCAGTAGGGATCCCACCGGTGGGGCGGCGGGCTGCTGCGGGGACGGCTCGGTGACGGCATCCGCGCCGGCCGGACCGACTCCGGGCGGCGTCGTGGAATCCGCACCGGGCACGGCGGTGAGCGCGACGGCGGGATCGGTGGTGGAGCCCGTGGTGAAACCGGTGGTGAAGTCGGCAGCTGCCAGGCGGACCAATTCCGCCACGGTCAGCATGTCGAACTCCACCACGGCGACATCGGGGCGTTGGGCCAGGAGGGCCGCCCTCAGGTGACGCGGGCTGTCCACTTCGCCAACGATCTCGATGTCGTGTTCGGCGGAGAGCAGCTGTGCGAGCGCACCCCGGAGCAGCCCACCCTGGAGAGCGAGCAGTGTGCGGACCATAGCAACTCCCGACATATAGCCCGTGACAGCGAAATGTGTGCGGCCAGTGACGCACGGTTGAGAATTTTATTGAACTCGTAACCGGTCCGACACCCCTTCCCGCCGGTAGTCAGATCCAACCCGCGTCCTGGGCCCGCTGCACGGCCTCCCAACGGTTACGGGCACCGGTTTTGCGCAACACGACGGACAGGTGGTTGCGGACGGTCCCGGGCGCCAGATGCAGCTGGGCGGCGATCTCCTTGGTCGACAGGCCCCGGGCCGCCGCGCCGGTCACCTCACGTTCCCGCTCGTTCAACGGGTTCACCGCGGCGTCGAGGGCGGCCAGCGCGATCACCGGATCGATCATCCGTTGCCCCTCGGCGACCAACCGTAGTTGGTCAAGCAGCTCCTGCGGTGGGACATCCTTGGCGATGATCCCCCGCACCCGCGCCCCGAGTGCCCGACGCAGCACCCGGGCCGTCCGTCGGGACGTCAACACCACCACGGCGCACTCCGGTAGCCGGGCGTGCCACTGTCTGGTCAGGACGGCGGGATCCTCGATCGCGTCCAGGTCGACCAGGACCACGTGCGGCCGCCGGGTGACGACCCGGTCCGACAGGTGATGGTCCGGATCGCTCTCTCCGGCCAGCTCGAAGCCGGGTGTGGCGGACAGGACCGCCGCCAACGCGGTACGCAACAGGCCCGGCGGACCCACCACCACGACCCGAATCGTCGGCGAAGATGAATCGGATTCTGATGAACGACCCGGACCCGACGACAACTGATTATTCGTCAGTTCTTCCACTCACAACATTTTCCCGAGATAAAGCCGAATCAGTCCCGAGTGTCAGAATGACGACGAAATCGGAGCGGGTGGAAAATTGGGCTAAATGCGTCAGAGGGCAATATTCGAGTAGGCCCACCCCGTACGGGGTGGGCCTACTCGTAATGGTTGTCCGGCGGTGTCCTACTCTCCCACACCCTCCCGAGTGCAGTACCATCGGCGCTGGAGGGCTTAGCTTCCGGGTTCGGAATGTGACCGGGCGTTTCCCCTCCGCCATGACCGCCGTAACTCTATGAACATATCAACACACGCGCGGGCTGGTCGTGTGACCAGTCGGGGTGTTTGCTTGTTCAGAGTTGCACAGTGGACGCGTAGCAGCTTCGTAGTCAAGTCCTCGGCCTATTAGTACCGGTCAACTGAACCCGTTACCGGGCTTACATTTCCGGCCTATCAACCCAGTCGTCTAGCTGGGGGCCTTACCCCACCATAGGTGGGTGGGATACCTCATCTTGAAGCAGGCTTCCCGCTTAGATGCTTTCAGCGGTTATCCCTTCCGAACGTAGCTAACCAGCCGTGCCCCTGGCGGGACAACTGGCACACCAGAGGTTCGTCCGTCCCGGTCCTCTCGTACTAGGGACAGCCCTTCTCAAGTATCCTACGCGCACGGCGGATAGGGACCGAACTGTCTCACGACGTTCTAAACCCAGCTCGCGTACCGCTTTAATGGGCGAACAGCCCAACCCTTGGGACCTGCTACAGCCCCAGGATGCGACGAGCCGACATCGAGGTGCCAAACCATCCCGTCGATATGGACTCTTGGGGAAGATCAGCCTGTTATCCCCGGGGTACCTTTTATCCGTTGAGCGACACCGCTTCCACTCGCAAGTGCCGGATCACTAGTCCCGACTTTCGTCCCTGCTCGACCTGTCAGTCTCACAGTCAAGCTCCCTTGTGTACTTGCACTCAACACCTGATTGCCAACCAGGCTGAGGGAACCTTTGGGCGCCTCCGTTACCCTTTAGGAGGCAACCGCCCCAGTTAAACTACCCACCAGACACTGTCCCTGAACCGGATAACGGTCCGAAGTTAGATACCCAAATCAACCAGAGTGGTATTTCAAGATTGCCTCCACCCATACTGGCGTACAGGTTTCACTGGCTCCCACCTATCCTACACAAGCCCATTCAGATACCAATGTCAAGCTATAGTAAAGGTCCCGGGGTCTTTCCGTCCTGCCGCGCGTAACGAGCATCTTTACTCGTACTGCAATTTCGCCGGGCCTGTGGTTGAGACAGTGGGGAAGTCGTTACGCCATTCGTGCAGGTCGGAACTTACCCGACAAGGAATTTCGCTACCTTAGGATGGTTATAGTTACCACCGCCGTTTACTGGCGCTTAAGTTCTCCGCCTCGCCCCGAAAGGCTAACAGGTCCCCTTAACGTTCCAGCACCGGGCAGGCGTCAGTCCATATACATCGAATTACTTCTTCGCATGGACCTGTGTTTTTAGTAAACAGTCGCTTCCCCCTGCTCTCTGCGGCCATACAACGCTCCACCCGCATGGGGCTTCACGTCTCCGGCCCCCCTTCTCCCTAAGTTACGGGGGCAATTTGCCGAGTTCCTTAACCACAGTTCGCCCGATCGCCTCGGTATTCTCTACCTGACCACCTGTGTCGGTTTGGGGTACGGGCCGCTAAGAACTCGCTAGAGGCTTTTCTCGGCAGCATAGGATCACTGACTTCACCTGAATCGGCTCGGCATCACGTCTCAGCCCTGTGCACCGCGGATTTGCCTACGGCACGGCCTACACGCTTACCCCGGCACAACCACCGGCCGGGCTCAGCTACCTTCCTGCGTCACCCCATCGCTTGACTACTACCTACCAGGTTCCCACGCTCCCCGTTCTTGGTCCGAAGACCGCCAACAGTTCGGGCAGTTAGCACAATAAGGTTCATCACGGGCGCTCTTTCGCGGGTACGGGAATATCAACCCGTTGTCCATCGACTACGCCTCTCGGCCTCGCCTTAGGTCCCGACTCACCCAGGGCGGATTAGCCTGGCCCTGGAACCCTTGGTCATCCGGCGGAAGGGTTTCTCACCCTTCTTTCGCTACTCATGCCTGCATTCTCACTCGTGCCGCGTCCACAACTGGGTCACCCCGCTGCTTCACCCCCGGCACGACGCTCCCCTACCCATCCACACACCTGCACCAGATATCAAGACCTGGCGAAGTATCATGTGAATGCCACAGCTTCGGCGGTGTGCTTGAGCCCCGCTACATTGTCGGCGCGGAACCACTTGACCAGTGAGCTATTACGCACTCTTTAAAGGATGGCTGCTTCTAAGCCAACCTCCTGGTTGTCTATGCGACCCCACATCCTTTTCCACTTAGCACACGCTTAGGGGCCTTAGCTGGTGATCTGGGCTGTTTCCCTCTCGACTACGAAGCTTATCCCCCGCAGTCTCACTGCCGCGCTCTCACTTACCGGCATTCGGAGTTTGGCTGATTTCGGTAAGCTTGTGGGCCCCCTAGACCATCCAGTGCTCTACCTCCGGCAAGAAACACGCGACGCTGCACCTAAATGCATTTCGGGGAGAACCAGCTATCACGGAGTTTGATTGGCCTTTCACCCCTAACCACAGGTCATCCCCCAACTTTTCAACGTTGGTGGGTTCGGCCCTCCACGCGGTCTTACCCGCGCTTCAGCCTGCCCATGGCTAGATCACTCCGCTTCGGGTCTAGAACATGCGACTACGACGCCCTATTCAGACTCGCTTTCGCTACGGCTCCCCCACACGGGTTAACCTCGCCACATGCCACTAACTCGCAGGCTCATTCTTCAAAAGGCACGCCGTCACCCCGCAAGGCTCCGACGGATTGTAGGCGAACGGTTTCAGGTACTATTTCACTCCCCTCCCGGGGTACTTTTCACCATTCCCTCACGGTACTCGTCCGCTATCGGTCACCAGGAAGTATTTAGGCTTACCAGGTGGTCCTGGCAGATTCACGGCAGATTTCAGGGGTCCGCCGCTACTCGGGAACA